>NZ_CAKTTZ010000035.1 GCF_934617235.1 uncultured Ellagibacter sp. | reverse complement strand
GTGGCGCAGTTTGGTAGCGCACTTGACTGGGGGTCAAGGGGTCGCAGGTTCAAATCCTGTCAACCCGACCAGCTTATGCAAGCGGGTCAGATGAAAATCTGGCTCGCTTTTTTCTTCCCAAAGGTAATTGCTACCTCTGCGATAGCCCTTTTACCGACTGATTTCGACCTGCACTCCAAAGGTGCAGGTCGAACGCTCTCCTTTTGACTAGAGTAGACCCCACGCGAGTCTCGCGTTCGCCTTCTCGATTTGCGTTTGGTGCAGGAAGGTAACTATTCAAGAAAAGGAGTATGCGATGGAGCTGATTGCCTCCCTCATTGTGGTGCCCGTTGTTGCGGCATTGCTGCTTCTCATCGTTAGGAACGATCGCGCGCGCGACGTGATAGGCGTAGCTTTCGCCGCTCTTATCGCGGTGCTGTCCATCGCTTTTGCGGTGGTGTTCGCGGGTTCTGGGACCTACGAGTTCGCCTTGCCTGCCGAATGGGGGCATCCGCTTTCCCTGGTGAACCTCGCCATCGATCTTACCGTCGCAATCTTTGTTGTCTGCTACGCGGTTCGCTATAAGCGTCCGCTTGCATTGGGCCTGGCAGCGCTGCAAATCGTTGTGGCTCTGTGGTTTGAGTTCGCCGTTCAGGCGGGGACTGAGTTCTCCACGACGATGCGTGTCGATGCGCTCGGTGTGATTATGGTGCTTATCATCGGCATCGTCGGCTCGGGAATCTGCGTGTATGCTCTGGGCTACATGAAGGATTTCCAGGCTCACGAACTGCACGAGAACCCTCAGGCGCGCGATCGCCGTCCGTGGTTTTTCGCCATCATGTTCGCGTTCCTCTCCGCTATGTTCAACATCGTGCTCGTTGACAATATGGCGTGGATGTACACGGCTTGGGAAGTTACCACGCTGTGCTCCTTCCTGCTCATCGGCTTCACGAAATCTGAAGAGGCAATCAACAACGCGTTCCGCCAGATCGTGATGAACCTGCTCGGTGGCGTCGCGTTCCAGTTCTCCCTCGTCTATCTGGGAGTCTTCGGCCTGCCGCTCTCCTTCGCAATGTTCGTTGAGCTCGGAACCGCCTTCCCGGCGCTTGTGATGCTCCCGGTCACTTTGCTTGCGTTCGCGGGTATCACGAAGGCCGCGCAGATGCCCTTTCACACCTGGTTGCTCGGCGCAATGGTCGCCCCGACGCCGACATCTGCGCTGCTTCACTCTTCCACGATGGTTAAGGCGGGCGTGTTTCTGCTGGTGAAGCTCTCGCCGATCTTCGCGGTAAGCTTGGTGCCTTCCGTGATGGTTGTCCTTGTCGGTGGCCTCACCTTCGCCCTGTGCTCCTTCATGGCGATCTCGCAGAGCAATGCTAAACGCGTGCTCGCGTACTCCACGATCGCGAACCTCGGTCTCATCACCGCGTGCGCGGGCGTGGGAACGCCGGAAGCCGTTTGGGCTGCTATCCTGCTCATCATCTTCCACGCGGTCGCGAAAAGCCTCCTGTTCCTGTGCGTGGGCACCGCCGAGCATCACATCGGCAGCCGCAACATCGAGGACATGGACCTGCTCTTCGAGCGCATGCCGCGCCTGGCTCGCTTCATGATGCTCGGAATCATGTGCATGTTCGTGGCACCTTTCGGCATGCTCATCGCGAAGTGGGCGACGCTCGTGTCATTCGTCGTTACGGGCAACGTTGCGCTCATCATCTTGCTCGCATTCGGTTCGGCAGCGACCTTTATGTTCTGGGCGAAGTGGCTCGGAAAGCTCTCGGGGATCGCAGGCGAGCCGCAAAACGTCGAGCTCACCGTGCATAAAACGGAGTGGGCGGCGCTGCTTTTGATGGCGGGCCTTGTGTGCGTCACCTGCGTGCTTCTCCCGTTGATGTCCTCGGGGCTTGTCGTTCCCTATATCCAGACCGCCTTCCCTTACGGCGGCCAGGATATCTCGGACGGGAACCTCTGGATCGCTGCTATCTGCGCGGTGCTCGTGATCCTCATGCTCTTCGCGGGATTGGGCCGCTCCTCGAAGCAGAAAAAGGTCGATGTGTACCTCGCGGGTGCTTCGGCTGACAACGCGGCGCGCACGTTCCGCGGTTCGCTTTCCGCGCCTGTTGAGGCTACGACGCGAAATATGTACCTCGACGGCATCTTCGGCGAGGCGCGCATTGCTCCTGTCGGTTCGGGCGCATGCATCGTGATCATGGTTGCGGCGATTGCTTGGGCGGCTGCTATGCTGCCGGGCTTGTTGTAGGAAGGCGAGGATTCTCATGACGATCATCGTTACGGTCATCGGCATCATCGCGTTTGCGATTGCAGGTCCCATCATCGGCTGCCTGCTTGCAGGGCTTGACCGCATCATCTCCGCGCGCATGCAGGGACGCGTCGGGCCGCCACTTCTGCAGCCCTACTACGACGTGCGCAAGCTTTTCTCCAAGGAGAACGCCTCGGTGAACACTTCCGAGCACGCGTATATTCTCTTCGCATTCATCTTCACGCTGGTCGCGGGCGGTGTGTTCTTCTCGGGCGGCAACTTGCTTTTGAGCGTGTTCCTCGTAACGCTTTCCTCGCTGCTCTTCATCGTCGCTGCTTATTCCACGCGTTCTCCGTATTCGGAAGTGGGTGCTGCGCGTGAGACGCTGCAGGCAATGGCGTACGAGCCGATGCTTTATCTCATGTGCGTGGCGTTCTTCATGGCGTCGGGGTGGTTCGATGTGGCGGGAGTTTTCTTCCTCGATGCCCCCGCAATCACGACGGCATGGCTCGCGTTCTTGGGCTTTCTATTCGTGCTTACGATCAAGCTTCGCAAGTCTCCCTTTGACATCTCCATGTCGCATCATGCGCATCAAGAAATCGTCCGCGGCGTCACAACCGAGATGAGCGGCCCTACGCTCGGCTTGGTGGAAGTGATGCATTGGTGCGAGAACGTGCTGTTCATGGGGTGGGTCGCCATGTTCTTCGTTTGGTCGAACCCGCTCTCTCTCATCCTTGCGGTCGTCGTCGTTCTCGCTGTGTACTTCCTCGAGATCTGGATCGATAACAACTTCGCCCGCGTGAAGTGGCAGCTCATGTTGAAATCCGCATGGCTCGTCGCGCTTGTCGCCGGCGGCTTGAACGTGGCCGTCTTGGCCTACCTGTAAGGAGGCTTATCAATGGCTTACAACTCGAAATCACCCTGGGTTATTCACTACGATGCCTCGAGCTGCAACGGTTGCGACATCGAGGTGCTCGCCGCGCTTTGCCCGGGCTTTGATGTGGAGCGTTTCGGAATCATCAACACCGGCAACCCCAAGCATGCCGACATCTTCCTCGTCACGGGCAGCGTGAACGAGCAGAACATCAAGGTCGTCCAGGAAATCTACGACCAGATGCTCGAACCGAAGGCGGTCGTGGCATGTGGCATCTGCGCCTGCTCGGGCGGCGTCTTCCACGATTGCTATAACGTCCTTGGTGGCGTTGACAAGGCGATACCCGTCGACGTATATGTTCCAGGCTGTGCCGTCCGCCCCGAGGCGATCATCGATGGCGTCGTGCAGGCCGTAGGCATCCTCGACGAGAAGGCGAAGGCTATGGCGCAACAGAAGAAGGGAGCGTAGGACATATGGAATTCTCCTCTGAGTTCATTCCCCTCAAGCTGGCCGAAGTGCCGGAGCTGTCCGATCGCATGAAAAGCGAGCAGGCGCGCTTCGTGCAAATCCTCGCCGTGAACACCGATGCGGGCATCGATCTGGTTTATTCGTTCATGATGGCAGATGGTGCGCTTCAAAATTACAAGGTCGTGGGCGTGAAGAAGACCGACGTGGTACCCTCCATCACGGGGAACTTCCTCGCCGCTTTCGTGTTCGAAAACGAGATTCACGACCTGTTCGGTGTGATGATCAAAGGCATCGCCATCGACTTCGGAGGGAAGTTCTACCAGCTTGCGCAATCCGAGCCGATGACTATCATCTCTCCTGCTCAGAAGGCTGCTCGCGAGAAAGCGGCCAAGGCTGCCGAGGCCAAGCGCGCCCGCGCTGCGAAGGTTGCCGAAACCGAGTACGCAGCCGATCACCCCGAAGCCATGAAGCAGATGAAGCCGAAGGTCTCGGGCATCGACGCCTCGCAGATGCCCGATTTCGAGGAGCGCTTCGCGGGCACCGATCCCGAGAAGCTTGCTCGCATCAAGGCTGCGTTCGCAGCGAAGGCTGCCAAGGCTGCCGAGGCGGAGCAGTCCCGCGAGAGCAAGCGCGAGAACCGCGCCGCCGAGCTTGAGAACCTCGATCCCGAGAAGGCCGCCAAGGTGCGCGCCGCCCTCGAACGCAAGAAGAAGGCTGCCGAGGCGAAGCGTGCCGTCGGTTCCACCAACGTCGAGCGCGATGCCGAAATCGAGGCCAAGCTCGCGCAGCTCGATCCCGAGCGCGCTGCCAAGGTGCGCGCCGCCCTCGATGCGAAGGCGCGCCAGGAAACCGCAGAACGTGCGGCGAATACCGGAAAGGATGGTGAATAGCGATGGGCAAGGCAACCGTCATCCCCTTCGGTCCGCAGCATCCCGTGCTGCCCGAGCCGCTTCATCTCGACCTCGTCGTCGAGGACGAAAAGGTGCTCGAAGCGATTCCCCAAATCGGATTTGTCCATCGCGGCCTCGAGAAACTCGTCGAGACCCGCGATTACAACCAGTTCATCTTCATCGCCGAGCGCATCTGCGGCATCTGCGCGTTCGGCCACTCCATGGGCTATGCGGAAACCGTCGAGAGCCTCATGGGCGTGGAGATTCCCAAACGTGCTGAGTATCTGCGCGTCATCTGGCACGAGCTCTCGCGTATCCATTCGCATATCCTCTGGCTTGGACTTGCTGCCGACGCTTTTGGTTTCGAGAGCCTGTTCATGCATTGCTGGCGCCTGCGCGAGCGCGTGCTCGACATCTTCGAGAAGACGACGGGTGGACGCGTCATCTTCTCGGTCGTGAAGGTCGGCGGCGTTGTGCGCGACATCGATGCCACGCAGTTTGCCGAGATCAAACGTGTGCTTGAGGGCATCAAGGACGATTATCGCCAGATTATGAACTCCTTTTTGAAGGACTCCTCGGTCAAGAACCGCACCGTTGGCGTGGGGCACGTGAGCCATGAAGACGCACTCGCGCTTTCCATGGTGGGTCCCTTCGCTCGCGCCTCCAACGTGAACTACGACGTTCGCATGCTTGGTCGCGGCGGCTACGCAGAGCTCGCGGATTTCCGTCCCATCCTCGACGACCAGGGCGATTGCTATGCGCGCTGCAAGGTTCGCGCGCTTGAGGTACTGCAATCGATTGACATCATCGAAGAGATGATCGCAAAGATCCCCGACGGCGACATTTCGGTTGCTGTGAAGGGATCGCCGGTTGCAGGTTCTGAGGCAGCTAACGTTGTCGAGCAGCCGCGCGGCGAGTGCTACTACTATGCTCGCGGCAATGGCACGAAGAACCTCGAACGCATGCGTATGCGCACACCGACCTCGCAAAACCTCGCAGGAATGACCGCGGCGCTCAAGGGCTGCGATCTTGCTGACGTGAACAACATCATCCTTACCATCGACCCTTGCATCAGCTGCACGGAAAGGTAGGAGAACATGGGTGGATTCAAACTGGGAAAGATGACGCTCGGCTCGCTGTTCAAAAAGCCCGAGACAGTACTCTATCCTGTGGAGAAAAAAGAGGCTCCCGCAGGACTTAAGGGGCATATCGTCAACGATGTCGATGTCTGCATCCTGTGCGGCATCTGCCAGCGCCGCTGCCCCTGCGCTGCCATTGTGGTTGAGAAGCCCAACCGCAAATGGACCATCGACAAGTTCCGCTGCGTCCAGTGCGGAACCTGCGTGCTCGAATGCCCGAAGCACTGCCTGTCGATGGAACCTGGCTGGCCGGCGCCTTCGAAGGAGATGTACGTCGAGTCGTTCGACGTCCCCGAGCATTCCAAGCCGATGAAAAAGGTAAGCTAAGGACAGCGTTCCCTTTTTCATATCGGGCGAAGGTTCTCGAATACACGTTTCATAGGGACCTCACAGGGGTCCCTTTCATTTTCGTCGAATTCGCAGTTGTGAAACCATGTAGGGAAATCTAGCGGTATAGTCGGGCTTGTCAACGAGGACGGCGCTCCGATGCGTGCGGATAGGGGAAGGTCGCGAGACGATGGGTTTTTTCGATAGCGCTCAAGATGTGTTCGACAAGGGGGTTTCTGCGGCGAAGGGCGTCGTTTCGGGCGTTGCCATAGAACAGCAGGCCTTTATGAAGGGCTTCGTTCGCCTGTGCGCCGATGGATGGAGCCAAGGTTGGCACGAGCGCAATGGTGGGAACCTCACCTATCGGATGACCGAGGCGGAGGTGGCTGATTGCCGAGCGTTTTTCTACGAGAATCCCTCCGAGTGGATTCCCCTGGGTGTTCATGCTGACAACCTTCGTGGCGCATTCTTCGCCGTAACTGGTGCTGGCAGCTATATGCGCAATGTCCCGCTCGACACCGCTCGCAACGTGGGGATTGTCGAAATCAGCGCGACCGGCGATGCGTGCCGCGTGGTTTGGGGCCTTAAGGACGGCGGCAGACCCACCTCGGAGTTCCCCTCCCATTTCATGATTCATTCGGTTCGCGCGAATGCGACTAGTGGCGCGTCCCGCATCCTCTACCATGCCCATCCAGTCAACGTGGTTGCGCTTACTTCCGTGATGCCGCTTGACGCGCGCACCTTCACACGTGCGCTTTGGAAGATTATGACCGAGTGCATCATCGCTTTCCCGAAGGGCGTGGGCGTTGTCCCGTGGATGGTGCCGGGAGGCGCCGAGATTGCGATGGCAACTGCGGAGCTTATGAAGACCTATGATGCGGTTATCTGGGCGCAGCACGGGTTGTTCTGCTCGGGTGCCGATTTCGATTCCGCATTCGGACTCATGCACACCATCGAGAAGGCGGCGGATATTTATGTCAAGGCGCGCCTGCTCAATGAGGGCGGCGACTTCGCAAACACCATATCCGATGACGGGCTGCGCGCCATCGCACGCGACCTGCGGTTGAACATCAACGTGTCATTCCTCGATTAGGGCTCGTTTAATCGGTGTCGCGGGCTAACACACTCGGTCCGCAGTCCATGGGAACAAGCTGGCAACATCTCCGTGAGGAATCGGCGAAATGCACGTTTGCCGCCAAAGTCGGGCGCTATAATAATTCGCTGCAATTTACACGACTGACCCGCTGGGGCTTTATTATCTGGGGGCTTGGCTTATATGGCGAAGATGATCGACAAGGGCGCGAAGAACGACCTGACACCCGAAGAAGACGAGGTGCTTGACACCATCTTCACCATCCCGAATCTCATCTCGGCGATTCGCCTGTGTATGGTCCCGTGTTTTATCGGTTTGATCCTCACTGGTTACGACATCCTCGCGACGGTGCTCTTCGCGGTTGCGGCAGGAACCGACTGGATCGATGGTCAGATTGCTCGCCGCACGCACACGGTGTCGAAGCTCGGGCGCCTGCTCGACCCCGCGGTCGATCGCATCCTCATGATTTCCGGTGTTGCGTGCTTGCTTGCCATCGGGCGCTTGCCGCTGTGGATCGTCGTTTTGGTGCTCGGCCGCGATTTGCTGCTTCTCATAGGTGGTGCATATCTGCTTAAGAAATGGCGCATTCGCGTGGCGGTGATTTACCCTGGTAAGGTGGCGACGACGCTTTTGTTCGTCGGCTTTGCGGCGCTCCTGCTCAACTGGCCTGTTCTTGCTGGCATAGGCGCGGTTCCCTTCGCGTGGTTGCCGGGCTTCTCTTCCGATCCCTATTCGTGGGGCATCTGGTTTGTCTATGCGGGCCTCATTGTCGGCGCGTTTACGACGATTTATTACGTTGTTGCTGGGGCCGTCAGACTTTCTGCCGCAAAGCGTGAAAAGCGTGCCGAATAACGCTTTCCGACGCAGGAAATCTAGTTTTGCTTTCGCCAGCCCGTGACAGGGCGGGGAAAACGCTACACTGTACGAGTTAACCCTAGCTATCGGGTCAAATTTTGCATCCAATAGCTGGGTGACGTGGGCAAGGGCGCATAGGCGCTAGGTAAGAAAAGGAAGGACTTGAGGTGTATTTCCAAGAAGAAATCGAGACCATGCCGCGCGAGCAATTGCGCGAGCTGCAGCTCGAACGAATGAAGAAGTCGATCCGTCATGCGTACGACAACGTCGACTTTTATAAGAAGTCCTTCGCCGAGGCCGGCGTCACGCCCGACGACCTGACCTGTCTTGAGGATCTCGCGAAATTCCCGTTCGTCGTTAAGCAGGACATGCGCGACGCGTACCCGTTCGGTCTGTTTGCCGTGGATAAGAAGGATGTCGCCCGCATCCATGCATCCTCTGGCACCACCGGTCAGGCGACGGTTGTGGGACACACCGCAAACGACATCAAGAACTGGGGCGATTGCTTCGCCCGTGGCATTGCCATGGTGGGCGGCAATGCAGATTCCACCGTTCAGGTTTCGTACGGCTACGGCCTGTTCACTGGCGGCCTCGGCGCGCACTACGGCGCGGAGGCGGCAGGCTGCTCGGTTATCCCGACCTCTTCGGGCAACACGAAGCGCCAGATTCAGATGATGGTCGATCTCGGCACCGACATCCTCTGCTGCACGCCTTCCTATGCACTCTATCTCGCTGACACGGCGATCAGCATGGGCTATAACCCCGCGAAGGACTTCAAGCTCTCCGCCGGCATTTTCGGCGCTGAGCCTGCTTCCGAGAACATGCGTCAGGAAATTCGCGACAAGCTCGGTATCCGTTATTGCGATGTGTACGGCTTATCCGAGGTCATGGGCCCGGGCGTTGCGATGGAATGCTCTGAGTCCCACGGCCTGCATCTTGCCGAAGACCACTTTTTCGCCGAGATCATCGACCCCGAAACGCTCCAGCCGGTTCCCGACGGCACGTATGGCGAACTCGTGTTCACCACGCTCACGCGCGAGTGCTGCCCGCTCGTGCGCTATCGTACGCGCGACATCACCCGCATCATCAACGAGGAGTGCGCATGTGGGCGCACCCACCGCAAGATCGACCGCATCATCGGCCGCTCCGATGATATGATGATTATCCGCGGTGTGAACGTGTTCCCGTCGCAGATCGAGCAGATCATCACCGGCTTCGACGAGATCACGGCGCACTACCAGATCGTGCTCACCGACAACGGCCCGCTCGATAAGGTCACGCTGAACGTCGAGACCGTGCCCGAGTTCCCGATCGACGAGATTCGCAAGCTCGAGGATCTGAAGAAGCGCCTCGGGGCCGAGCTCAAGAGCAACTTGCAGATCAAGGTCGATATCAAGATCGTCGAGCCGAAGAGCATCGAGCGCAGCGAAGGCAAGGCCAAGCGCGTTATCGACCTGAGAGAAGGGAAGCACTAATGATTTCACAGCTGACTGTTTTCCTCGAGAACGACAAGGGCAGGCTCGCTGCTGCATGTCGCGTGTTGAGCGATGCGGGCGTGAACCTGCATGCCTTAAACCTTGCCGACACGGCTGACTTCGGTGTTGCCCGCGTTCTCGCTGACACGCCGAATGCCGCCGCCGAGGCGCTTCGGGAAGCCGGCTATCGCGCGATGGTCACCCCGGTGCTCGCTGTCCGCGTTCCCAACGTGAAGGGTGGCCTTGCCACGCTACTCGAGTTCTTAGACCAGCAGTCTGTCAACATTGAATATGGCTACTGCTTCTCTGTGAACCCCGATACGGCGATCGATGTGTTGAAGATTGGCGAAGCGGAAGACATCGAGGCCAAGCTTGAAGCGGCCGGTTTCGCCACCGTTTCTCCGGAAGAGGTTTACCAGCTTGATTGCTAGCTTGCACCATACTGCGCACGGCGCCCGTGTCCCCTTTGGGGTGCGGGCGCTTTCCGCGCTTTGCGCCTGCGTTCTTGCAGTGTCGCTCTCCTTCGCCCTCGTGCCTGACGCCGCCTTCGCCGGCGTCGCTAAAACCGACGTCATCGCAGGTGAAACGGTCGAGTCGCGCGGTCTTGCCGTCTCGCAATGCCCAAGCGTCGACGCGACGTACGTTTATGTGGTTGACGGCGACGGCACGGTGTATTTCGAACGCGACGCCGACACGCAGACGCATATCGCTTCGGTCACTAAGATCATGACGGCAATTGTCGCTCTGGAAAATTCCCAGCTTACCGACCAGGTGACCGTAAGTGCTCAAGCTGCCTCGATCGGCGAGTCTTCCGCATCGCTCAAAGAGGGCGACGTGCTTTCCATGGAAGATGCCATTAAGGCGATGCTCACTTCGTCGGGCAACGATGCCGCCATCGCCATCGCGGATGCCGTAGGGGCGAAACTCGGCGGCGGGAGTAGTGCCCAGGCTGCCTTCGTTTCCGCAATGAACGCCAAGGCGGCAAGCCTTGGGTGCGCAAACACGCTGTTCGCGAACCCGCACGGCCTCGACTTCGACCAATATGCGGGCGATATGCACAGCACGGCCCGCGATGTGGCCACGATGTCTGCCTACGCAATGAAAAGCCAGACCTTCCGCGATATCGTCTCCAAGGACAAGGCGACGATCACGGTGACGCGTGGGGGAGTGGCAACTCCGCTCGAGCTGGAATCGACCGACGAGCTTCTCGGGGTCTATGAGGGCGCGTGCGGCATCAAGACCGGTTTCACCTCGCTTGCGGGGGAATGCTTCGCGGGCGCTTGCAACCGTGATGGGCGCGATTTGTATGCGATTGTGCTCAACTCCTCAAGCGAGCAGCAGCGTTTCACGGATGCGAAAACGCTCTTCGATTGGGTGTATACGAATAGCGTGAGCTACCCGTATGCTCATGCGAGTGAGACGGTCACGATGACATGGGGCACCTCCACGAAGGAGGTTCCCGTCGTAGCCGAGGTCGCTCATGCCGACTGGACGGACAAGACGATCAAGGCGACTTTCTCCGAACCTGATGGCTCGCTCGACGTATTTTCGCTTAAAGGCAATGTGAGCTGTACAATGAGTTTCAACAAAGTGAGCGGGAGCGTGCGCGAAGGCGACAAAGTTGGTACCGCTGTTTTCAAGCAGCACAATGAGACTCTTGCCACGGTCGACCTCATCGCGTGCGAGGACGTCGCGGCGCCGAATCCGCTTGAGGCGGCTGGCATTTGGGTGGGCCGGCTTTTGTCGAATTTCACTGGAAGCCAGACCGTCGCTACGTCCGTTGACTTGAACGACACCCCGCTCATCAACGATAAGACGAAGGCAACGTACTGATTCGCTAAACTTTCATATGCAAGACGAAAGAAGGACGAGCATTATGACTGAAACGTGCCCCGTATGCGGTGCAACTCTTAACCCAGATGCTTCTGCGTGTCCCACCTGCGGATTCAAGTTGCTCGGCGCAACGCAGAGCTTCAAGCCGTTTCCCATTGAGGGAAGGGCGGAACCTGCAGCCGATCGCTCGCAGCACCAGTTCGTCCTGCGCGTTGTGAAGGGCCCCCAGATTGGAATGGTCTTCAGGCTCGGCAATGCGCCGATGAGCGTCGGGCGCAACCCGCAGTGCGACATCTTCTTAAACGATATGACGGTTTCGCGCAGCCATGCGGTTGTCGAGCCGACGGGCGATGGCTACACGATTACCGACGACAGCTCATTCAACGGCGTTTGGGTGAACAACGATAACGTCGAAGCGCGCGAGCTCCACGAGGGCGACGTCGTGCAAATCGGCGCATTTTGTCTCGTCTATCGGGAGGAATAAACGCGTCGGCGCATAAGGCGAGAGTTACGAGAGGGATTATCACATGGAACTGCTAAGCGGAAATGAGGCGATTGCCCAGGGGGCTTGGGAAGCTGGCGCCCGCATCGGCGTCGCGTACCCGGGCACCCCTTCAACCGAGACGCTTGAGGCGTTCGCGAAGAAGGACGGCGTCTATGCCGAATGGTGCGTGAACGAGAAGGTTGCGGTCGAAGTGGGCATCGGCGCATCTGCCGGCGGTGCACGCGTTCTTTCTACCATGAAGCATGTTGGCGTGAACGTTGCCGCCGATCCGCTGTTCACTGCTGCGTATACCGGCGTTGGCGGCGGTTTCGTCGTGCTTGCCGCAGATGACCCTGGGATGTACTCCTCGCAAAACGAGCAGGACTCCCATTACTATGCCTGCGCGGCGCATATCCCCATGCTCGACCCCGCCGATTCCGCCGAGGCGCTTGCCTTCACTCGCGACGCCTTCGAGCTCTCCGAGCGTTTCGACGTTCCCTTCTTCATCCGCTCGTCGGTGCGCGTCTCGCACACGAAGACCCCGGTCGAAGTTGGGACTCGCGCCGAAGTCGAGCCCGCGCCCTACGAGAGCAACCCTGCGAAGTGGGTCATGATGCCCGCGTTCGCGAAGCCGCGCCGCAAGGTGCAGCTTAAGCGCATCGAGGCGCTTTCCGAATGGGCTGAAACCTGCCCGTACAACCGCATCATCAGGCGCGGCGACAAGCTCGGCGTCGTGTGCGCCGGCGCCGTGTCGCAGCATGTGCTGGAAGGCTTGCCTGATGCGTCCGTGTTCAAGCTTGGATGCACGTGGCCGCTTCCCAAGAAGGCGCTATGCGCTTTCGCCGAGAGCGTCGACGCGCTCTACGTCGTCGAAGAGGCCTCGAGCTACCTGACTAACGCTGTGTCGGCCCTTGGAATCGACGTTGCCGCCTTCCCTGAGACCCTGCCCGCTGACGGCGAGCTGTCGGTCGGCCTGATCCGTGCTGCGTTCGGCTATCCCGAGCCTGCTCATGCGCCCGCCCAGGCCGATGTTCCCGGCCGTCCGCCTGCGCTTTGCCCCGGCTGCCCGCATCGCCTCGTCTTTAAGGAGCTTTCGCGGTGCAAGGCCATCGTGACAGGCGATATCGGCTGCTACACCTTAGGTGCCTTGCCTCCTCTTTCCGCGATGGATACGTGCGTGGACATGGGCGCTTCCGTGTCGATGGCACATGGCTTCGAGCTTGCCTTCCAAGGGCGCGAGCATCGTCCCGTCGTCGCCGTGATCGGCGATTCCACCTTCGCGCATTCAGGTCTTTCCTCGCTGATTTCGACGGTTTACAACAAGGGAGCAGGCACGGTTTGCATCCTTGACAACCGCACGACGGCCATGACCGGGCGTCAGGGCAATCCGTTCAACGGCGAGACGCTTCAGCACCGTCCTTCGCGCGAGCTCGATATGGAAGGTGTTCTGAAGGCGCTCGGCATCGAGGACGTGCGCACGGTCGACCCGCATGATGCAAGGGCTGTCCGCCGCGCACTTAAGGAGGCGACTTCTGCCGCCGACACCCTTTCGGTCATCGTTTTCCGCGCCCCGTGTGTCCTGCTTGAACGTCACCGCAAACTCGCTTTCGAGGTTTCCCCTCAATGCACGGCGTGTGGTGCATGCATCGGTCTCGGTTGCCCTGCGATCGCCAAGGACGAGGCGACCGGCCAGGCTGTGATCGATCGCGATATGTGCATCGGCTGCGGGCAATGCGCGCAGTATTGCGCACGCGGCTTCATCGTTCAGGATTAGGAGGGAACCCGATGAGTTCCGATACGAAAACAGTGCTTCTTTGCGGCGTCGGTGGTCAGGGCACGATTCTCGCTGCCGACCTGCTTGCCCGTGCCGCCCTGGAGAGCGGGCTTGACGTGAAGGTCTCCGAAATCCACGGCATGGCGCAGCGTGGCGGCGCGGTGACGACCGTCGTGCGCTTCGGCGAGAAGGTCCAGTCCATGGTCGCCGATTTGGGTTCGGCGGACTGCGTCGTGTCCTTCGAGACGACCGAAGCGCTTCGCAACCTTCCCTATGTGAAAGAGGGCGGAAGCCTTTTCGTGAACGACGAGTCGATCAAGCCGCTTCCCGTTGCTACGGGGCGCGCCTCCATGCCCGACCATGCGCGCGAGCGCTTGCGCGATGCGGGTGCTCTGCTCATTCCTGCTACTGAACTTGCCCGCAAGGCAGGTACCACAAAGGCCGCCAACGTCGTTTTGCTCGGAGCGCTCTCACGCGCTCTTGGCTTCCCGACGGAGGTCTGGAACCGGGTGATCACCGCTCGCGTTCCCGAGAAGTTTCTCGATGTCAACCTTGAGGCGTTCAAGCTGGGCGCCTCGTATTCCGCGGAATAAGCGAGAAGGAGTGGTCTTATGAGCGTTTCCCAGATCAGCGTTTTCATCGAAAGCGAGCCCGGCCATCTTGTTCGCGTGCTCAATTCCTTCGTCGAGGCGGGCGTCAACGTCCGCGGCTACAGTGCTTCGGATACCGGGGACTACGGTATCGTACGCTTTGTCGTTGACGATCCCGACGCGGCACTTGCGGTGCTTCGCGAGCAGAATGCCGCTTGCTCGAAGTCCGAGGTGCTCGTGCTTCGCCTTGAGGACACGCCCGGCGAGCTGGCGCGCGTTATGGGAATCATCGCCGACTGCCACATTAACGTAACGTATAGCTATTCGCTCATCAGCACGTATATCGTCCTCTCGGTGAACGACGTCGCTGCCGCCGAGAGGATGCTTGAAGGTGAGCCCGTTGAACTTCTGGGCCAGGATGATCTAGCGCACCTCGTTGCGTAAACCCTTAAGAAAGTTGTGATGATCGTGAACAGTACCGCTGAAGAGATATTCGACCCCTCCGTAAAAGGCGCTGCTCTTAAAGCTGCCGCTGCGGGGGATTTTAACGTGCTTCCCGTGTTCGATCGTGCTATGGAGACTTCGAGCCGTGAGCGCATTCGTGCGATCCAGCTTGAGAAGTTGATCGCCCAGGTTGCCTACACCTACGAGAACGTGGCGTGGTATCGCGACAAGATGGACGAGATGGGTGTGAGCCTCGAGGACATCAAGACGCTTGAAGATGTCCGCAAGCTTCCCTTCACCGATAAGAATGCGCTGCGCGAGACATTCCCCTACGGTCTTTTCGCCCAGCCGCTCGACAAGATCGTCGAGATGCATTCATCTTCGGGCACGACGGGCAAGCCGATTGTCGTCGGATACACCAAGCACGACATGGACGTTTGGAGCGACTGTATCGCGCGCTTGGCCAGTATGGCGGGCGTTGTGCCAGGCGATCGCGTGCAGATGGCGTTCGGTTATGGCATGTTCACCGGCGGCTTCGGCCTTCACTATGGCTGCATGAAGCTTGGCTGCACGATGATTCCCGCGGGCTCGGGCAACACCGAGCGTCATATCCAGATGATCGAGGACTACGGAACGACGGTCATCATCGCGACGCCTACCTACGCCCTTCACATTTGCGAGGTGGGCGAGCAGATGGGTTACGATTGGGAGAAATCGACGTTGCGCGTCGGCCTTTTCGGCGGCGAGCCCTGCCCGCCTGCGCTCAAGGCGGAAATTGAGAGCCGCATGCACATCGTGTGCACCGACAACTACGGATTGACCGAGGTCATGGGCCCAGGCGTGTCGGGCGAATGCCTTGGCGAGCGCGATATGCAGCATATCGCTGAGGACCACTTCCTGTGGGAAGTCGTTGACCCGGTGACCGGCGAGCCTGTGCCCGAAGGGGAGATGGGCGAGCTCGTCTTGACGCCGCTTGATAAAGAAGGCATCCCGGTACTTCGTTACCGCACGCATGACCTGACGCGTGTTGTCACCGAGAAGTGCCGTTGCGGTCGCACGCATGCGCGCATGCAGAAGGTTCGTTCCCGTTGTGACGACATGCTCATCATCCGCGGCACGAACGTGTTCCCGAGCCAGGTCGAGGACGTTCTCGCGGGCATCGAGGGCGTCACCCCGCACTACCTCATCGTGGTCGACAACGAAACCGGCCTCGATCGCATGACGGTCAACGTCGAGCTCAAGCCCGAGGCCTTCAGCGATTCATTCGAGGTGATGGACAATTTCCGCCAGATGATTGCCGAGAAACTCAAGGGCACGCTGCTCGTCGGCGTGAAGGTGAAGCTTGTCGAACCGGGCGGCATCGAGCGTTCGACCGGCAAGACGAAGCATGTGAGGGACTTGCGCAAGTAATTTCTTGAGGCTGCTCTTCGGTGCCGGCGACGTATGTTGTCGGCACCGCTTTTTTGGGCCGGGTAATTTTGAGTCGACTGTTTTGCCGTCTTTAGGGAAAGAAAGGGTACGCGCTGTGAGCGAGAAGGTCATCGGGCGATTCGCCCCATCTCCTACCGGGCGCATGCATGCGGGAAATATCTACGCTGCACTTGTGGCCTGGCTTATCGCGAAGTCCCAAGGCGGCGAGATCGTGTTGCGCATCGAGGATTTGGATCGCGAACGATCGAAACCGGAATTCATCGATGCGGTGCAGCGCGACTTCGAGATGCTTGGTTTGACCTGGGATCATGGCCCCTTCTTCCAGCACGATCGCGATGAGGCTTACGCGGCTGCCTTCAATTCCCTGGTAGAGCGGGGGCTGGTGTACCCCTGCTACTGCACGCGCGCGGACTTGCATGCGGCCTCTGCCCCTCATCGGGGGGAGAAGCTTGTCTATCTGGGAACATGCCGGTCGCTGTCTGTCGATGAACGCGCAGCGAGGGAGGCCTCGGGAAGAAAGCCTGCGATGCGGTTGATTGTTCCCGATGAGATAATCTCGTTTCGCGATACGATTCAGGGCGAGTATTCCCAGAATCTCGAGTTCGATTGCGGCGACTTCCTTATCCGTCGTTCCG
This sequence comes from uncultured Ellagibacter sp., assembly GCF_934617235.1. Taxonomy (GTDB): domain Bacteria; phylum Actinomycetota; class Coriobacteriia; order Coriobacteriales; family Eggerthellaceae; genus Ellagibacter. The sequence continues at coordinate 10,584 of NZ_CAKTTZ010000035.1, read as the reverse complement.
ACCAGGCATTCGCCTACCAGCTCGCCGTCGTCGTCGACGATGCTGCGCAGGGGGTGAACTGCGTGGTGAGAGGGGTTGACCTTCTGTGCTCGACCCCGCAGCAGATATATCTTCAGGACTTGCTTGGCTTGCCGCGTCCCACCTACGGTCATATCCCGCTCCTCGTTGCCGAGCGTGATCGACGGCTTTCGAAACGAGATCACGACGCATCGCTCGATGCCTTGCTTGCAAGGTTCGGCTCCCCCGAGGCGATCATCGGGCACATCGCGGGGGTTGTCGGCCTTGCTCCCACGACGGAGCCGGCAACACCCGAGCAGCTCCTTTCTTGCTTCTCGCTTAAGAACCTTCATGGTAGAATCCAGATAGCCTGGACCTGAGAAACTGTCCGACTAAGGGGATAGGCGGCGTTCTTATCGTCGTATGAAAGAAGGGGTTTCATCATGGGATACTCGAAAATTCTCGTAGGATACGATTGCTCCGATGCTTCGAACCGCGCGCTCGCCGATGCATATGAGCTCGTCGATCATGGATTGGCTGAAGGCGTGATCGTCGTTACGGTCACCGATTTGGCGAAGACGGGGGATCCGGCGTTCAATGCCGCTGCGCGTGCTGCGGGCGTTCTTCTGACTTCCATTGGCGATGAAGAGGAAGCGCTTTCCAATTTGAAGAAGAATGTCGGCGAGCGAATCGTCGGCCATGAGGATGTCACGACGTTGCGCGTTGCCTTCGGGAAGCCGCACGAGTTGATTATCTCGATCGCGAAGTCCGAAGGGTGCGGGCTTATCGTCATGGGTAGCCGCGGCTTGGGCGCCGTTCGATCGATGTTGGGAAGCGTTTCGACCGCTGTTCTGCGCGAGTCGGACATTCCCGTTCTCGTCACGAAGTAGTGCCTTTCCGTATTTGCTTAACGGTGGCTAACTTGTACCCTGCGTCTCGTTGTAACTCTTCGGGGCGCAGGGTTTTTTATGAGCTGAGTATGCTGGCGCTTGTGCGAGCTACTGTCAATAGGGGAGGGACCTTGTCGTGTGCGGTAAGGCTGCCTATGCGATAAAGACGATGGCGCTGCTCGCGAGGATCGCGGCGGCGTAGAACGAACCAAGCGCGATGTTCACGCTGCAGATCTGTGCCATTGCGCCGATGCGCGCGGGGGGTGCAAGCGGGTTGCTCAAGAGCGCCTTCAGCAGGGGATATGACGCAAGCAGTGCGAATACCAAGACAATCGCACCGCGGGTGAAGAAAACTGCGATGACAACCGCAATCGCGGCGAGCCAGCAGAAGACGAGCACGTGGTAGACTTTGCGAGCGCGCGGGCGGCCGAGCAGTGTCGGGAGCGTGCGGCGGTTCACTTCGATGTCTTTCTCGATGTCGCACGTGTTGTTCGTCATCATGATGAGCGCGATTCCGATGATCGTGGGGATTGACCAGACGAGCACCACGAAATCGAGTTCCCCCGTGAGGACTTGATAGCACGCGAGCGGAATGAGTCCGCCCATGACGAAACCGCTTACCGCCTCGCCGATGGGGAGATAGGAGATAGGCGTTTTACCTGCGGAATAGGCGACGACAATCACCGCGCCGATGACGCCGAGGATAAGCGGGATCCATCCGGCGCAGTAGATGACGTAGGTGCCGAGCGCGAATGCGGCGACAAGAAGGCCGATCGCAAGACGAAGTGCCGAAGCCGGATTGATGTTGTTGTACACGAGCACGGCGTCGGTCACATCGACGTTATCCTCTTCGCTGTCGGCGCCTTTGACGAAGTCGTAGTAGTCGTTGAAGGTGTTGACGGAAGCCTGCATGAGGATGCAGATGGCGAGCAGGGCGCACACCATAAGGACATCGAGGGCGGGGGAGTGCACGACCGCGCAGCTTGTGGCGACGAGCACGGGCAAGATGGAGGCGGGCCACGTATGCGGGGCGGCGAGTTCAACGGCCATCTTTAGCGTGAATCGCTCGTAGGTTTGCTTATTCTTAGTCGAATCGGAATCGGCCATCGGTTCGTTTTTTCCTTCTTGATATCTCAATGAGTGCGTAATGCGTTACCATACAATGAGGTATTCTACCGTTTTTTAGAAGGTGTGCCCGCAATGTGTCTGAATGTTCCCATTTTCGTCCGCTACGGCGAAACCGATATGATGGGCGTCGTCTATCATGCCAACTACATCCTGTATTTCGAGGATGCTCGCGAGGAGTATCTTGCCGAGCTGGGATTCCCCTATGTCGAATTGGAGGAGCGAGGGCTTATCTCTCCTGTTTTGCACGTCGAGTGCGACTACGGCGAGTCGTTGCGCTATGGGGACAAGGTCGTCGTGCAATTAGCTGTCACTGCGCTGAAGCCGACGAAGGTGCAGTTTCGGTACAGGGTCTTCGACGGGGAATCGGTCGATTTCGACACGGCGAAACCGTTTGCGACGGGAATGAGCGAGCACTGCCTCATTCGGCGCGATGATTTCAAGCCGGTGAGTATGAAAAAGGCGGTACCTGAGCTTTACGAGTGCTACAAAGCGGCGCTCGAGCCAGATTTTCACTGATGGTAACGGAAACGTTTGAAAGGGAAATGTCTTATGATCGAACTTGATGACTCCAAAACACTGTTTGCCTTCGATAGGGATTTGGAACCTGTATTGAGGGTTCCATCTGGAGAAACGGTTCGTATTCGCACGAAGGACTGCTTCGGCAACCAGCTGCAGGGCCCCGAAGATCAATTGAGCGAAATCGATTGGGACGCAATCAACCCTGCCACGGGCCCGATCTTCGTTGAAGGAGCTGTTGCGGGCGGCACGCTCAAGGTTCATATCGACAACATTGAGCTCGATGCCCAGACTAGCTCTTGCACTGGCGAAGACGAAGGCGTTTGCGGCAATCGCTTCAGCGACTGGGCGACGCATTTCTGCAAGGTCGAGGACGGTAAGGTCGTATGGGATGAGCGTCTGAGCATCCCGCTCGCCCCGATGATCGGCGTCATCGGCGTTGCCCCTGAAGGCGAGCCGGTCAATTGCGGAACGCCGGGCAAGCACGGCGGTAACATGGACAATACCGCCATCGCCGCGGGTGCGACGCTCTATTTCCCCGTTGCTGTCGACGGTGCGCTGTTCGGATGCGGGGACATGCATGCCGTTATGGGCGATGGCGAGGTGAGCGTTTCGGGCGCAGAGGTTGCCGGCTATGCGACGGTGACGCTGACCGCGATGCCTGAACTCTCGGTTCCTAATCCTCTCATTGAGAACGACACGCATTTCGGCATCATCGCGTCTGCTGAGTCGCTTGATAAGGCTGCTGAGCTCGCAGTTCAGCAAATGGTCGACCTGCTTGCATCGCGTACCAACGAATCAGAAGCTGACCTGGTCATGCTGCTGTCGCTTGTTGCCGACGTGCGCGTCTGCCAGATGGTCGATCCCGAGAAGACGGTTCGATTCATGGTTCCGAAATACGTCCTCGATGCTATCGGTTTCACGTTATAAGGAGTGAATATGGGCGCTTCCAAGCCCGCCGAGAAGGCCTTAAAGCCGCTGCTCGCCACAGTCCTGGCCCTGTCGCTTTGCCCCCTCGCGCCCGCCGAGAAAGCGCAAGCAGATGAAGCTTGCAGGGAGTCGGGAGAACTGATTGCACCTGTCGAGAATGCAGGTGGCGTTGTGCCCTCCGATGCTGATGGCGTGGCTCCCGCGTCGGTGCTCGGGGCAGGTTTCGCCGCCGAGCGTGGCGACGTTACCTTGCAAGCTGATGCGCCCGCCGCCCCGATCGTCGAATGGATGACGAGCGGGACCTGCCGCTGGATGATTGATGCGGGCGGATGCCTGACGATCGAGCCACTTTCAGGAGCGAAGTCGGGGGAGCTCTCCGGCTTCAATTGGCTCTCCCATCGTGAAGACATCACCTCTCTTGTCGTGAAGGGGAACGTGCGGTTCGGCTCGCCGTCTGCGAGGCAGATGTTCTACCAGTGCTCGAATCTCGCTACCGTCGATCTTACCGGCCTCGATACCTCGCTGGTCACCGATATATCCCAGATGTTCGAGGGGTGCAAGGCGCTCAAGTCCGCGGACCTTTCGGGGTTCGACACCTCTCAGGTCGACAACATGGCAGGGCTCTTTGACAGGTGCGAGTCGCTTGAGTCCGTGGACCTCTCGGGTTTTGACACGTCGCAGGTCGTCGACATGAGTTCGATGTTCTCCGATTGTTACGTGCTCGCGTCTCTGGACGTTTCGAGCTTTGACACCTCGCAGGTCACCGACATGTCCCTCATGTTCAGCAATTGCGAGAAGCTCACGTCCTTGGACGTTTCTGCTTTTGACACCTCGCAGGTTACGGGGATGTACTCGATGTTCTTTGGCTGCGAGTCTCTTCTGTCCTTGGATGTTTCAAACTTTAACACCTCGCAGGTCACGACCATGTTCCGCATGTTCTCCTGGTGTGAGTCGCTTAAGACCCTCGACCTTTCCTGCTTCGACACTTCTCAGGTTACAACGATGGAGCGCATGTTCGAAATGTGCTCGTCGCTTGCGTCCCTCAACCTTTCGGGCTTCAATACCTCTCAGGTCACGAATATGTTCAGTATGTTCTCCTCGTGCCCCAATCTTGTGTCCCTGGACCTTTCGAGTTTCGACACCTCGAAGGTTGAGAATATGTACGGGATGTTCGACTGCTGTTTGAAACTCGCGTCTCTTGACCTCTCGAATTTCGATACTTCGCAGGTCACGAACATGTCTAGCATGTTCTTCGGGTGTCGTAAGCTTGTGTCCCTGAATCTCTCGAGCTTTGACACCTCGAAGGTCACGAAAATGACGAGCATGTTTTCTTCCTGCGATCGTCTGCAGACCGTGGTGCTTGGCTCGAGGTTTGCGTTCGAGGGTGCAGGATCGAGTCGCCTGTGCTCGCTTTCCATCCCGAATTGGTACACGCTCACTGGACGCTGGGTCAGCTCAGCGGACGGCAAGGTCTATGAGCCGAAGGCGGTTCCTAGCAACGTTGCCGCCACCTATACCGCAGAGGTCGACCCCGATGCGAAGCCTATTCCTCAGTTCCCCGACGTCGATTACTCGCCTTGGTCTTGGTACGCCGATGGTGTGACCGACGTGGCGTATAGAGGCCTTATCACGGGCTACACCGACAGTGAGAAGGCGGGCTGGTTCGGCGTGGGCGACACCCTCGCGCGCGGCCAGCTGGCGACGATCCTCTGGCGCAACGCGTGCCCGGACGAGTACGCCTCCTACGACCCCGAGACCGCCGTGGACACGACGGGGATCGCAGGCTCGGCCGACGGGATGTACTACACCGCGGCTGCCAACTGGGCGGTCGCGCGCGGCGTGATCACCGGCATCAAGCGCGTCGACGGCACGTTCGACTTCGACGCTGACGGCGAGGTCACCTTCGAGCAGATGGTCACCATCCTCGGCCGCCTGTGCGCTACGCCTGGCGAGCTCGAAGAGGCGGGCAGCGATCTGTCCGGCTTCGCCGACGGCGACTTGGCGAGTGACTGGTCGCGCGATTACCTGAGCTGGGCGGTGTACGAGGAGCTCGTCACCGGCTACGACGAGCCCGACGGCAAGTACTTAAGGCCCTACGAACACGTCGCTCGCGAACGCGCCGCCGTGGTTCTCGCGCGCGCCTTCGATTGGGGAATCATGGAGTAAGCAAGATTCAAGCGCTGGAATCGGCCTCTCCTTCTTTGTTGGGGTCGACAGGTCTCGTCGGGGCAATTGAATATTCTTCTCGTATGCTCGAGCGTCATGGGCTACACTTATTGCAGGTCGTGGTGCGGCGATTTTGGGGAAACGCCGCAAAGCTGTTCGAGAACCAGAGCTGCGTTTCAGGCAATCCTTTCGAAACGTTTGAGGGGTAGACTGTGCCCGATGGCACGGTAATTCGATCGATGGGAATTCGGGGGCCGCAATCGGTTGCCTCCTGTCGATAGACTCGAGTAGAGAGGACTACATCATGACCCCCATGAGCAACGCCGACTACCTCATCCGCCTACAGCATGCCGATGACCTTGATGCTTTGAAGGAAGCGAAAAAGGCTGCCGGACTAACCTATCAGGAGCTCGCTGAGAAGATTGGGGTGAACAAGGTTTGGCTTGCATCTGCCTTCGAGGGCCAGCAGTTCGTTCCGGAAGAGTATGCTCGCAAGCTTGCCGAGGCTTTGGGAATCGCGGCAGAGAAGACTGCTTTTCTCACTGAGCACCCTTACAAGGGTAATACCGACCCGATTCTGTATCGCCTTCATGAGGTAATCGATACGTACGGTCCTGCGTTGAAGGACCTTATTCATGAGCAGGGTGGAAACGCCATCATGAGTGCGATCGATTTTGGACTCGATTGCGACGTAGTCGTTGATGATGATGGGAACCATCGCGTAATCATCACGCTTGACGGCAAGCTTCTGCCGTATGCGAAGAAAGGCCAATACCCCTGGTAAATCAAATGTTTTGAAAACCCTTGGAAACGGTGGCCGCTTTTTTGGTGGCCACCGTATTTGATTTCGGTTGAACTTTCCTTCCGCTGCTTTCCCTACTTTGGCAGTTCGTGGGGGAGAAGCGGTGCGAGGTAGCCTTTGTCTGCCAGTGCGCGTCCGATAGTCTCAAGTGTCTCTTCGTCGTCGGCCGCGATGAGGTGGTAGTGGTAGCCAGAAGTCGCGGTGCTCAATGGGGCGGACTTGCCGCTTTCGATGTCGTTGATGAATCGCGAGATATCTCCCTCTGTCTCGATGTTGAGCGGTGCGGTCAAAGCACCGTAGGCACGATGGCTGATTGAAACATTCTTGATGCGCCCACCTGCGGAGACGATCGTTTCCAATTCGTCTTTGGTTTGCGATGCGCTGTGATGCACCTTGAACGTGCGCTCGAAGGCTTCGCTATCGTCGGAGCATCCGAGCGCATCGTTGCTCGCTTTATCTGTTTCTTCTGCTGCCCTGAGGTTTTCGCGCGAGCGGCTTTCTAGTATATATCCCTGTGCGGTGCCGACGATGTTCGCACCCTTCTCCCGTAACAGCGCGATGTCCTGAACAATGATTTGGCGGCTCACGCCCAGTTGTTTGGCGAGGATAACGCCTGCCAATGGTTCTTGGGCGGTATTGAGGAGGTGAAGTAATGTCTCGCGGCGTGTTTGCGCTTTCGATGTCATGCTCTTGCCTCGTTCCCGCTGGTTACTTTGTCCAGCAAGCGCAGTTGTTTCATCGATACATCAAGGATAGGAGAGGAGTGGGTTAGAGCTCCGCTCGACACGAAATCTATCCCTAAATCGACGATAGCTCGCACATTTGAGGCATCAATGTTGCCGGAGCATTCCGTTTGAGCCTTGCCATCGATAAGTGCCACGGCGGCAGCCATGGTTTCATGGTCCATGTTATCGAGCATGATGATGTCCGCACCCGCATCTACGGCTTCGCGCACCTGATCGAGGGTCTCGCACTCAACCTCGATTTTGCGCACGAATGGAGCATAGGCGCGCGCTGCCTCGATTGCTGGGCGAATACCACCAGCTGCCGCTATATGGTTGTCCTTGAGCATTACGCCATCGGAAAGGTTGTATCGGTGGTTGTGTCCTCCGCCGCATCGCACGGCCTCTTTCTCGAATACGCGCATGTTCGGAGTGGTTTTGCGCGTGTCGACGAGCGTGGTGCAGCTGCCCTCAAGTAATGCGGCAACATGGCGGGTATAGGTTGCGATACCGCTCATGCGTTGAAGGTAGTTGAGTGCCACGCGCTCTCCGGATAAGAGCGCTCGAACATCGCCTGTGACAATTGCAAGTTTTTGGCCTGCGACGATGTCGCTTCCTTCTGAAGCAAGCCGCTCCACATGGCTTTCGGGGTCAAGGATAGCGAAGGTCCGCTCGAACACATCAAGGCCGCAGAGCACGCCGTCGGCTTTCGCGATGAGATCGACGGCTGCTGGTCGCGCTTCTGGCATAATGGCGGCAGTCGACACATCTTCGTTGGTGATGTCCTCGGCCAATGCCGCTCGGATAAGCGGCTCGGCCACGGTGGTCAGCGTGATGGGACTCATGCGCACACAGCCTCCTTTATCATGCAGAATTCCTTATAGGCTTTCGCTTCGGCGCCGGTCGGATACTCGCTATACGTTTGCGGGAAAGGTGTGGGGAGATGCCTCTCCCGAGCGATATCCCACGCCGCGCGCTGCGAGAACACAAGCGATTCAAGCAGTGAGTTACTTGCGAGGCGGTTTTTACCATGCACGCCATTGCAGCTCGTCTCGCCGATGGCGTAGAGTGCGGGCATCGTGGTAGCGCTGTATCGGTCGACATGCACTCCGCCCATGAAGTAATGCTGCGCGGGAACGACGGGAATAGGTTCCCGCGTGATGTCGTAGCCTTCGGCGAGGCAGTGCTCGTAAATGTGCTTGAAATGGCTTACGATTTCATCTTTTGGGACCTTACTAAAAGAGAGGAGGACATGGTCGGATCCCTCTTTTGCCATTTGTTGCTCGATGGCTGCGCTTACTACATCGCGTGGTTGCAACTCGTCAGTGAATCGCTTTCCCTGTGCATTCAGCAGCATGGCACCTTCACCGCGGCAGGATTCCGAAATGAGGAATGCTCTTCCTGGTTTGGGGGTGAAGAGCGAGGTGGGGTGGATCTGCACGTAATCGGTATGCTCAAGGGCGATGTCGTGAGCTTGTGCGATTCGAAGCGCATCTCCGGTGAGACAGGGGAAGTTGGTGGATCGCTTGTATGTCCCGCCGATGCCGCCGCACGCCCAAACGGTCGCGCTGGCTGCGATGGATATCGTTCGTTCATTTTTGCCATGTGCGACGATGCCGTAACAGCGTTCGCGAGTATTCCTCGTGCGGCAAACTTGGCGAGCCGCTTGAAGACTCGGCTCGTCGTTATTTCTCTTGACAAGAATGTCATCCATGCAGGTGTTTTCATGGATGTGAACATTCGGAAGTTTTCGTACGGCATCTAAAAGCTTCGTTGTAATCTCGGCTCCGGTGGTGTCTTCGTGATAGCAAATGCGGGCGCGGCTATGGGCGCCTTCGCGGGTATAGCGTAGCGACCCGTCGTGGTTGCGGGAAAAGTCGACGCCAAGGTCCACCAGGTTTTTGATAACGCTGCGGCTTGCGCGGATCATGAGGTCCACGCTTTCGCGACGGTTCTCGAAATGACCTGTTCGCAAGGTGTCTTCGAAGAAAGGCGCGTAATCGTCGTCGCCATGCTGCACGCAGATGCCGCCTTGCGCCAGCATTGAGTCGCATTCCTCAATCGAGGTTTTCGATAACATGATAACGGAAAGCTGGCGTGGTAGGTTGAGCGCGCAGTACAGACCCGCCACGCCGCATCCAACGATGACCACATCGCAGGTGAGATGTTCGGTTTGATTGCTCATGGTTTTCTACTTTGCCGCATATTCCAGCATGCGTTCAAGCGTCAGGCGTGCGGCGGGGGCGAGGTTTTCGTCAACGTGCACTTCATGTGGCGTTGGGTTGCGCAGGCAAGCGGCAAGTTTCGGCAGAGTCACCAGGTCCATGTTCTCGCAACGGGGTATGGGGGCGGGGAAGTGGAACTGCTTGTTGGTGCCTTCGTTGCGAAGCTTGAGTTCGCTTGCGATGCCTACCACCGTGCATACGATGAAATCCTTTGCATCGGAGGAGGTTGCATGCTCGATCATGCCTTTTGTGGAGCCGATGAAATCCGCCTCGGCAAGCACGTCTGCTGGACACTCGGGATGCGCCATAACGACGGCCTCGGGGTAGATCTCTTCGAGATCGATGACTTGCTTTCGGCTGATAGTCGTATGACGTGGGCAGTAGCCCTTATTCAAGATGACATGTTTGTCGGGAAGCTGCTCTGCAACGTAGCGACCTAAGTTCATATCAGGGATAAAGAGCAGGTTATGCTGAGATAGTGAATTGCATATTTTCACGGCGTTCGAGGAAGTGACACAGACATCCGACCAAGTTTTAGCTTCGGCAGTAGAGTTCACATAACATACGACGGCAAGATCGTCGGTATACTTAGCTCGGATTGAGTCGATGTCGGTTTTCCGAATCATGTGAGCCATGGGGCAGTCAGCAGCAGGTTCGGGCAAGAGCACGGTCTTTTGCGGGTTCAGCAACTTCGCAGATTCACCCATGAATTCTACGCCGCAGAGCACGATGGTTTGTTGTGGCAGATCAACAGCAAGTTTTGCCAAAGCGAAGCTGTCTCCAACATAGTCGGCGACAGCTTGTACTTCTGCTGGTACATAATAATGCGCCAAGATGACGGCGTCTCGTTGCGTCTTGAGCCGCTTTATCTCGTCCGACAATACTTCGATGCTGCTGCTATCGCCGATTTCGATAGATGATTGCACGTCATCGGTTTGCGTCGAGTTTGCTTCGGCGTGCCGATTGTCTTGTTCGCTCATGCTCGCTCCATTTTTTTTTGCGTTATTGGCCATAGAAGGAGTATGACTCAGAACTTTACATCTGACTTGTCACCTGTAAAGTTCACATGCTATCTTCATGTGAACTATCTAGTTTACATAACGTCTATTATCAGATAATCATAAATTAGTAGTGCCTGATTAGAGGGTTGATTGACAAAGCAAAGTCAGTATTTTGTGAAGTCTGGATGAAGTTGTGACTTAACCCTG
>NZ_CAKTTZ010000034.1 GCF_934617235.1 uncultured Ellagibacter sp. | reverse complement strand
TCAAGGTTCCCGGGGCTTCTTCTCAGCCCCGCCCCGCCGCTTCCTTCCGTCCGCGGCGCAAGGAGATATATTACGCGCACCCCCCTCCGCGGTCAAGGGGCTTTCCCGCCTTTTTCCCGGGAAAGGGCGCCGAGGAGGGTCTGTTTCCCGTCACCACCTGCGGAAACGCATTTCGGACGCCCTTCAGGGCTCGCACACATTCCCTCCATAAGCCCAGGAAAGGAGACCAGACAGGTATTGCCGATCTCGTTCTTGACTATAATCGCCTTCCGCACATCAAAGACAGTTGTCGTGCAAGGCGTCGAGTAACTACTACTATTAGAACGACAGTCTCTAATCCGAAGGGCCTCGATTGCTTTCTTTATTGTCGAGTCAATCGAGCTTTATATTTCGTTGCTCGAATAGCTCTCGCTCTTTCTGTTTCCTCTTTATTCCTCGGTCTCCCTTGCATCCTCTCGAGGTCGTCGGTCCCGTTGCTGCTGGAGGCCTGCTTAGAAAGAAGAATAAAGTCACTTTGTCTGTCGTAAAGAACGAATGTGGATTCTCGGAAGCTTTCACCTCGACGCTTCTTATATCCGGCGGCGTCGGCAGCATTGCCGAGCTTGATAAATCGATGTCGATCAACTAGGAGAAGCAAGGCCCCGCAGAGGAGATTTTACTTGGGTACGCTGCTTATTTGCGCGAGCTACTTTCTGATGCAGGTTATCTTGTGGAATAGGAGTGATGCGGGGACATTGGAATTCGCGAGGCGAACACTCGTCGAATCATCGAGAAAAGTACAGCCGCGAGAGCTGATTCTGGCAAATAAACGAGGCGTCCCACCGATAGAGCACCAATCGGGAAGGCTATTGCGAGCTAGCTACTCGTCTTCAACAAGAAACACCAGGTCAAGTGATCACTCATCGTGAGAGTTCGTAAAGGTTCCGAACTATCTTGTGGGAAATCTCGTTATTCGCGCCCAAATCGCTCTTAGGATGTGTATCTTTTCAAACCACTCAACTTTCCAGGAATCCACGCCCGAGCGCGCAAGCGTATTCCGACCTCAATTGCTCCCGAGTTTTCGAAACGCCCGCCGTCATTGGGGAGCCGCACTCTGTGTTCCCCAAGCATACGAAGCGCCACGTTCACCCTCGGCGACACCTGCGATGCGCGTCCGGGCTTTTCCGAACGAGCGCGCGCTTCGACGGGCCAGATGGTTCAGAGGGCCAGATGGTTCAGAGGGCCAGATGGTTCAGAGGGCAAGACGGTCAATGGGCTAGAGGCTCAAAGACTCAGCTCTACCCCAAGCTGGCGATGCGCGCCTCGACGGCGGCGATTTGATCTTCGGGCGTACTCGCGCCCGCCGTGATGCCGACCTCGGTGCACCGCTCGAACCAGGCAGGGTCGAGCTCACTGGCGCGCTCAATATGGTGGGTATTCCCGCACACCGACGAGCATATCTCGGCAAGACGCGTCGTGTTCGATGAGTTGCGCCCGCCGATGACAACCATCGCGTCCACCTTCTGAGCAAGCGCCGCCGCAGATTCTTGTCGCTCGCGCGTCGCAAGACACACGGTGTCCTTCACCACGCACTCGACGCCGCAGCTGTGAAGAGCGGCAAGCACCTCCTCGAAGGCCTCCCGCGTCTGGGTCGTTTGCACCACGACCCCCACCTTACCCGCAAGGCTCGCAGGCACGTCCGAGGCCCGCCCGGCGACGTGCACTTCCCCACCCGCTTCGCGCGCATAAGCGACAAGCCCCTCGACCTCGGGATGGCCAGCCTCTCCCACTACGACGACGCGCCCGCACTCGCGAGCGAGCTTGGCCGCCGCCTTTTGAGCACGGGCGACATGCGGGCACGTCGCGTCGACCACAGGAAGCCCGCGCGCCTCGATTTCGCGGCGGACCTGCGGCGTCACCCCATGGCTGCGGATGATAACGCTTCCCTCGACGGCCTGCTCGGGATTTTCGACAGCGCGGATGCCCCGTTCGGCAAGCTGCGCCACGACCTGGGGATTGTGGATCAGCGGGCCGAGGGTGACCGCATGGGAGCCATCAGATACGGCATCGAGCGCCATGTCGAGCGCGCGCTGGACGCCATAGCATGCCCCTGCACACTTCGCACGCGTCACCTTCATTTCGACTCCTTCGCCGCGATGATTTCCTCAGGGGTATGCACGGGGATCGCATGACCCGCGAACACGTCCGTGAAGTCGCGCCCGCCAGGGAACAGCGCCGCCATGTCGACCTCATCGCGCGGCACGCGCTGGGAGAGCGCAAAGCACTCGCGCATCGCATACCACGTGCAACCCTCTAGGCGATCTTCCTTGGGAAGGAAGTCGAAATCGCTCACGAGCAGGGGCGATCCAAACTCCATCGTGATTTTCGGGAAGCGGAAGAACTTGCCCTTCTGCTTCACATACTCGGCGTTGCGCACCGTCATAGGGAGGATAGGGGCATGGCCCATCTTCGCGATGAAAGCAGCACCGGAGTGGATTTCGGGGGTCTTTGTGCCCTTACCACGGCGCGTCCCCTCGGGAAGGATGCCGACGAGCTCGTTGTTCTTCAGGTTGCGCGTCGCGCGCTTGATCGCCACACGGTCGGCTGCGTCGCGCTTGATGGGGAACGCGCCGACACGCGAGAGGATCTGCCCCACAAGGCCATGCGCGTTGTCGAAGAGCGTCTCGCGTCCAAGCAGACGCACCCACTGGCTCGGCCGACAGGCGATATACATGCAGGCCACGTCAAGAAACGAGGTGTGGTTCGCCACGAGGAGCACGCCCGATTTCTTGTTGAATGCGCGCAGGGTCTCGCGCCCATCGACGCGATAGCGGAAGCAAATCTTGAAAACGAAGGCGACGACAACCCAGACGATGTTCCCAAACCAGTGAGGAATCTGCTTTTCGGTCGACGTGCCGCCAAGGGGCATGTCCCACATCTTCTCGTATGGCAAAAAGACGCTCATGCGCGGCCCTTTCTCTTGAATATGCGCCGTGACACCCGATATGGCGCCCGACCCCGCAGGTCAGACGCCATTGCGCAATTACTTTTGAGCCTGCTCGGCAAGTGAGCAGATGAAGGAGATGATCTCCTCGATGGTCTTACCCGTGGAATCGAGGTGCACGGCATCTTCCGCTGGCTTGAGAGGCGACGCCGCGCGAGAGGAATCGATTTCGTCCCGCTTCTTGATGTCGGCGAGAACCTCCTCGTAGTTCGTCGAGCCCACATGGCGCTCTTCGTTCTGCTTGACGCGGCGAGTTGCGCGCTCTTCCGCGCTCGCCGTGAGAAACACCTTCACGGGTGCCTCAGGGAAGACGACCGTGCCGATATCGCGGCCCTCGACCACGTAATCGCCCGCGCGGCCGATACGCTGCTGCTGTGCGACAAGCGCCTCGCGAACTGCGGGAACAGCCGCAACCGGCCCAACTGCGCGATCGATCTCGGACGTGCGGATGGCGTCGGTCACTTCCGTGCCGGAGATGAAAACGCGACGGGGAACGGGGTCGCCCTCGACGTGCCCGAACTCGATTTCGTTGTCGCGAGCGATTGCGCCGAGCGATTCTGCGTCATCGAAGGAGACGCCGTCGGCGAGCGCCTTCCACGCGATAGCTCGATACATGGCACCCGTGTCGAGGCACGAGAACCCGAGCTGCTTTGCCGCCGCCTTTGCGACGGTTGACTTTCCTGCCCCCGAGGGGCCATCGATTGCGACGATCATTTCGCCAGCCTTTCAATATCGGCGCGAAAGCCCGGATAGCTTACGCGCACTGCCTCAAAATCACGAATAGACACGGGGTGAGTTCCCGTAAAACCAACAAGCGACCAGGTCATAGCCAAACGGTGATCCCCCAAGGAGTCGAATGCGAGCCCGGCGGGCGCGACAAGGCCCGGCACACCTTCAATATGGAGGTCGTCCCCTTCGGCCCACGCGTGTACACCGAGCTTGCCAAGCCCCTCCACGATGGCGGCGAGACGGTCGGTTTCCTTCACGCGCAACTCCCCCACCTCGTGAAAGACCGTCGTGCCTTCGGCGTGGGCCGCCACAAGGGCGAGCACGGGAATCTCGTCGACGAGCGATGCGATTTCGCGCCCCATAACCTCGCACGCGCGCAGATGTTCGACATGGGAAACCGAGATGGTGCCGCAGGGCTCCTCGCCTGCACTGCCCGTCGGCTTCACAGAAATGGCGGCACCCATTCGCTCGAGCACGCGCACGAAGCCGATGCGCGCCTCGTTCAGGCTCACGTTCTCGATATCGATCGAGCTACCAGGCCGAAGAGCGGCCGCACAGGCCATGAACGCCGCCGAGGAGGGATCGCCCGGCACATCGACATCGCAGGCGTGAAAGCTCTGTCCACCGCGGACGAAAGCCTCCCCCGGCGCCGATTCGACGGCGACGCCGAATCCAGGGAGCATGAGCTCGGTGTGGTTGCGCGAAGGCGCGGGCTCATAGACGCCCGTCGTGCCGGAAGCGAAGATGCCGGCAAGCAGGATTGCTGTCTTTAGCTGGGCGGACGCAATTGGCGAGTCGTATGAGATGGCGGCAAGGTCGCGCGTTCCCGAGATGGAGAGGGGAAGCGTCGTCGCGCCTTCTGGGGCAAACCGGGCGCCCATCATCTCGAGCGGGGCGGCGATGCGGCGCATCGGGCGGCGGCGAAGGGAGGCATCGCCCGTGAGCTCGACGGTGATGTCCCACGGCGCAAGCACGCCCATGAGCAGGCGAACCGTCGTGCCCGAGTTGCCGCAGTCGATGGCACCCGTCGGTTGTGAAGGCCCCGCACTTCCCCACCCGCGGATGTCGCCCGTAAGGCTTCCGTCGGGCTGCTTCTCAACGTTGACCTCGGCTCCTAAGGCTCGCACCGCACCGATGGAAGAGCGCACGTCAGCGGAGTCGAGCACGCCGGACACGTGCGAAGTGCCTTCGGCCATGGCGGAGAAAAGCACCGAGCGATGCGATATCGACTTGTCGCCGGGAACGCGAACCGCACCCGTCAACGGACGGGCGAGCGGCTCGATAAGGGTTGTCTGTTCGGTCGCGGCGTCTGAAGACGCGCAGGGCACTGCAGCGTCGCTGCGTGCAGTGGACACCGGTTGATCGTTAGTCGACATGGACATGCTCCTTCGGGGCGAGCGGATTGAACGACACCGAGAAGCCCGCGCCGATAAGCTGGGCAGACAGCTTTCCAACATCGCCCTCGTCGGTCAAAACGAGCGAAAGCACGGCGCGATCTTCGGTAATGTGGTCGATCTCGATCGATTGAATATTGCAGCCCGCGGAGCTCGCAATCGTGGTGACTTCCGCGACCACACCCTTTCGATCGGACATGGGAATGCGAACCTCGAGAAGCTTATCGGTCGAGGGAACCCAAGCTGCGGGCAGCGCGCGTCGGGCCTGCGCCGCTTCCTCGAGAAGACGCGTCGTCGCCTCGCGGTCGTGCGCGTCGATCGCGTCTGCGAAATCGCCGATAATCGACTGCATCTCGCGTAAACCGCCCGTAAGCGCGCAGGCGTTGTCGAACGCGATGCCGCACCACAGCTTCGACGAACCCGCCGCAATGCGTGTGGAATCCTTGAAACCACCTGCAGCAAGACGCATGAGCGACTGCTGCTCGTCGGCGTGACGGCTTGCAAGCTGCATGAGCGAAGCCGCGATGATATGCGGAACATGGCTTACCACGGCGATAGAGTCATCATGCTCATCAGGCGCTATGGCAACCACGCGCGCACTCAAGCTCGTAATGAGCTCGTGCAAGCGCTGGAAATGCTCCGGCGGCGTATCCACGTCGGGGCAAAGAATCCAGTTAGCACCCTCGAAAAGGTCGGGACGCGCGCCGTCGATGCCGTTCTTTTCCGAGCCCGCCATAGGATGCCCCGGCACGTAGTTGCGACGATATGGCAGAATCTCTTTCGTCGCCGCAAGGATATGGGCTTTCGTGGAAAGCGTGTCGGTGATCACGCCTTGATAATCCCAATCGCCAAGAAGGCGCAGGTAATCGTCGACTGCCGCAACGGGCGTCGCCAAAACGACGAGGTCAGCGCGGTCCTTCACGAAATCGGAGAGCGCCTCGCTTTCGGGAGTGCAGGCGTTTGAGACCCACCCACGCGAGATGGCCTCGCCGCAGGTTCTCGAATCGACGTCGACACCGAATACCTCGATGTCGGGGTCCGACTTCGAGATGGCGGCGGCAAGCGATGCACCGATAAGCCCCAGGCCAACCACCACAATATGGTCGAACCCATGAGGAGCCTTGCTTGTTGTATCTTCAGACATGCGTATACCTTTTCCTCGCGTGCCCGGATCCTTATCGCCCGAGCAGCAGTCCGTTAGTTTAGCAGTTACGAGCAGGTTGCGGCCTTAAGTTCGCCCACTTCCACATCTGTGAGCTCACGCCATGAGCCACGGGGAAGATCTCCCAGCTCAAGGGGTCCAAACGAGGAACGGTGAAGCGCGATGACGGGATGACCCACCGCTTCGAGCATGCGGCGAACCTCCCGCTTGCGGCCCTCGCGCAAACCGACGAGCACATAGCTTCCCGTCTTCTCGCGGACTGCACGGGCGCGCTTTCCCGTGTGCGAAGCGTCGATGCCGCCCGCCCCCTTGCCAGTGCCGATTGCAAGCGCCGCCTCACGCGCCGCGCTGCCGCGCAAAAGCTCCGCACGCGCTGGAAGCGTCATGCCGTCGGAAAGGCGCACGCCGCCACGCAGCCTCGAAAGCGCCTGCGTATCCGGCGTCCCTTCCACCAATGCGAGGTAGCGTTTCTCCACGTGGCGACGCGGATGCAGAAGAGCATTTCCCAGCTCGCCGTCGGTCGTGAAGAGAAGGAGGCCCGTCGTGTCGCGATCGAGGCGCCCCACGGGAAAGAGCCCCAGAAACCGATCGGCGGGAACGAGGTCGGCCACCGTGGCGCGACCTTGGGGGTCATCCATCGTGGTGACGTAACCGGCGGGCTTGTGGAGCATGATCGTGACCTCGCCCTCGGCAAGACGCACGGGCGACCCTCCATCAACGCGAATTTCATCAGCGTCGGGATCGACGGAACATCCCAGTTCAGCAGGCTGTCCGTTCACCGTGACGCGTCCAGCGACGATAAGCTCCTCCGCATGGCGCCGCGACGCAACACCCGCGCGAGCTAAAAACTTCTGAAGGCGCATCATGGCTACTCGTCATCCGTTTCGAACGTAAGCTCGTCGAAGTCGATCTTGTCGACCACGCCGAAACCCTGGGCCATGGCCTGACGGAGCATTTCCTGGGCAGAGTCGTCTTCGGCATGGGAATAGTCATCCGCGCCGCCGTCTTCATCCGCTTCATCGCGCTGGTTAGTTGAGCGATAAGCCTGATCCTGCGAGAACAGCGACTCAGGTGCCGTATGCCCCACAAGCGCCTCGCCCGCGACAGCCCCGCTCATTTCGCCCTCGTCGTCATCGTAGGCGATGCGGTCGAGCACATCGCCCTCGTCGCGTTTGAGCGCGGTGCCGCTTGCTTCGTGAGCTGCGGAAAGCCGCTCGCGAATAAGCGTGCGCGTGGAATCGTCAGGCGCGAACTCGGAAAGGTCGGGCAGATCGGCGGTGGAGCGAAGGCCGAACTTCTCCAAAAACGCGCGCGTCGTGGCGTAAAGCGTCGGGTTCCCTGGAGTATCCGCAACCCCCGCTTCGCGCACGAGGCCTTTTTCCACCAGGGAGTTGATCGAGCTGTCGGAGTTCACGCCGCGCACGCTCGCCACCTGGGCGCGCGTCGTGGGCTGGGAATATGCCACAATCGCGAGCGTCTCCATGGCGGCCTGGGAGAGCTTGCGGGTGTCCCAGGAAAGGACGTACTTCTCGATGAGCTCGTGGTAGGCGGGATGCGTGTACAGCCGCCAACCGCCCGCCACCTCGCGCAGCTGGATGCCGCGGTTTTCGGCCTCGAGCTTATCGCGAAGCCCCACGAGGGCGCCCTCGACGTCGGCGGGGTCGACTTCGAGCATATCGGCGAGTGCGATGGTGCCCACCGGCTCGTCGGTCACGAACAGCATTGCCTCGATTGCGCCTGCGAGCTGGTCTTTCTGCAAACCTTCGAACATGGTTACTCCTCCTCGCCCACCGACGTGAGCGCGTCTTCGCCCGTCAGGTCAAGCTCGCCCGACCCTTCGATGTAGTCGATCGAGATATCGCCGAACAGCTCGTCTTGGTTGATCTTCACCATGGAGCGCTTGTAGAGCTCGAGCACCGCGAGGAACGTCACGACAACGACCGGCGTCGGCGTACGCTCGTCGACCAAGTCGGAAAACCGCAGATGCCCGCGGTTGACGATGCGCTGGTGGATGGCCCGCACGTGCGTCTCGACGGGAATGGGCTTTGCGGCGATATGCTCGCTTTCCAATAGGAAAACATCGCGTCGGGCCAGCGCACGGGCGCAGGTGAGCGCAAGGCTATCGAGCGTGACGTCTTTTAGGTAGTCCGGCATGAGGTTCAGAAAACACGCATCGGGCCCGAACGGACGCGTATGCATGCGGCCTTCTGAGATGAACCGCGCATGGAGGGCGGCGCCCGCGTTCTTGTACTGCTTGTAGGCAAGCAGGCGCTCGACCAGGATATCGCGCGCCTCGCTAGGCGAAAGCTCCGCTATGTCGTCGTCGATTTCGGGCGTGTCCTGCGGGATGAGGCTTTGCGCCTTGATTTCGAGCAGCGTCGACGCCACGAGCAGAAAGTCGCTTGCCACGTCGAGGTCGAGGTTTTTCATGCGCGTTACCTCGGCGAGGTACTGGTCGGCGATCTCGGTGATCGAGATGGCACCGATATCGACTTTCTGCCTGCTCACCAGGTACAGCAGAAGGTCGAACGGGCCCTCGAAGCTTGCGGTGCGAACTTTGTACGACACAGCTTCGCCCCCCCCCTAGGAGACCTTGAACGGGAACAGCAGATTGGCCACATTGCCCGCCGTAACGTCGAGATAAACGCCGACGGGGTTCACGTGCAAAACGTAGGGAAGAATGATAAGGACGATCATGAACACGGGCATCGCGTACTGCTGCACGCGGTAGTACTTGTGCATGTGCTTTTTCGGGATGAAAAGCGCGAGCACCGACGAGCCGTCGAGCGGCGGGACCGGCAGCAGGTTGAAAAAGAGCAGGTAGAGATTGATGAGGGCGAACATGGGCAGGAACATGAGATAGAAGTACGCGAACGCCTCGCTTTGCGCGACGAGCGCAGGAGCCTGACCGTAGAGAGCCCAGGCCACAGCGCCGGCAAGGGCGGCCATCGCAAGGTTCGCTGCAGGTCCGGCAAGGCCGACGATGACGTCGCCTGTTTTGGGATTCTTAAAGTAAGACGGGTTGTAAGGCACCGGCTTCGCATAGCCGAACACGGGACCGTTCATCGCGAGCATGCACAGAGGCAGGATGACCGTGCCGAACGGGTCGACGTGCTTGAGCGGGTTAAGCGACAGACGCCCCGCGCGCTTTGCCGTGGGATCCCCAAGCTTGTATGCGGCAAACCCGTGCGCCACCTCGTGAAAGACGATGGCGGGCACGAAGCTCAGGACCGAGCAGACTATGTAGACAAGATATTGTGACGACATGGGTCATAAGTGTAGCGCAAGGGAAAGCCCGCAAAGCGCGAACCTCCCTCCCCTGCGCGAAAAGTGCGCAGACGGGAAAGCGAGGCGTTGCGCTTGCGGGCACGAGAATCCAGAGCGCCGGCGCCCGCCCTAAAACAGGCACCGGCGCCGAGCGGCAGTCATGGCGCGACGCCTGCGCCGATCCGAGCACAAGCGCAGGCGTCGACTTCGCACTACTTCAAAATCCCCTGTCGATACGCCTTCATGATCAGGGTCGCGGCGCGCTCGCGAGAGGTGCTCTCGGCGGGCGCGAACGTGTAGGTCCCATCGTGGTTGTCGTAGCCACTGACAAGACCGGATTCCTTAGCCCAGGCAACCGAACCCACTGCCCAATTGGATATGGCATCGCTATCGGTCAAGTCGCCCAAGGCCGCCGAATCGCCTGCCTGGCCCCCATTCGCATAGTTGCAGAAGATCTTGGCAACTTGCTCGGCGGTCACCGGCTCATCGGGCTTGAAGCTGAACGTGCCGTCGCGGTTGTCGAAGCCATTGATCACCTGGTTGGCAACAGCCCAGTTAGCAGCGCCGGTGTACCACGTAAAGGACTCGACATCGTCCATGCCTGTGGTGTTGGGCGTGTCGGCAGGCTTGCACGCTGCGGCAGCCTCGGGGTCGGCCGCGCGCCAGAGGATCATGGCGAACTGCGCGCGCGTGAGGGGCCTGCCCACACCGAACAAGCCGGCGTCGGGACCTTCCGCATAGCCGGTGATAAGGCCCTTTGCGGAGCAGAACGACACTCCCTCGGCGTACCACTCGGCATAGTCGACGTCGGGGAACTCAGACGAAATGCTCGCGAACTGAGCGACGTACGTCACGTCTTCGGACGCGCGCACCTCGATATCGGCGCCGCCGGCGACCGCTTCCCGCTCGCCCGACGCGCCCTCGCGCTGCCATCCGATGAACACGCTGCCTTCCGATGCGCGAGCGTGGATTGCGATTTTGCCGCCAGCGACTACCGTGCCGCCGCCCCAAACGTCGCCCCCTCCTTCAGCGGAAACGGACACCGTCGCTTCTTCCAAATCCGAGCCCGACGCGACGGAGGAAGCCTTGGCCTCCTCCCCAGTCGAGTCGTCCACGAGCACGCAATCGACGGGGGCATCCTGGGAGGACACGTCGAGCGAGAACGCATCGCCTTCCTCGATAGCGACCCCCTGATAGCTCTTCACGCTGACAGGATCGCTACTTAGGACATCGCGTTCCTCGAGGGTCACGTCCATCTCGCCGCCGTCGGTCGCAGTGACCTCGACGCGGTAGCCCTCACCAGCGGGAATGTCGATCATCTTGACCCCGTCGGACGTCACTGCAGCGGGAAGACCCTCTTCTATCAGGGTCTCGTCCATCTCATCATTGGAAATCGATGCGACGAGATTGCCCTCGGCGTCGTAAGCCTTAACGTCGACCGGGCAGGCAACGAGCAGCAAACGGTAGTTCATGCGGGCGAATATCTCGGGGAACTCGCCAAGCTCCGCCTCTTCGCTTTTCATCCACGCCACGTAGGTTTCCTGCGTATGCCCGTGCACCACGCCCTTGCCCGTGATGAACGCCCCGTTGAGCGCCCCCGTGCCGAAAATAGCCGTGAACAAGAGCTTGTACTGAGGAATCATCATCGCTGCGTACAAAATGGCGTAGTCGCCGTTGTCGGCAGAACCCATGATGGCCGCCTTCACGAGGCTCGTGAACACCTCATGCGGCGTTACCCCAGTCAGACGGTTATGGTAGTACCACCAGGTCGATCGAGCGAGCATCGCCATCTCCGTCGAAATCGACGAAGCGGTAACGGAGCCGGTGAGGTAGCCTCGGTACTTTTCCCCATCGCTGAAGCGCTCGAAATACGTGTTCATCTTTGCCAGCTGCGCCTTGTAGTCGCCCCTACGCGTGTTCGACCTGGAAGGCAGGGCCAGATCCCTGCCGTAGCGGCCGTAGCCCCATTCGCCAAGCGGCACCTTGATGACGACGTCCTCGGGGTTCACGATGTTGAAGATGTTGCCGTACTTGGCATCGCTGCGGTTGCTTGCGAGCGTGGCATTGGGCGACTCGAACGTGAAAGTGTAGACGTTGTCGGGCGAGAGCGTCCCCGCGTCGGTCGCCAACCCATCGTCAAGACGGGCGCCGAGGATGTTCGACACCGCAGCGCCCCGGCTGTGGCCCGCGATGAGCACGCGCGCTTTATCGAGGTCGATGCCGTTGTCGTACACGTAACTGCGCAGGGCCCGAAGCACCTGCAGCGCCCCCGCTTTGAAGCCCTCGTGCGTTTCCTGATCGTTATTTTGCAGCGTGTCGGCGACATTGAGGTTGCTGAGCCACTCGCCGTTGCCGGGCGTGCCGCGCACGATGACGGCGATGATCGGTACGCCGTTCGAGGTCATGCGCGTCTCGATGGAGAAGCCGACCTGGTCGTAGTCGCCGTTGTAGTCTTTCCCTGCGGGGTGATATTCCACCGAATCGAACGCGTTGAAGCCAAGCTGTTCCCGCAACGTCTTTTTCACGAACGATTCGTCGTAAGCCGCAGCAGCGAGCACGGCGGCAGTGGTGGCAAGATCGTGGTTGTACGTGTACGAAGAGGTGTTGAACCAAGCGTCGTCCCAGTTCACTACAGTCGCAGCTTCACCATCGCCCCCCGAAGCCTTAAACCAAGCGCTTGCCGTGAAGGGGTCCGAGGGAATCGTTTCGGACGGGTCGGTGGCAGATGAACCCGCAGAAAAGGCAACTTTGTCCATGACTTGGTAAGGTGTCCACTGTTGTTCTATGGTCACGTAGCCGAGTTGTCCGTAATTGTTGCAGCCCCACGTCCAAAGCGTGCCATCCTGCTTGAGGGCGGCAGTATGGTTGTAGCCCACCGAAGCGCAGACAACCCCTTCGAGGTATTGTACGGGCTTAACCTGGTCCCAATAAGACGCTCCAACTTGGTTGTACCTGCCTTCACCCCACACCCACAACGTACCGTCTTTCTTGACTGCTGAGGAGTTAGGTCCGCCGAACGATATCGAAGCTACGTCGTCCATCACCTTGACAGGGACGCTGCTATCCTCGGTCGTTCCATTCCCCAACTGCCCATCATCATTGCATCCCCAGGTCAAAAGTGACCCATCTGTCATGATGACCCCCGTATGAGACCCTCCGAGCGACACGGCAGAAACGCCGTCCATAACCTTGACGGGAACGGTGCTGCCCTCAGTCGTACCGTTTCCGAACTGTCCATACGAATTGTCACCCCACATCCAGAGCGACCCATCGCGCTTGATCGCGGCGGAATAGCCAATGCCCAAAGAAACAGCAACGACATCGTCCATTATCTTTTTTGGCTCATAGTTGGCGCTGTCGTTAGTCGTCCCGTTGCCCAACTCGCCATGTGAATTGTCGCCCCACGTCCAAAGCGATCCGTCGCGCTTGATGGCGGCGGCATGCAAATAACCGAGCGAAACGCTGACGACATCGTCCATGAGCTTTGCTGGAGCGAATCCATCGGTACCGCCCTCGTTGCCGACCACGCCCTTATAGTTCCAACCCCACGTCCAAAGCTCCCCGTTTTTTTTGACAGCAGCCGAAAAATTCGTACCGAGAGCAACGCTTGCAACATCGTCCATAAGCTTGTTCAGGTAAGAGTTTTTCTCATCGCTCGACGAATATCCGAGTTGAAATTCCGAGTTACGACCCCAGGTCCAAAGCTCCCCATTCTGGGTGATAGCAGCTGAATGATTCTCACCTGCCGCGGAGATAGTGTTACCGAACGGCAGCGTCTCGGTTGCGGATTGCGCGGCGGTGGCGAGCTGCGTTGAGTCCGCAGGTTGCGTTGAATCTGCAGTTTGCGCCGCAGTTGCAAGCTGCGACGACTCGGAGGCTTGAGCGGCGTCAGCGGCCGACGAAGCTTCCGCAACCTGGGCAGCATCAGCATCTGGCGAACCTTCGGCTTCGCTTGCCCATGCCGAACCGTAGAACGACGCGCAGGGCAGAAGCCCCGCAACGAGCACGATAGACAAGAATGATGAGAGCGCTTTGCGCCATGGATTCGCCATGCCGTACCTCCGCGTGTCAACGATGCAATCGGGCAGTTTGGTGCATTGTATCAAACCGCAAGCAACCTTAGGATGCAGACGTCAATGCGACGTGCAAACACCGCCGCCCAAGGGCACAAACCCGTTCGGGCCGCCATGCGCCGACGCGGAGAATCTGAGTGAGCACGCTTATTAACGCGTGCTGCTGATTAATAAGGCTTAGCTCACGTTCGGCCAGGATTGTTGACGGAGGGCTTCGTAGGTTGCGATGGCCACGGCGTTCGAGAGGTTCAAGCTGCGCTCGTTCTCGCGCATGGGGATGCGGACGCACGCATCGAGATAGCGTTCGATCACGGCCTCGTCAAGCCCTCGACTCTCACGCCCGAACAGGAGAAACGCACCCTCACCGTAGGCCACATCGGCATAGTTGCGCTCCACGTGTCCTGTGAACAGGTGCAGCTCGTCTTCCCCATGCACCTCGAAGAACGCCTCCGCGCAGGGCCACTGCACGATTTCGACATCGTCCCAGTAGTCGCAGCCCGCACGCTGCAGGTTGCGCTGCGTCAGGCGGAAGCCCATCGGCTCTACCAGATGCAGCACCGAGCCCGTGCACGCGCACGTGCGGGCAACGTTGCCCGTGTTCTGGGGGATCTCGGGTTCAACAAGCACAATGTTCAGGGGTTTCATCTCTGCCTCTTATTCCTTGCAACGTAAGCAATCCTTAACGCGGGGGCTGGATTCCGCGCCGGCTCCATGCTCAAACAGTCCTGAGCTCGCACGAACAGCCCACTGGGCTGTTCGGCTCGTGCGGAACTGCGCGTGGAGCCGGCCCGAAACCCAGCGAGTCAATTGCAAGCAACGAAACAACGCTCGAATCACGCTTGCGCTTTCTGCTTCTCCATCTCGGCCTCGAGCTCTTCGTTCAGCACGAACCACTCTTCTTCCGCCGCCGCGATGCGCTTTTTAAGCTGGGCATGCTCGGCGATGGCATCCGACGACGCATCCTCGTTGATGTAGAAGTCGGGGTCGGCCATAAGCTCGAGCAGCTCCGCCATGCGCGCATTGTCGCGTTCCATCTGCTTGTCAAGCTCGGCGATGCGCTTGCGATGGCCTTTGAGCGCCGCGTAGGCACGGTTGCGCGCCTCGGCCTCGCGGCGTTTCTGCTCCTTCGTCTTCGGAGCACTGCCGCGCGGAGCCGTGAGCTGGGTCTTTGAGCCCGAAGGCGCACTGGCGCCAGCCGTGTTGCCCGACCCGGTCTTGCCCGACGCCGGAGCCTTCCCCGCCGCCTTCATCGCGCTTGCGGCCTTGCCGCCCGAGCCTCCCATAACCTCATCGACGAGCGACGATTCCTTCGGAGCCTCGCCATCGAGCTGGCCGCTCTTGAACAGGTAGTAGTCATAATCGCCCGCATAGTTGGTGACGCGTCCGTCCTTCACTTCCACGATGCGATTCGCAACGCCCCTGATGAGGTGCCTGTCGTGCGTGATGAACAGCACCGTGCCCTCAAACGCGTTCAACGCCTGCTCCAAAATATCGGCGCTCGCGATGTCCAAGTGGTTGGTCGGCTCGTCGAGGCACAGCAGAGGACGCGGCGCCACGAGCATCTTCGCCAGCGCAAGACGGCTCTTCTCGCCACCGGAGAGCACGCTCACGCGCTTGTCGACGTCGTCGCCGTTGAAGAGGAACGCGCCCAAAAGCGTGCGAATCTGGCTGATCGTCCAGCCCGGCGCCACGTGATCGATTTCCTCGAAGACGGTGTTTCCCGAGGTCAATTCTTCAAGCTGATGCTGCGCGTAGTAGGTTTTCGACACATGCGTGCCGTACTTGATCGTACCCGCATCGGGCGCGAGCACCCCGGCGATCATCTTCAGGAGCGTCGACTTGCCGGCGCCATTAGGCCCGACGAGCGCCACCTTCTCGCCGCGGTACATCGTGAAATCCAAGCCGTCGTAGACGTGATGGTCGCCGAAGGACTTCCGCAGGCCACGCGCCTCGACCACCATGTCGCCCGTACGCGGCGGTTGCTTGAAGTTGAAGTGCACCGTCTTCTTTTCCTCGGGGATCTCCACGAGCTCGGCCTTGAGCCGCTCGAGCCTCGCCGCGCGCTCCTGCGCTTGACGTGCCTTTGTCGCCTTGTAGCGGAACTTCTCGACGAACGCCTCGAGGCGCTTCATCTCCTCGATCTGCTTGGTGCGCTCCTGCTTCAGCCGTTCGATACGCTCGGCGCGTTGGCGCAGGTAGGCGGTGTAGTTTCCCTTGTAGAGGTTGACCTGCTGGTTGTCGACTTCGGCCACGCGATCGACCATGTTGTCCATGAACGCGCGGTCGTGGCTGACGACGATGACGGTGCCCGAATAGCTGCGAAGGAAGCTTTCAAGCCACTTCACACTTTCCAAGTCCAGATGGTTCGTCGGCTCGTCGAGCAGAAGCACCTCGGGGTTTCTAATCAGCAGCTTCGCGAGCGCGATGCGCATCTGCCAGCCGCCCGAGAACTCGCTCGTCATGCGGCGCATGTCTTCTTCCTTGAAACCGAGGCCGAACAGCACGCCGCGCACCTTCGCCTCGATGACGTAGCCGCCGAGCCGCTCGAACTCGTCGCGCGCGCGGCCCGCGGCGGCAAGATCGCGCTCGGTGGGGTTTTCCCCGAGCGACTCCTCGAGCGCACGAAGGCGCTTTTCGGCAGCGAGCACTTCCACCTGGGAAGCCATGACCTCGTCGAAGATGGGCTGCTCGTCCATCTCGATCGCCTCCTGCTCGAGATAGCCCACGCGCGCGCCCTTCGCGAACAGGATACGGCCCTCATCGGCACCATCATCGCCGGAGATGATGTTGAGCATGGTGGTTTTGCCAGCACCGTTCGGGCCCACGAGCGCCAAGCGGTCGTATTCTTCGAGTTTGAAAGTAACGTCGTGGAACAGCACGCGGCCGCCGAATGACTTGGAGATATGCTCGAGCTGCAAGATCATAGGTATCGTTCGTCTTTCTAAAATGCCAAAAGTCCAACCTATTTATGATACCCGAGAACGAGCGCGTGCGCCGAGGGAAAGCGCCCCCATACAAAACGAACGCCCGCGAGGTTTTGTGGGCGTTTCTGTGACAGCGAGGGTAAATGCCCAAGAGCGAGCGCCAGCGAACGCTTCATGACGCGCATCCCGTTGAATCTCGCTGCTCTCGACGTCCAGAGGCACAAGCTTGCAGGCACCGCGGCGCGAGAAGCACGCCGACGACGCGCCGCTCCCTCATATGATTCACCTCTCGGGAGGAGTAGCCCGAGTTCGTGGTCAAAATCGCGAGTTGTGCGCGCCCGCTCTTCGCCCGAAGCGCTACTTTCAACTTGATAAGCCTTAGTTTCACCCCATTTGGCTTCAGTTTGGGGTTTTTCTACCTCTAGCTTATCATTCTCGAGTGAAGCAACCGCGCATAACTCGTTCTCTTGACCACCAACTAAGGGTTTTGCTCCAGAAGGCTTCTTCTTTTCCCCTTGCGAGCGTAAAGAGGGCGCTCGGCCTGGACCTTTACGTGCCTCGAGCAGCGTTTTGTCTGCGTCGGTCGCACCCCTGGTACCTCAGCCTTGTCAAGCTGGTCGTCATGGAAGTCAGGGGATTCGACGCGAATGTGCCACCGCGCCGCGAGCGAGCTCGGACGGGTGGCGCCGAAGTATTCCTTGATTTATGGGGAAGGTACGCAGACTTCGCCCGAACGAAGCACTTACAAGTTCGCACTCTTTCCGCTGCGGGGAATCTTCGCGACAACCACGAGAAGGCAGCCAAGCGCAAGCAGCGCCGAGAAACCGAGCGCGGCATGAAAGCCCATAAACTCGCCCGATAGCGGGAAACACCCGATGAGGAATACCATGACTGCTGTTGCAAGGGACGCTGCGATCTGGCGCGACATGATCATCCCTGCCGAGCCGTGCGTCGTCAGTCCCGCCTTTCCCAAAGAGCCCAAACCCCACGACGTTGTGGTGGGAATAAGAGTCGTAAGGCCCACGCAACGCAGCGTTTGGCCCACCGCCATAAGCCACAGCGAAGCATCGCTCGGAACGACTGCGCACATAAGAGCTCCCGCGACAAGGAAACATCCTCCGAATATCGCAACTCTGCGCGCACCGAAGCGATCGGTTGCCATGCCCGCGCCGGGCTCGAACACAAGCGCCGCCAACGCCCCCGGGAACAGGACGAGACCCGCCTCGAAGGCGTTATGCCCACCCGCCTCGATGACGGTGAGCGGAATGACGAGCGTCATTCCCATGAAACAGCCATAGAGCAAACACTGCGCGATGATGCTCACGCGATATTCACTGTATTCGAAAATCCGCAGTTCAAGTAGCGGTTCTGCGATAGAACGCTGGCGCGTTACGAACAACACCACGAACGCGATTCCCGCAAGCACCGGAGCCCACACGAGCGGCTCGGTAAGCCCCATGTTGGCAGCAGCCGTGAAACCGAGCAAAAGCCCACCGAACCCGAAGGTCGAAAGAACGAGCGAAGCAACATCGAGATGGGCGGCGGCATCCTTTACCTCGCGTTCGCGAACAACGACAAGCGCGCAAATGACCAACAAAGCCGATGCGCACGCCAAAATGAGGAACATCGCGCGCCAGCTGAGCGCCGTGCACAGCGCTCCGCCAACAACCGGGCCGATATTGGGCGCGAACCCCAGGGCGATGCCCGCAATCCCCAGCGCCGTCCCGTGACGGTTCTCGGGAAAGCGCGTCATGGCGATCGTCTGCAGCAACGGCATGAGCACGCCAGTGCCGAGTGCCTCGAGCACGCGGCCGATGATGAGCATCGGGAAATTAACCGCGAGGCAGTCGCACAGCGATCCGATGAGGTAAAGGCTGTAAGAATACAGGATGAGGGAGCGTACCGACAGCTTGCGCTGCAAATACGATGCGAGGGGAACCGCTGCGCCCATGCAGAAGATGTAGATTGTCGCGAGCCATTGGCCCCAGCCGATTTCCACCCCCAAGTCATTGAGGACGACGTCGGCCATGGCGTTGAGCGCCGTCTGGGTCATGCCCCCGAGGCCGGTACCCACGACAACAATGGCGAACAGCGCGTAAACGTAGCTTTTGCTCTGATTCATCTTCTGACAGCTTCCCATCTCCCGTTACCTTCGCCCCCGCCTTGCGAGAAAGACGATCTCAAGGCGAGAAGGCGGACGCAAACCGTTTTGCGCACAAGAGGCGATACTAGCGGAGTGCAATCGCGGGACATCTCCGTCACGTGCTGAAAATCGCCGCCATCGCAAGAAGATATGCTCATACCAGAAGAATGAAGCCGCGAGGCGAGCGGTGGCTCGGAGCAGGCTATTTCCCGCCCAAGAGATAACTCGGCCCCAAGGCATTTCGCCCTGGGGCCGAGAAGGCGCACCCCCTGCGCGAAGGTGCGCGATAGTATGTAGCGAGCAGGCCGCGTTACGCGAGCTTCGCGCCGGCGTTGGGGCCGGGCGAGCAGGTGAAGAGCTCGTCAACGTGCACGAGCACGCCGCCTTTTGCCGTGATGGGCGCACCCATCGCCGCGAAGCAGCCGTCCACCCACGCCTTCAATTCCTCGAACTGCTCACCCTCGTTGATGTAGGTCGCGGTGCCGTGAATCTGGTAGGCGCCTTCGTCTCCCCAGAAGGTGATGGCGACCTTCTCGTTCTCCTTCAGGTTCGCAAGCGTCTTGTTGAAGAACTGGTCGGAGATGTAGACCGTCTCGGCATCGATGACTTTCTTCATTCCCATCGGGTCGGCGTTCGGCACGCCATCGGGGGTTGCTGTTGCAAGCACGACATTCTTCATCTGGTTGAACACGTCCTGTACCTCTTTGGGCATAACCGCCATAGCATCCTTCTTTCTCGAGGGGCCAGCAGGACGCGTACGAGTGCGCCCCGCAATCTATGGCCATATGATACCCCCGAACCCGTTTCGCTAAGCAAGCTTTTCGAGCCGCGCCTTCTCGTTTTTGCGCACACGCTCCTTAAAAGCGAGGCTCAAGATCAGGTAGAGTACGACCGTCATGGGGGCGGTGGTGAGGAAGGGAACGGAAACGACACCCGTCGAGTACAGTATCATGTTCGCGACGCTCGTCACGCCCAAGGTGACGACGCCGCGCCAGTTGACAGCCTCGACCGACGACAGGGGCACCCCGCGGCTCCCAATCCCCAGAGGACCGCGAACGATGTAGTAGTCGGTGATGAGGAGCATGCACCACGAGATGGTAAGGATACTACCGAAGCTCATAAAGGCGTTCACCTGGTCCAAGATGTTGCCGAGGATGAAGGCGAGGCCGATGGCGTTGGCGATGACGACGGCAACCGGCCAGGACAGCTTCACGCCGAAAAGCGAGTCGAAGAGGTTCGTCACGGCGTTCGCGCCGCCGATGGAGTTGGATGTTTCAACCTTCATCTGCGAGAGGCAAATGATGGCGAGCCCCACGCCGCCCGCCGCGAGGACGAGCGAGATACCGGGGTTGGTGATGGCGGCGTGCGCGGCACCCGTCGCGTCATATCCCTGCGCCGAGAAGTACTCAACCGCCTGGGAGAAACCGAAGTAGGTAATCAGCGCGCCGAAGAGGTAGGTGATCACAGCGAACAGGCTCCCCACACCAGCGATGGGGATAAGGTCGCTCTCCTTGCGCGCATAACGCGTGAAGTCGGCGGCGAACAGCGCAAGCAGGCCGCTCGTCATGATGGCGTAGTTCACGCCGTAGGCGAAGCCCTGCCCCACTTCCACGCCAGGAATCATCACGCCATGGGTGAGGGCGTCCCCCATCTGGCCGTTCGCCGCGATCAGGTAGACCACGTACCCCATCACGCAGAATAGAGCCACCACGAACGCCGCGTTCATGCGCGCGATCACCTTCGTGCCGAAAAGCGCCATGAAGATCCAGACGCACGAGATGCCGACGAAGAGCACCCAGCGCTCCCAGGTCGCGTTCCACCCGAAAGCGTACAGGATGGCGTTGCCGAGCTGGACCGTGCCCACGGCGAGCACGCCGACAAGCAGGAAGATCCAGATGAGCGACCCGACCGCCGATCCCTTGGTGCCGAAAATATAGAGGCGTGAAGCCACATTGTTGGGCAGCCCTTCGCGGAAGGTTATCTTGCCCACGAGGTAGGTCAGGACGAACGACAGGGCAAACGTGATCGCCATTGCCACGCCGCCGAGCTGGCAGCCCGCGTAGAAGGAAACGATGCCGCCGCCCATGAGCTTCGAGAGCGACGACACGACACCCGAAAGGATGGCCGCGATGTCGGGCCAGGCTAGGCGCGCCGAATCAGGCACGCGCTCGAACAGAGATTCCTTCGAGCCCGAGGAACCCGCCGAGCCCGCCGATGCCGCCGATGCCGTTTTGGCTCCCCTGCCGGCCTCGCCGCTTGGTGCCCTGCCCTTGGCGGGAGCCGCCACCTCAACCGGCGTTTTTCCCTTTGCAGCCAAAGCTGCGCATTCCCCTTCGCTCATGTTTCCCCTTTTCCTTTGCGGCCCGTTTTATTCGGATCCTTGCGAGTTGGTCGAACATCTCAGGGAAGAGGGCTGCCAGGCGGTCCCTTGTTTTGCGAGGGAAAAGGAACCTGATTTTGGAGAGACAGTCTTTCGTGGGGGATAGAAGAGCTGCTATGTGGAGGGGACAGCCCTCTTCCCTGAGAGATGGGCACCTAAGACAAGCGCCCATCGTCAACGAAACCCCTCATCATCCGCCCGCCCGCGAATGAGGAGGGCGATTTGCGGCCGCGCAAATGCCCCGCGACCGCAGCGAGAATCGTGGGTTACGCGATACCCAGATTCGCGAACACGATCATGACGATCAATGCGCACAGACCGGCACCGATGGAGATAGCGGCGATGTGCTTGTAGGAGTTGCCGTGGTTCAGGCCCATAGCAGCCAGCATGCCGAACATAGCGCCGGAGTTCGGCAGCGCGCCGCCGATGGTCGCAGCAGTCGCGATGATCTTCGCGAGAGCGGCGGGGTCGCAGCCGGTGGCCAGGTAAGGCTCGAGGAAGTTCTGCGCGATGATGCCCACAGCGCCAGAACCAGAGCCCATGACGCCACCGAGCACAGCGGCCATGGTAGCGGCGGAAACGTAGGTGCCACCAGGCATGTTGAAGATAGCCTCATAGATGACGGTGAAGCCGACGGATGCCGCAGCAACCGTACCGACGCCGACGGCGGCAGAGGTGAACAGCGCAGGGCCAAGAGCGTTCTTCGCGCCATTGCCCATGGTGTCGCGCTGGCTCGGGATGTACTTGTTGAAAACGATCATGGAAACGATAACGGCGACGATCATGCCGATGTAGACCACGTTGGCCACGCCGAGCTGCGAACCCGCGATGATGATGACGATCAGCAGGATAAGCGGCAGAAGCGACATGAACAGGCTCGGGGTTTCCTTCTGCTCGGCAGCCTCGGAATCTGCAGCGGTGATCTCGTAGGTTTCGCCCTTGGCCTGAGCGCGCTTCAGCGCGAACTTGATGTAGAGGCAGGAGACAACGATTGCGATGACGGAGCCCACGATACCGAGCACGGGAGCTGCGGTCATGGAGACGCCGCACCCGTTAGCGGCGTTGATCCACGCGATGGCGGGAACGCCCGGGATCATTGCCATCGTGAACGAGCAGGCAGCCAAAGACCATGCGGCGCAGAACAGATGCCACGGGATGTTGCATTCCTTGAAGATCGGGCGAGCAAGCGGGATGAGGGCGAACATCGCCACGAACATCGAGATGCCGGCATAGGTGAGAATCGCGCCGACGGCGGCAATCGCTAAAAGGACCAGATACGGGCTTTTGGTGCCGACCTTGCCGACGATAGCCTGCGCGATCGACTTCGCCGCGCCCGACTTGTCGATATACTCGCCCAAAATGGCCGCGCCCACGAAGATGAGCAGGTTCTTCTGAACGAAGCTCGCGAGGCCCGTCACATACGACGACTTCGCGCCGAGCATCGCATCGGCGATGCCCATGCCGTTCGTGACCGCGATGATGACGGCAGTCACGACGGAGGTGATAAGAACATTCCAGCCTTTCATGGCTGCAATGACGAAGAAGACGAGACCGACGATGATGCCGATAACTCCAATCCACTCCATGTTGCTTTCCCCTTTCGTAAAGCAGGTTGATTATCTGCAATGCCGCTGCAGCCAAGCCCGACCGATGGCGGCGGCAAGGCTCAAACGCAGCGACGTGCATTCAAGAAAAATGGCAAGCTCTTCCGCAGGCCCTTTCGATGCCCGCGGAAGCCCCTTTCAACTAAGCCATGTCGTTACGCGTTGCGCGCATGAGCTCGGCGACCGAACCGTGCTTCATCTTGAGCTCGTTGCGACGGATGGCTCCCTCATCAAAGGTCGCAAGGTCCTCGGCGCTCTCGAACATCGTGCCCAAATCGCCACGCTGCTGGTTGAGGCGAATGGCCTCATCGGCGTCGTAAGGCAGAAGCGGCGTCTTCTCGCGCGGGTTCCAGATGATATAGGAAGGCTTAGTTGCCTCCGGGCTCGGCATGCCTGCGCAGTAGCGCACATCGCCGTACTTCTCGACGAGCTCGTCGATCGGACCGAAGTCAAAAGCACGAAGCGGGCAGCTTTGAGTACACGTAGGCTGCTTTCCCTCGGCAAGACGGTCGATGCACATGTCGCACTTGCTCATCTTGCACGTGGGCTCGTCGGTCGCGAAACGGGGCGCACCGTAGGGGCACGCGCTGTAGCACTTGCGGCAACCGGTGCATTTATCCTGGTCAACCAAGACAGCGCCGAATTCGTCTTCCTTATAGATCGCACCGGACTCGCACACCTTCAGACACGCCGGGTCCTCGCAATGAGCGCAGGGGAAAGCGAGCGAGTGCAGGCGGATATTCGGAAACGTCCCCTCTTCCCATTCGTACACCGTCATGAACTTCTCAGCGCCCGGCTCGATGCCGTGCCAATC
Organism: uncultured Ellagibacter sp.; assembly: GCF_934617235.1. Taxonomy (GTDB): domain Bacteria; phylum Actinomycetota; class Coriobacteriia; order Coriobacteriales; family Eggerthellaceae; genus Ellagibacter. Next base: position 4,169 of record NZ_CAKTTZ010000034.1, on the reverse strand, counting down.
CTTGCAGGCAATGCTGCATGCCTGGCAGGCGTAGCAGCGGTTCATATCGAACATGAATCCATACTGGGTCATCGTCTTATTCCTTCCCCTCACCGAGCGTGCGACGGAAATCCAACGCCACCTTCGCACCGCGCATGCCGCCGCGTTCGGCCTCGTTGCCGAATCCTTCCGCGTCGCCATCGCGAACCTTCTCCACCTCGACAAGGCCGGCGATGATGAGCGCGCCCAGGATATGCGGCAGGTGCCCGTCGTCGAGCAGGATGTTCGGGGTACCGCGAAGGTCCTCGCCGAACTTGTTGAGCTCAGCGGGCGTGCCGTCGGTCTGGAACCACGCGCCATGGTGCACGGCGGCGGTACCCGGCATCATGCGGTTCGTGACGTAAGCGGTAAGCTCGACCTCGCCGCGATCGGAGTACACACGGCAGATGTCGCCGTCCTTGATGCCGCGCGCCTGCGCATCGACGCCCGAAATCCACACGGCATGGCGATAGCAGTCCTCGCGCATGAGCGGGTTGTTGTCGTTAGAGGAATGCTGACGGTAGATCGAGACGGGCGACACCATCGAAAGCGGGTAATCCTTCACCTTCGGGTTGTAGAAGCCGTCGTTCGAGGCCGATCCGATGTCGCCTTCCACATAGCTCGGGCTCCACACCGGCATCGGGTCGATCTTGCCGCGCCAGCGGGATTCGGTCATGTCGTGGGTCTTCACGTAATTCGACACGAACTCGATCTTGCCGGTCGGGGTTGCAAACGGGCTCTCGCCACGCTCCATCATCGACTTGAACGGGTAGTACGGCACGTCGATCTCCGTGCGCACAACCGGGTTCGCATTGAACTCTTCCCAGGTCGGGCGCTTCTCGTAGCCAAGATAGGCCATGACGGTCTCGTTGTTCGCCCAGTTCTCGAAGGCCTCCTTATAGACTGCTTCCTGCGCATCGACCCAGTGATCGACATCGACATCGAGCATGTGCGGGTTGTACTTGTCGGCTACACCCAGGCGCTTGGCGATTTCTGTCCACACCCATTCCTTCGAGCGAACTTCGCCCGGGAACTCAAGGCCGCGGGCGCAGAACGTGAAGTAGTTGCGCATGCCGTTCGGGCCCGACACGAAGCGCTGATGGCCGTACATGTATTCGTCCATGCCCTCGAGCTGCCAGATGGGAGCAGGCAAGATGATGTCGCACAGCTCTGCGGTGGGCTGGTTCAAGTGCCACTGGAAGCCCCAGTTGAACTCGGTTGCAGCCATGCCCGCGAAACGCTTGTTCACGTTGGAATGGTTGTTGCCGTAGTTGTTCTCGAAGATAATCATCTGGATGTTCGGCAGCGGGCACTCGTTGTTGGGCGAACCGATGCGATGGCGATACTCCGACTCGCTCATGCGGCCTTCCCAGTAATCCTTCTGGCACGCAAGGATCTCGGTGAGGCAGTTGTTGTTGAAGAGCACCGGCACCTTGTAGTCGCCCGGATCGCGATGCCAGTCAGCACGCGGCGCGGGAACGCGGCCGGGCGTGGGCAGGCATGCACCCGTCTGACAACCGCCGGCGCACGCGATGTTGCCCGTCATGGCCTGGAGCAGCATCGATGCTGCGGCGGAATAGTCGCCCATATGACGCTTTGCGCAGGAGTAGAAGTACTGCAGATGGACCGGCTTGGTGGTGCCGTACAGACGCGCGAACTCGCGAATGGTTTCGGCGGGCACCGCGCAGATGGGAGCCGCCCACTCCGGCGTCTTCTTGATGCCGTCGGCGCCCTCGCCCATGCAGTAAGCGCGCCATTCCTCAAAGCCCGCCTTGTCGACCCATTCGTTCACGAACTCGTGGTCGATCAGGTCTTCCTCGTAGAGCACCTGGGCAACTGCGAGCATCATGGCAAGGTCGGTGCCAGGCCGGATGGGAATCCACTGGTCAGCGAGGATTTCAGCGGACTGCGTATAGCGCGGGTCGATGACGATCGTCTTGCAGCCGTACTCGTGAGCGAGCTGCATATAGTAGGACGTCGGGCCGAACCATGCGACGACCGGGTCCATTCCCCACATGATGAAGAGCTTGGAGTTGAAGATGTCGGAGGCCTCGAAACCAGGGAGCGCTTCGGAGAGACCCTTTGCGGTCTTGGAGAGGTCGACACCGAGATGCAGCATCTCACCTGCCGCATGGCCCGACGTGGAATGCTCGCCCCATGCGCCGAAACCTGCCTCCCACCAGGGAGCAAGCGGAAAACCGTTCTTCTCGAAGCTGGGATACTGCGAATGGAAGATACTGTAGGGACCATACTTTCCCTTAATCTCCTTCAGCTTCTCGGCAATCGTATCGAGTGCTTCTTCCCAGGAGATCTGCACGAAGTAGCCCTTGCCAGGGCCCTTTTCGCCCACGCGCTTCATCGGGTGGAGAAGGCGCGTCTCCGCCTCGATTTCCTTCTTCCACGAATGACCCATCGCGCACGGACGCATCTGGACGTTGCCCTTCCAGATGTTCTCCCAACCGCAGTCCTCGCGGCTGTCGTTCGCGTTCACCGAGTCGTCAGGTTCGACGGCGATGAGCTTGTTGTCCTTCACGTGACATTTCAGGATGCACGCCGAATCCCAGCACCCGTTTGCTGGGCACGAAGTGTAGAAGATCCGCTCCCCTTCGCGTCGTTTCCGACTTGCATCGATGATTGCTTGCTTGTCCACCGATTCCTCCTCATGCTTTGACCTCGCGCATGGCCGGGAAAAGGAGTGCCCATTCGCGCTTCCCCCCGGTTGCGCAGCTGTTCGATTCGCCCTCGTCTGCTGCCGCGCGGTCATCCGAAAAGGACCCGTCAGCGGCGTATTTCTGGCGACGAAAGGCAGAATAGTGACCGCTTGCGGCGTTCGAAAGAGGGAAAGAGAGAATCGTAGAAGCGTTTTCTTTCCGCTGCCGTAAAGGTTTCTTGCATGGAAAGAAAGCTATACAGCCGTCGAATGCCCTAGTTGACAGCCTGAATGAGTTAGCTTCGGTAATGTGAGTGCAGCCCTATAAAGAAAATGCCCCCAGATGGAGGCATTTTAGATGCTGAGGGTTCGTGCAAGTCGGCCGCTTACTCGTCCGACTGGAAATACCCTTCTGGAATGTTCTCGCGAATGAAGTCCATGAATTCAAGCGCGAGCGGGGATATGGCGCGCCCTGTTTTCCACGCCATATCGATCGGGTAGCGCAGGGGGTCGGTATCGACTTCGAACCATATGATGCCCTGCTCGAAGCGATATCGGCGGGCAATGCAACGGGGAACGCTCGCCCATCCCAACCCGGCGCGCACACCGTTGATCATGGCCTCGTGCGTATCGAAGCGGGCTACCATGTTGTGATCGCGAAGAGAGACACCGTAGCGGTCGCGGAAATGGCGATTCCCCACCATATGGCGGCCCGAATCCCACTCGTAGATGATCATGGGCCACTCGAGCAGAGTTTTCACCTTCACCGGTTGCGGCGTCGAATTGTAGGGGGGCCTATCGGGCGCACAGAAGAGCAATTGCGAGAACCCTAACGTTTCGCTTGATATGCCGTCTTCAATTGACTCGTTTTCCAGAATGGCGAAATCGATATCGTCATCCTTGAGTTTCTTCATAAGTCCCGGCTCGTAATCGGCATCGAGATGAATAAGCGCATCGGGGTGGATGTCGTGGAACTTTTTCACGAGCGAGGGCAAAAGCGTGACCCCGTCGGCCAAGCTCATGCCCACTTCGATCGTCGAGTCGAAGTTCTCGTCGACAGCAGCGAGCTCTGCCGCCAACGAGTTTTCAAGAGAGGTCATCTTCCGAGCGAACTTGGTAACGATTACACCTGCAGGCGTCGGCACCACGCCTGTTGAGGTGCGCTCGTAGAGCTTCGCTCCAAAACGCGCTTCGATGTTCGCGATTTTCTGCGAGAGGCCGGGCCTTGACATGTAGAGCCTCTCGGCAGCTTGCGACAGACTCTTGGTCTCGGCAACCGTGACCAGAACCTCAATATCGTCTAATTGCATTTTCTCCCCTTTGATGTCAAGGAAACTATGCACTCTTCTCCCCTTTGATGTCAAGGAAACTATGCACTCACGGCTCATTTTCCTTTGCAAACATCCCCCACGGTGTAAAGAAGAGTCTCTATGTTAAACCACCGTTGACATGGGTGTCCCATCGGCGGCCCTCCCGAAAAGCAGGCTCCCCCTATCATGGG
>NZ_CAKTTZ010000033.1 GCF_934617235.1 uncultured Ellagibacter sp. | reverse complement strand
CAGGCGGCACCATCGCATCAGAAGAAGTGGGAAACGGCTTGTCACCAGCGCTTTCGGGCGAGGAGTTGACGAGGTATGTCCCCGAGGCGACCGAACTCGCAACCCTCGACGTGAAGCAGGCCATGAACATCGACTCGACCAACATGCGCCCAAGCGACTGGCTGCACGTCGCCCGCACCATCATGGAAAACTACGACGACTACGACGGGTTCGTGGTGCTGCACGGCACCGACACCATGGCCTACACCGCAGCCGCCCTGTCGTATCTGATCCAGCACAGCCCCAAGCCCATCGTGCTCACCGGATCGCAGCGCCCCATGGCGAGCGCCTTCACCGACGCGAAGCTCAACCTTTACCAAAGCGTGCTGTACGCGACCGACGACGACGCGCGCGATGTATCGATCGCATTCGGCGGCATCGTCATTGCGGGAACCCGCGCGCGCAAGCAGCGAACCATGAGCTTCAACGCCTTCACCAGCGTGAACTTCCCGCCACTTGCCTACATTCGCACCGACCGCATCGTGCGTTCTGCCCCCTTCGCGCATGCGGGGAAGGCGGAAGGACCCCGCGGTCGCACAGCGGAGCGCCCCGTCGTGTACGACAAGCTCGACCCGCGCGTGTTCGCGTTGAAACTTACGCCGGGGCTCGATTCGCGAATCTTCTCGGCGTTAGCGCCGTCCTATGATGCGGTCATCTTAGAAACGTTCGGCATCGGCGGCATTCCCGAGCAAGGCGAAACCGGCCCGCGCTTTCAAGAGGCCATCTATTCCTGGGTCGATTCGGGACGCATCGCCGTCATGACGACGCAGGTTCCAGAAGAAGGGCTTGACCTGGGAGTTTATGAGGTTGGGCGCGCGTACGCGAACCATCCGGGCATTTTGCGCGGCGCCGACATGACCCCTGAGGCGATCGTGGCGAAGACCATGTGGGCGCTCGGGCAGACCCGCGATGCGGCAGAAGTGGAGCGCCTGTTCAGCCGCGAGATCAACCACGACCGCTCGCCGTTCGAGTAAGCGGGAGGCGCGAGGGTGCGAAGTTGACACGGCACCCTCGCGCACTACTTAGGCAACGAAGAGTTTGCTCACGTCCTCCATGGGGCAATCCGCAAGCGCAACGCTTTTGATGGAGGGGTCGTCGTCGGTCGAGTAATAGTACGTCTTCGTGCGCGCCGAGAAGCACCCCGTGTAGAGCGTGCGCTCGAAGGTACCGTCGGCCATCGCCGCCGAGCCTTCCACCATCGCCACGTTCCCAAGCGTATGGAATGCGCGCAGCACGTTTTCCCATTCGCTGGACTTTTGCGGGTAGTTCGCGTTCAAAAATGCCGCCTTCACGAAGCGCGAAGGGGAGTAGGAATCGCCCGGGATACCGCGCGCTCCAGCGCCTGCGCCGAAGGGGACAAGCTCAGCGCGACCCCAGGTCGCAGCAGCAGGGAAGTCGCCCGTCGCCGTGATATACGTGCGCAGGTTCGTCATGTGCCAGGTGAACTCAGGTTGGTTCGCCAGCGTATCGACCGGGTTGTCCATCACATGCAAGCCGTCCGCCATCTGCTCAATCACGATAGAGCGCGTCCCATCGCCCACGATCCAGTGCAGCATCGACACGCCAAACTGCTCGCTCACCGGCTTCGCGACGATATTCGCATTCGCGAGGGCTGCTTCCACTTCATCTACCGTCGAGAAGTTCGCGGCCACCCAAACGGGGAACTCGTAGGCGGCGATGTTCGTCCTGCCCTCAAGGGGGCCGTCCGAATATTCGGCGAACCCGGGAAAGTTCAGACCCGCAACGCCCAGACCCGCATCGTTTCCGCAGTCGAAATAGAGGGGGTAGTTATTGAAAGCCACTGCCATGCCGATGACCGCATGAGCAGCAGGCGCATCGTCGAGGAAGGAATAGGGGAGCGGGAAACCTTTCGGCGTCACCACCACACGCTCGCCGTAGCGCGTGTTCCAATCGAGGTTGCGCGCCAGATACATGTTGCCCTCGCCGTCGCTGAATCTGATTCCCGTACACATATCGCATCCTTCCGTGAAGCTTGGTCGTCCGCACCCGCCCGTATCGAGTGGGCCTTTCTTCCATGCCATCGTGCGCCTGGGTCGCTTCAAGGACAACCGAGAGCTCATCATCGTTGCCATTTGGTCACCAAAACGCCGCGCCGTAAACAGATTGAGCGTCCGTGATCGCGTTCGTCGGCCTTCTTCTCGAAAAATGGGGCGCCGTGGACAAGAATCGTCGATATGTGAGCCGAAAATGGACGACGAGCCTACTTCTCCCCAAGTCGCTCGACGTTTTCCCAGGTCGGTTTTTCTAGGGAAAAGTTAGCTTCAAGAAACTCCTCACATATCGACGATTCTTGTCCACGACGAGTCGATTTCGGGGAAGAAGGGCACCTACAGCCGACGGCCAAACACGACGATGGGGCACGGAAAACCGAAACGGCGCACACGGCGAAGAGAGGCAACGGCGAGCACCGAGCACAGCGGTAGAGAAGCAGCAATCAACAAGGCGGAGAAAGAAAATGGCCGACTGCAGCGAGGCGCTCCCAACAAGGAGAACATGGGGCGACCCCGGCAGCTTTCCCGCAGCAGGAAAGGTCAGTCGCGGACAACATGCCTGTGACGAAAAAGAGCCAATCGAAGTGATGCGCCCATGAGGGAACCGAGGGGCCGTGTGCGGTTGGGCGCTCGCAGCAGGAAGAAGAGCGCGAGGAGCCGAGTGCTGTAGCTCCAACAACACCACATCCCGAGAGCGCTACAACTCGCGCTTCCCCTTCTCTTTTCCCTGTTCGCGAGTTTGGTACTCCTCTTCTATCTGGCGGGCGAACTCGTCCATCTTGCGCTCGCCCTCGCTCTGAATGCCGAAAAGCGTGCGACCGCTCGAAATGCGCGGCCGCTCATCGCCGTTCATCTGAAGGCGAAGCTGCTCTTGAATGCGTCTCCATTTTTTCTCGAAATCGTCCATGCGACCATGATAGCGGCTCTCGCGAAGAGATCGCACGAAAATGCCCGCGAGAAGGAGGCTGGCTATTCCGAGCGCGCCTTCGCGCTCGCCCGCGGCCGAATGCCGCACACACACTCGCAGCTGTGCTCTCTTGGGCCCTGGTTCGCCTGCCGCACTCCACGTCCCCACCCGCGCTCCGCATCGTTTGCTAACCCCGCTCACCCGCGCACCCCATCCGCCTCACGTTCGCCCGCTACCGCTCGCCCTTGCTTTTGCGCGCAACGCTATCGATTTATGCACGCCATGAGCAGCCACGTTGTCTAGCCGTTAGAATACGAAACCTCCCTTTCCACGCCTTTTTGGCGACAACTGAAAACATCAGATTCCACCCGGGCCTGCCTGGGTGGAATTTTTCTGTCCCCAATACGGGATAGGGCAGTGCGCGCGGAAACACCCGGACGAAACGAGCGCGGAACGGTAGGACAGCGCGCAAAAGCCCGGACGGGCAGCGCGCACGACACACACGAAAACGACGAGGAGGAATCGAGCACCCTTGCAGCGCGACAAAATCAAACCGATCCTGTTCAGCATCATCAAGCACTCCAGTAAAGAAGAACTCAAAGAGCAGCTTCCCCGCGACGTTGTATCGGGCATTGTGGTCGCCATCGTGGCGCTGCCTCTTTCCATCGCGCTCGCAATCGCGTCAGGCGTTGGCCCCGAGCAGGGGCTCTACACGGCAATCGTCGCGGGTTTCCTTATCGCCTTCCTCGGCGGCTCGCGCGTGCAGATTTCTGGCCCCACCGCCGCATTCGCGACCATCGTAGCCGGCATCGTCGCGACCGACGGCATCGACGGCCTGGTAGCGGCAACGCTAATCGCCGGCGTTCTGCTCGTGATCATGGGCCTGCTCAAGCTGGGAACCATTATCCGATTCGTGCCCTACACCATCACCACCGGCTTCACGGCGGGAATTGCGGCGACCATCGTGATCGGCCAGCTGAAAGACTTCTTCGGGCTTACGTATCCCGCGGGCACAGTGACGGTCGAAACGGCCGACAAAGTAACGGCCCTCGCAGCAAACTTCGGAACCTTCAATTGGCAAGCGCTCGTCGTGGGCGCAGTGTGCCTCGCGGTGCTGTTTTTGTGGCCGCGACTGGGTACGCTGGGAGCCAAGGTGCCCAGCTCGCTTGTCGCCGTCATCGTAGGCATGGTCATGGTGCCTCTGTTCGGCATGAACGTGAGCACCATCGGTGATCTTTACACCGTCAACGCCGGCCTGCCCGAGCTGCATGTGCCGCAACTCTCTCTCGACCTGCTGCGCGACCAGCTGCCCAACGGCATCACCATCGCCATCCTCGCCGCTATCGAATCGCTGCTCTCGTGCGTCGTCGCCGACTCCATGATCAGCTCGCATCACCGCTGCAACATGGAGCTTGTGGCCCAAGGCGTGGGCAACCTGGGCTCGGTGCTCTTCGGCGGGATTCCCGCGACGGGCGCCATCGCGCGCACGGCCGCCAACGTGAAAAGCGGCGGGCGCACACCGGTTGCCGGCATGGTGCACGCACTGGTCCTGCTCGCAGTGCTCGTGTTCCTCATGCCGTACGCGGCGCTCATCCCCATGCCCACCATCGCGGCAATCCTGCTGCAGGTCGCCTACAACATGAGCGGCTGGCGCAATTTCGCGCACCTGTGCCACACGGCATCGAAGGGCGCGGTGGCCACACTTTTGCTCACGTTCACCCTCACTATTGTGTTTGACCTGGTGACAGCCATTGCTGTCGGCATGCTCATCACCGTGGTGCTGTTCATGAAGATGGTCTCCGAGGAAACCGAAGTCAAGGGCTGGAAATATTACTGCGACGCCAACTCCGAGGTCACCCATTTGCGCGAGCTGCCCAAAAGCGTGCGCGTGTACGAGATCAATGGCCCGATGTTTTTCGGCATGACCGACCGTATTACCGACATCTCGGTGAAAGAGTTTACGAAATACCTGATCATCCGCATGCGCGGCGTGCCCTCGCTCGACTCGTCGGGCATGAATGCGCTCGAGAATCTCTACGAGTACTGCAAGGAAAACGGCGTGAAGCTCATCTTCAGCCACGCCAACGAGCAGCCCTTAAAGACCATGCGCCGCGCCGGATTCCTCGATTTGGTGGGCGAAGAGCACTTCCGCCCGAACATCGACGATGCCATCGAGCATGCGCGCGAACTTCTTGCAGCAGAGGAAGCAGCGAAGGGCGCGAAGGCCGCAGCCTAGGGCGACCCGAATACAAAAGGCGGTCGAGCGCAGAAACGCCTGACCGCCAAAGAAGGGAGTTTTTCAGAACGCCAACATTCGCCCTCTGCGCTTGGTTTCCCCATAGGCCGAAACCAAGAGGAACGCATCTCGGTGAGGTCAGCACCTACCAGCCGGAACCGACGTGCTATGCGCGAGCTGCCGACTTCGCTGCGTCGTGCGCGGGAGTGCCATCGCTTCCCACATCACCTGAAGCCGAAGCCTTCGCGGCGGCACGAGCGGCAGCTCGACCGGCTGCGTTTGCGGCAGCAACTTCCCCCGTTCCCACGTTCACGCGCTTCTTCACCTTGATGCGCAGCGACAACGCGAAACCCACTGCGGCGAGCACCAGCGTGAAGGCAAAACCCCAGTGGGACCCCTGCGCAAAGGCAAGCGCGGAACTCGTGCCACCAGCGGCGACATAGCTTGCCTGACCTGCCGTAAGAAGGCTTGTCGCCACCGCAGTGCACACCGCGCCGAGCACCTGTTGCATCGTATTGAGGGCCGTGGATCCATCAGTCGACAGGTTGCGCGGCAGCGACGAGAGCGCGTGCGTCTGGCAAGGAGACATCGCAAGCGGCACACCAACCATCATGACGATATGGCAAACGATCACGTAGGCAAGCGAAGATTCCGGCGTGGCGAAAAGCAGCGCCGCCGCACCCGCAATAGATAATCCGAAGCCGCACAGCGCCGGTCCGCGCGCACCGATGCGATCATAGATGCAACCGGCAACCATGCTCACGAGCGCGTTCACGATACCACCAGGCAGCATGACCACGCCCGTCACAGCCACCGCCAGCAGCATGCTGTTCTGATAGAACTGCGGCAGGATGTACATGGCGGAAAGTGTGATCCCGAAATTGATCATCATGCACAGCGCGCCCATGCGAAATCCCTGATGGGAGAAAATGCGCACATCGATGATCGGCGTTTCCATGGAAAGCTGACGATGCACGTACAGCACCAAGCACGCTACACCCGCAACGAGTGCAGCAAGTACGATGGGGGAGGTCCACCCGTACGAGCTCGCCATTCCAGCCCCGAACACAACACCGCCGAAACCCACAACCGAAAACACGATGGACAGCCCATCGATCGACGGCTTGGTCAACTTGTAGGGATTCACCTCGAATTTCAATGCGAAGACGATTCCCACGAGGGCAACCGCCGCGAAGCTTGCAAACACGAGGCGCCATGAGCCGGCACCCATGAGCGCGCCCGCGAGCGTGGGACCGACTGCAGGTGCGAACATGATGACAAGCGCGCTTGTTCCCATGGCGGCGCCGATCTTATGCGGGGGAATCACTTCAAGCACCATAGCGAACATGATGGGAAGGACAAGCCCCGTGCCGATTCCTTGCATCGCGCGCCCGACAAGCGCCACGGCAAACGAGGGGGCAACGGTGCTCACAAGCGCCCCAACGAAGAAGGCGCCGAGCGCGAACACGGTGAGCTTTCGCGCAGAGAACCACTTCATGAGCAAACTCGCAAAAGGCAGAACCACGCCGATCACAAGCATGTAACCCACCACAAGCCATTGCACAACGGAAACATCGACGCCGAATGCCACCGACAGCTGAGGCAGGGCGATATTGAGCGCAGTCTCGCTGTACATTCCAGCAAAACCGCCGCAGTAAAGGCCCATGAGGGCAAGATAAGGATGCGCCACCTCAACACGGGCGCGAGGAAGATTTGCATTGTTCGAAGTCACTATCCCAATTACTCCTTTCTTAAGGGTGATACTTGCCAAAAGGCCACGTCAGCATAAAAAAGGTGGCCGCAACATGCTCGTTGCGACCACCTCTGCATAACGTATGCAGCGTCTCACTGCGCCTTTTAACTGTCTTAAGTTAAGCACAAACAGAAGGCGCTTCGTAAGCGAAGACTTTGTGGATTTCCGCGAATTGCAGGTGCCACAGCGCGATTCGCGTGTGCACGCCTCCTGCCTCCCTTAAGAGCCAGGCGCAGGCGAGCGCTACCTTCGCACACCGGAGAAAGCGTAGAAGCCAGGCGTGTCCACCAGCGACTCGATTTCGAACCTGCCTTCCCAAAGAGCGCTCTCCTCGCTCGCCGCGCGCAAACCGCAGCTCACCCCTGCGGCGACGACTTCGTGGTGGCGATTGATGGCATCCCTGCCGATTCCGTGCGCCACAGCGAAGCGTCCCTTTGGCTTGAGCAGGCGATATACCTTCTCGACCAGCGCAGGCTTGTTGGGAAAATGGGGGTAGGCGTTGTAGATGATCACGGCATCGAAGCGCTCGGCCTCGTCAAGCGAAAGCGCATCGCAGGCTCGAAGCTCCACCGAAGGTTCGGTGCCGAACTTTTCCCTCGCGCGCTCGATCATCTTCTCCGACACATCGACCGCAACGATTCTCCCCGCCTTGGCCGAAAGGTAGCACGGAATCATGACACCCGTGCCGCACCCCAGGTCAAGCACCGTATCGCCCGGCTTCAAATCGACGAGCGAGAGCACGGCATCCTGCACCCGGCTTTCCCCCGAGCAGCCGCTTTCGTCCCACTTGTCCGCGCGCTCGTTGAAGTAGCGCGCAATGTCGCCCGTTCCCTCGTTCATGCCACACCTTTCATCGGGGAATGACCACGGCTCTTCCACCGTGCTCTATGACGTCTGCATCCATGTTGTAGACCCGCTTGATGCGAGCAGGGGTGACGATCTCACCGGCGCCCACGGCATCGACCACGCCGTCTTTCAAGAAGAGGAATCGATCGCAATAGCGAAGCGCCAGATTGATATCGTGCATAACCGCGCACGCCGCGATACCGCGCTCGTCAACCTCGCGGCGGACTTCCCTCATGACCTCCTGCTGATTAGCGGGGTCGAGATTGTTAGTCGGCTCATCGAGCAGAAGCGTCTCGGCCTGCTGCACAAATGCGCGGGCAAGCACCATCTTCTGGTATTCTCCGCCCGAAAGCTCATCGGCATAGCGAAGCGAATAAGCGGAAAGCCCCAGCCGGTCGAGCGTTTCACGAATGACGGTGTGATCGGCCGCCGTCGGACCACCCTGCATAAGGGGATGGCGCCCAACGAGCACCGAGTCGTAGACGGTTAGACGGTTCGCGTGACTGTGCTGGGCGACAAGCGCGACTTTCTGCGCCCGCGCTCGCCGCTTGACCTCCCGCAGGGGAGTGCCATCGAGAAGAACCTGACCATCATCGGGCTTGCGCAAGCCCATCAAACACGACAGAAGCGTCGACTTGCCGCACCCGTTCACCCCGAGAATCGCCGTGAACGACCCAGGGGCAAGCTCGATGGAGACATCCTTTAGAACAGGGGTTCCCGCCCGATAGGAAAAACCGATTCCACGCGCTTCGAGCATCAGCGGCTCACCCCCCGAAACAGCAGGTAGACGAAGATCGGCGCGCCGACGAACGAGGTAATTGCGGAAATCGGCAAAATCAGCGGCGCCACAACGACGTGGCAGAGGATGTCCGAGATGAGCAGCATGCCCGCGCCCGCAAGCGCCGAAGCGGGAAGGAGGAAGCGGTAGTCAGCCCCGAGCACACGGCGCATCACATGAGGAGCAACTAGACCGACGAAGTTGATGATCCCGCAAAAGGCGATCACCGTCGATGCCGCCGCGCTCGCGACCAGCATGTTCGCGAGGCGCACGCCATTTACGGAGATCCCTAAGCTGTGGGCGAGACCCTCCCCAGATTCAATCGCGTTCATGGCCCAGCGGTTCGCGAAGAAGAACACAGCGCTCGCCGCCGTAACACCCGCCATCACGGCAAGCTGGCTTTTGCTCACGCGCCCCAAGTCGCCGAACGTCCAGAACACGACAGCGGCGACCTGGGAATCTTCGGCGAAGTACTGGACGATCGTGGTGCCCGCGGTGAACAGCGCCGACAAGGCAACTCCGAGCAGCACGATGCTCTCGGGGGTCATCTCGCGCACGCGGGACAAAAGGAGGATCACCACTGTCGAAAACATCGCGCCCACAAACGCGAAGAGCGCCGTTGTTACGGGGTCGGCGGTCGAGATGCCCTCATAGGCTGCGGAAGCACCTGCTCCACCTGCGAAAACGATAATGGCAAGCGAAGCCCCGAACGCAGCGCCCTGCGAAATGCCGAGCGTACTCGCCGAAGCAAGGGGGTTGCGCAGGACACTTTGGTAGGCGCACCCCGCAAGCGCGAGCGCCACCCCGGCGACGATAGCCGTCAAGACGCGGGGGAGACGAATGTTTTGAACTGCGGCGACGGTACGCACATCGCCCTGCCCGAAGACCGCGCGCACCACATCGAGAGGGGCGATCTGAAGCGAGCCCATAGTCATCGAGAACACGGCGATGCCGACAACCGCAACGAAGAGGACGACGAGTACGAGGCGCTTGCGCCTGATATAGCCCGTATACGCGTCGCGGGGTGCTTTCCCCTCGCCGGGCAAGCTCGCAGTTGTAATTTTGTCCTCTTCCATAAGCGGCTATTCTAGCTGAAAGAAAGCGTCGTGAAACCCATTCCCGCATTCTTCATGGTCTGGTAGAAATCCACCCCGAGAAGCGTTGTGTAGATCTCGGAATACTTCGCATCCAGATCGACGTCGGCGAACTTGTCGGGGTAGATGGTCGCGCCGATGAAGTACGTGTCGCAGATGCCCGTGTCGACGTTGGTGCCGTTGAAGTTGAAGAACGGCTGCGTGTAGAGGTGACCCTCCTTGAACGCCTTCAAGTCGTCGAAGAATGCCTTGTTGTTGGCGTAGTCCGTCTTCATGAGGTCCATGTTGCCCGCGTTCAGGAACATATAGTCGGGATCCCAGTTGCCGATCTGCTCGAGGTCGACATCGATGGCGGCTTTCTGGCCCGTCTCGTCAGCGACGTTTTTCGCACCAAGCTCGACGAGCGGGGCATAGTTCGCATACGTGCCGGTGAAGCTCTTCGCACCCTTGTAATTGACGGCACCCACATAGACGCTCGGCTTGTCGGCATCGGGGATATCCGCCGTGCGCGCCTTCAAGTCGGCATCCCATTCCTTGAGCTTCGAGACGACTTCCTGAGCATGGTCCTGCGTGCCCAATGCCTCGCCGACGCAGGTAATCGAGGCGTACACGTTATCGGTGAACAGCTGGTTTTGATACGTGATGCCGATGACGGGGATTCCCGTGTCCGCCTGAAGGGAGTCGCACTCCTCGGCGCTGCGGCTCGAGATGATCACATCGGGGGCAAGCTCCATGAGCTGCTCCTCGTTGACGTTCGTCTCAAGCAGATGGTTCCCGTTGCTCGTTGCCGGCAGGTTGGCGAAGAGGTCCTTGTACGCGATCGCGTACGGGCGGTTCATGGCAGGCTCGGTTTCCATCTCGGTTGCAGCGATGAGCTTGTCCTGCCCACCTGCGTACACAACGAAGCGCGCACCGCTGCCGACGGTCGCCGCGCTTTCGACATCGACAGGAACCTCGACGCTTCGGCCGTAGGCATCGACCACCGTTTTCGTCATCGGCTCGCCCTGCGCATCGCCCGATGAGCCCGAGCTCGCAGGCGATGAGCAACCCGCAAACGCAAGCAGGCACGCACACAGACAGGCCGCTATGGCAACCACACCGCACGCTCTCATTCTCTTCAACATGAGCTTCTTCCCTTCGCTTTGAATCGTATCGAATCGCTGCGACAGATAGTAACACGATTGCCTAATTCGTAACATCCCTATTCCGAGAACGGCATCGACGAACATAGCAAAGCGCCGCGCCCCTTGCCGGGGCGCGGCGCCTTTTTCGTCAGCCCATCTGCGCCAAGTGCAGACGAGCCGCTATCGAGCTATTCCGCTACGGCATCGTAACCTGGAACGTCACGATCTCGTCGTAGGTCTTGGAGTTCGTGACCTCGAAGGAGCCCTGCACGTTCACGAGATCGTCGATGCTCTTGATGCTGTCGTCCATGAAGGTCATGAACGTCTCGACGTAAGCATTCGGCTGGATCGTCTCGTAGATGTAGGGGCTGATCATCTTGCCGTTCACCGTCCAGGTGCCGTAAGAGCCGCTGAAGTCGATCGCCGTGTCGGCGCTCTTGTTCGTGACAACCAGGGTATAGCCGCAGGAGTCGAGCCAATCCTGCTTCTTGTCGACAACCATCACGGAGATGCTGTCGTCGCTGTAGATCTCCTTGTCGATGGCCTGGACCGCCTGGTCGTCCGTCGCGCTCGAGCCGCTGGTGGTACCACTCGAAGAGCTCGAGCCTAGGTCCTTGACCTCGTCGCTTGTCTTCTTGAACTTCATGCCCTCGCCATCGACCTCGATGGAAAGCACGCCGTCCTTGATTGTGGCGTCAACGCTGTCGCCCTCGATCGTCAGGGACACCTTATCGGCCGACTTGGCATCCCAAGTGCCGTCCATCGTCTCGCCGAACATGCCGAGCTTGAACGTGCCATCCTCGGCGAAGGTCGCCTCGACCGTGAGGCCGAACGCCTTCATCATGGCCATATCGTCTTCGGAAGCGCCCGTGAGCTCGGAGAGCTCCCACGTTCCGATGACCGCCTTCTTGGGGTCGGCCTTGTCACCCCCGCCGCAGCCGACGAGCGCGAAGCACAGCGCGATAGCGAATGCGACAACCCCGAATACCTTCAACTTCGATTTCATGTTAGCACTTCCTTCCCGAATAGCTTTCCCATTCCAACTGCTCTATCTTGCACGCCGGAGCTTGCCGCCCCGACGATGGTGCCCCGCGCTAGATGCCAATCGCGCCGCCGCAGAACTCGCAGCGCCCATTTGCGTCCGGCATCGTGGTAGCTCCGCAGAACGGGCAGGTCACCGCTGCCTTTGGAGCCTTCGCCGCCGCAACGTTCTCGCGCACCGTCTCGCGCAGGCTCGTGAGCGCCTCGCGAATCTCGTTAGCCTGACGCTCCGCCTCGCGGAATTCCACCGAGTAGCGCTCCTCGATGCGGCCATCGTTCACCTTGAACGTGATCTCGTCGAAGTAAGGCGAGTTCACATGGATGGTAAGGTACACGTCGTAGTCGATGTCGTAGCGCGGCGGGTCGTAGCTTTCCCGGTGGCCTTCGGAGTCCTCGCGATAGATTTCGGTGCGGGTTTCGCGAACCTCCGAATCGCATCCGGTGACTTGGGAGAAGTCCATCACGTCCGGGTTCGCATCGCGCCAGCGCGACGAGGAGGTGACGATGAAGCACTGCGCGTCCTCGTCGAGAAGCACCTTGGTGTCGCCACCGAGGGTGCGCGTCGTGTTGAAGGCAGCGACGCGGTCCTTGTTCG
The DNA here is from genome assembly GCF_934617235.1 of uncultured Ellagibacter sp. Lineage (GTDB taxonomy): Bacteria > Actinomycetota > Coriobacteriia > Coriobacteriales > Eggerthellaceae > Ellagibacter. The sequence goes on along the minus strand of NZ_CAKTTZ010000033.1, from coordinate 16,990 downwards.
CCTCGCGGTAGTCAAGCTGTTCACGAATCTGCTCGACGGTCGAACGCCTGCGCTCGCTAAAGAAGGGGGAGAGCTTCTTGGCGCACTCTTTGCACAGGTTGCCATCTTCAAGCTTCCTGTTGCCGAGCAAGCCGATTTCCCCTCCGCAGATATCGCAACTCTTCTTCTCGAAGATTTTTCCAAACAATCCCATACCCGCACTCCTTCCCGCACAACCGACGAATCATTCGTTGCCTTTATGGTGAGGGAAAGGGGACCCCGCGGCAACGACCCTATGGCCCGCAGCGCGGCGCAAAGTGCGACCGCGTGGCCATTTCAGGCGATATCGACAAGTCACGCTTTAGTGCATCTCCTGTTCATCGCGCATTTTCGGGACGATAAGCCCACTTGAGACCGCATGGACCGCAAGGCGCAGGATGTTGTCGTAGCCGGTCTTCGCAAGAATCTCGGAGATGTGGCGCTTGACCGTGCCTTCGGACAGGTACAGCTCCTGAGCGATCTCTTTGCGCGTCTTGGTTTCGCACACGAGGCGCAGGATATCGACCTCCACATCGGTCAGCGCCGCCGCGTCCGAAAAGATGCTCTGCTGGGCGCGCGGGAAAGTAGAATATCCCTCAATGGTGGAGCGGATGATACCCAAAAGGTCGTTCGTGCCGACGTTTTTGTACACGAAGCTGTCGACGTGCGCCGCTCGCGCCTGCTCGATGAAGGTGATCTCGGGCATACCCGTCATGATAACGACGCGCACATCGGGATGCGACTCCTTGATACGGCGCGCAGCGACGATGCCACTCGAGTCGTTTTCGGTACATACGTCCAAAAGTGCGCAGGTAGCACCCGTTTTCTCCACCTCTTCAAGCGCGAAGGCGGCATCGCCGAGGGAGGCTACTACCTCCATGTCGGGCTGCGCGTCGATGGTCTGGGCGAGCGAGTCGCGAAGCATGGTCTGGTCTTCCACGATAACGATTTTGATCATTGGTCCTCTCCTTCATGAACTGGCGCGCACGGCGCCTGCGCCTCGATGGTGAACGGGGAAGTCGACGCGATGGAAAGCGTGCCGCCTACGCGCGAGAGCGTCTGGCGCATCGAGGGGAAACCCGTGCCCTCCTGCACCTCGCCTCGCGCGGCAGCACCGTCGTTTTGAACGGAAAGCGTATAGGTACCTGACGATTCGCCCAGACGAACATCGACCCGATGCGCCTGCCCGTGTTTGGCGGCATTGGTCGCCGCCTCGCGCACGACATCGACAAACGCGATGGCAACCTCAGGGTTCGCAGGCAGTTCGCCTTCTACCGAAATCGTAATTCCGACGAGGGAAAACGAGCTTCCTATCGCGCGAAGGGCGCCCTCGGCGTCGACGTCAACGGGCTCGGCGAGGTCTTCCACGACCGTGCGCGCGAGCTCGACCACGCGCGCGAGCTTTTCAGGATCGGTGTCGTCATCTTCCAGATAGCGATGCAAGATCGACAAGCGCTGGCCCACGGTGTCGTGCACGCGCGAGCGCATCCGCAAGATCGCCTCGTTGCGAGAGACCTCGCGCGCGTTCTCAACAGCAGCGACAAGCTCGGTGTTCGCCACGTCGAGAAGATGGTTCATGCGCTCCATATCGGAGTTGATAGACTCCTCCTCCGTCACGTCGAAGGCAACCATGCGACGGTACTCCTTGTGTCCAAGCCTCACCCGATCGCGCATGAAAAGTCGCGTGTCATCAGGTGATATCTCAAGTCTGACACCCTCGGGGAGAACCGCATTCACGCCACCTTCCGCCTTGCGGGCCATCTTCTCGAGGTCCTCCCACAGCCCGCGCGTTTCGGAGAGGTCGGTCGCAAAGCCAAGCGCGGTCAGACACGAACGCATCGAATCGCTCATGAAAAGGATGCGCCCTTCATCGTCGGCGCAGATGACGCCTTCGGGCAGCGCCCAGATGGAATCGATTATCGACAGGCGCGAAACGGAGCGCCGTCCAACACGCACATCAAGGGTAAGCGCAGCCCCCACGCGGAAGACGAAGAACGCCGCATCGCCGATGAGGAGATACGGAGCCAGATGCCCCAGCATATCGATGGAAGGCGGAGTGACAAGCGCCATAAGGGCGATTTCGCTTGTCATGACGGGGCGACGGTAGGCAATCGCCAACGAAAGCCCCAAAAGCGCCGCCGCGGCATCGACCCACAGAAGCGACTCGACGGGAAGCGAGAACGCCTTCAGGCGGAAAAGCGCCACGCCATAGCCGCTGTGGATGCTGTTCGCCGTGCCCGCCGCAAGCAGCAGATGCACGAAGAGCAACACCTCGTAGAGCTTGATGAGCGAAAAGGGGCGCGCATCGCGACGCGTCGAGAGAAAGAGCACATGGAGAAGCTGTCCTCCCGCAGCAATGTAGAATGCAACCACGAGAGCGATGATCACGTGATTATCAAGTCCGAAGAGAAATCCCATGAGATCACCTGCCCCCGAGCGAGACCGAGAGGCTCACGCTGTCACTCGACGTTTCCAACGTGAAGGCAGCATGTTGCGCAATCAGCGATTTTCGCAGCTCATCAAGCGATTCATGGAACCTAGGACCTGCGGCTCCGTCTGATTCGAGCGCGGCACGCATCTCCACCTCGCCCGTTTTCCCGTCGCGCACGAACAGCATAAGGACGGGGTTTCTCGCCGAGAACGCCGCCGCCGCGAAGTCGTAGAGGCAGTCGTAGAGCACGCTTACCGTGGCAGCGGGAAGCACGCCCGACGTTTCCACGAGGGCCGCGCACTCGATGTCAAGAGAGCGCAGGTCGGCCGCCGTCTCGTTGAAGACGAGCTCGAGCCGCTCGCGGTTGAAGTCGGGATCGCTTTTTTCCGCCAAGATAAGCCCGCCCATGCGCTTGCAGTACGCAACGAGCAGCTTCACCTCCATGAGCCGCTCGCGACGGGCGGCCGTAGAATCGGGGTCGCTTCCCTGCGGCAGGTCGTCAAGCAGCTCGCTTATGCGTTGCGTCTTGCTTTCGAGCGCGCGCTCGATCTCGGCGAACAGCGCACGGGCATTCTCCTGGCGATGGAGGGTAACCGCGAGTTCCCGGTCGCGCTTGAGCATGGCGTTCGCGCGGCGCAGCTTCGCCTGACGCTCGGAAAGCAGACGCCTGCGCTCATCAAGTGCCGTCATGTCCTCGGACAAAAGCGCATCGCCGCCCATCACCGAATACACCTTGAACAGCGTCGAGGGAACGGCCGATGTGCGAAACGACACGATGCCGTAGCGCGGTGTCTCGATTTCTCCGAGCGTCGTTCGCACAGCGTCGGGGATCTCGGTCGCAACATTGGTTTGGTAAACGACGTCTCGCTTGCGCGAGAGAATTTTCAAATCGAAAGGAAGCTTTGCGAAGAACTGGTCATGACGCGAATAGGATGGAAGAATCCCCAGGTCAAGCGAAAGCTCGAGCGCGACAATAACCAAAATGCTATACACGAGGGCAATGTTGGTCGAGAAAAGCCCCGCCTTGCGAGCGATGAACAGCGCGAAGTACGCCACGCCCACGCCAAGGATGATGGCCATCGGCAAGAAGGCGCTTTTCAGCTGAGCCCGAGCGGCGGGGAAGGCCGCAGCGAAAAAACCTGCATACTGCACAAGCGACCACGCGGTCACGCACCAGTAACCCATCTGATAGGTGTAATCCCGGCTCCAATGCGGATCGGATAGGTCGAACGCGAACACGAGGTGGTGGAAGTTGTTCGTCAGCACGAACACGCAGAGCGCCGCGTCGACCACCCAGGCAACGCTCACGACCCTCCGCCATGCGGCATGCCGATCGAGTGCGGCGGCGTGAAGGGCGCTCGCCAGGAAAAAGGTCGGGATGAACATCATAGGCACGTAGTAGAAATACCACATAATAGAGGCAGCGAGATCGCTTTTCACGGGGTATTTCAGCAGCACGTCCAAAAGCCAGGCGGCAAGAAGCGCCGCAACTATCTTCAAGTTGCCCCTGATCTTTACGTCCGAGCAGCGCAAATGTACAGAAAACCCCCAGGCGACGCAGCCCGAGCCCGCTAAAATCATCAGCCCCGCCGTGCTCGACGGGCCATTTCCCGGAAGACCGAAGAAGCGGATTTCCGCCTCCGAGACCAGCTGAACGACGGCGAGCACGGCCCCAAGAGCAAGGGCGAAGATGGCCCACGACGCCACTATCCGCCCTTTGAGCGGGTCTGTTCCGCCTGCACGGCCCATCCGAGCTCCTTTTCCGCCTCGCACGATCCCCTTTTATCCAGTATACCCTGAGCGCCCTATCAAACGATGGCCGCGCGGCCAACCGAGCCGCGTTTTTTTGGCCGCATGGCACAGCGGACAGGGGAGCCGAGCGAGCTACAGGCAAAAGCCCATGTACAGCGGGAGATACACCCGATCCTGCTCGACCTTCATTTGCTTCGGATGCAAAACATACTGGGTACCGATTTTCTTATCGAATCTCTTCTTGAATCGATCGAGAGACGTCGTTCCGTATTGCCTGGGAGACTTCACCTCGATTGGAGAGATCCTCGGCTTGCTCGCAGCGTTCGAATAGGGCTTTTGAATCAAGAAGTCGATTTCCATCCTCTCTTCACCCTCGGCTTTCCCCGACTGGGAGTAGAAGAACAGATTATGCCCGCCCGCGACGAGCATCTGAGCGACGATGTTTTCCGTGAGCATCCCCTCGTTGATCCCAATTTCCCCGCGAAGCACCGTTCGGTAAACGTTTTCCTCGATGCCCAGGTCATCTGCGAAGGCGAGGCTGACGAGAAGCCCTGTGTCCGCCATGTAGCACTTAAGCGACGTCTGGTCCAAGCTCAGCGAAAGGCCCACGCTTGGATCGCAAGACGCATAGCACAGGTTCGCAATGCGAGCATCAGCCAACCAGAAAAACGCCTCTTCATAAGTACGCATGCGCGCACTCTTGCTAATCGAACTTAAGGTGAACTTTTTCTCGTGCTTCGACAATTGCCCGGGAATGCCGTCGAGGATCGATACAACCTTGAACTCGTATCCTCGAGCGAACCTCGCCACATCGTTTCGGTAGAGCGTTAAAATGCGCCTTTTTTCCTTGTCAACTGCGGCAAAGCTCCTTTGAGCAGCATAGACGCCCACGGGCTTCGGCATACCTCCAACAAGCATGTATTCTCTCAGCAGCCCTGACGCCTTGCGATGGAGCATATCGGGGAGGGGCTTCAGCTTGTCGAATTGGCTTTTGATGAGATCGGCTAGTTGGCGTTCCCCCATAGCCCAAAGAAATTCCTCAAAATCGAGGGGACCGAGCTCGAATGCTTCTTCCTCTGAGGGAATCACGATGTCCGAAACATTTTGCTTTATAGATAGCAACGACCCTGTCTCGATGTAGTCGTAGCGGCCATCTGCGACAAGATATTTGATGAGACCCCGAGCAGATGGGCACATCTGAACCTCATCGAAAACGATGAGGGTATTCCGCTCATGCAACTCAACGCCATAAAACGTCGAAAGATAGAGAAAGAGCGTGTCAAGGTCGGCACGGTAATCCGAAAAGTAGCCCCGAACTTCATCAGGCGCTTGGAAAAAGTCCACGATGAGGCAGCTTTTGTACTCGCTTTCGCCGAACTCCTTGACGAGGGTGCTTTTCCCCACGCGACGAGCGCCTTCGATGAGGAGCGCGGTAGCCCCCGAGCTTGCATGCTTCCATTCGAGGAGCTTTTCATATGCCTTGCGTTTCAGCATTGTTCCTCCGTATTTGCACGATGCGCAGAACTTATCTATTGAAGAATAGCACGATGCGCAGAACTTTTAGGGTTGGAATATGCACGATGCGCAGAACTATGGGGTTTAAGCGGTCGTTCGTCGAGGGCTGCGAGCCTCCAACGCAATAACCGCACGGCCAACCGAGCCGCGTTTTTTTGGCCGCATGGCACAGTGAAATCGATGATAAAACCGCGCGGAAGGGTGCGCATAAAGTATCATGGGGGCGAACAATGAATCTGCAGCCGCCTACGTCGGAGGTCAGCCAATGGCAACTGAATCGGTAAACTACCAGTGCCCTTCATGCATGGGTCCCTTGCACTTCGAAGGAGCCGACGGGAAGCTGCACTGCGACTACTGTGGCGGAGCCTTCACGCCCGCCGAGGTCGAGGCTGCCTACGCCGCCAAGCAGCAGAAAGCCGACGCGAAAGCCCAGGTCGACACCGAGCGTGCTGAAGCGGGGGAGCGAAGCGACTTCGAGCGGATGGGCGACGAGGCGGCGGGCGCGGCATCGGTGCTCACAAACGAGACGATTTCCGCCGCGAAGGAGGTCTCCGCAAGCGCGAGCGACCCCATCCAGGCGTACCTTTCGCGCGCCTCGTGGAACGAGGACGAGCGCGAGGGCATGCGCTCTTTCATGTGCTCCTCCTGCGGCGCCGCAGTCACGGTCGATGCGACCACGGCGGTCTCGGAGTGCCCGTATTGCGGAAACCCCGCCGTCGTGCCCGGCACCTTCGCAAACGAAGCCAAGCCCGACTTCATCATCCCCTTCAAGGTGAGCAAAGAAGAGGCAACCTCAGCACTCGCCTCGTATTACAAGGGCAAGAAGTTCCTTCCCAAGGAATTCGTGCAGAGCAACCGCATCGCGCACATGCAAGGCGTCTACGTGCCGTTTTGGCTCTACGATGGGAACGCCGAGGGAAGCGCAACCTACGAATGCAAGAACATCCGCATCTACACCTCGGGCGATGAGGAAGTTACCGAAACCGATGTCTACGAGGCTTATCGCGAGGGAACGCTTGATTTCGAGCGCATTCCTGCCGATGGCTCCGCGAAGATGCCCGACGCGCACATGGACGCGATCGAGCCGTTCGACTTCGACGAGCTCGTGCCGTTCTCCGTGGCGTACCTGCCGGGGTATCTGGCCGAGCGCTATGACCAGGAAGCCGACGCATGCCAGCCGCGCGCCGTGCGGCGCATGAAGGGCAGCTTGGAAGACGAGCTGCAGGCCACCGTGACCGGCTATGACGACGTCACGCAGGAGTCGATCAACACGAACGGCGAGATCACGGGGCTTTCGCAAGCGCTTTTCCCCGTATGGATGCTGCACACGCTCTACAAAGACGAGGACTTCCTGTTCGCCATGAACGGCCAGACGGGGCGCTTCATCGGCGACTTGCCGGTATCGCCTTTGAAGGTGGTGCTGTGGTTTTTGGGGATCTTCCTCGTTTGCATGGCGATCTTGATTGGGCTTGACGTGTCGGTGTTCCAGTTCGACGACGAGCTCACGAGCGTGCTTGTCGACTTCGGAATCCCGCTCGCTATCGCAACCTTCGTGTGCATCGCCTTCTACAACCAGATGAAGACGGCCCGCGAGCAAACCGACGCGAGGGGCTACATCACGATGGAAGGGCTCACGCTCACCGGCTCCAATGACCGGTACGTGACGACCCACATCACGCGCGTGCGCATCAACAAGGACGACGACTAGCGGCAACTACGGGGCACGCGGCTTCGGACGTGTGCCCCGAGCAAATAATCTAACAGGCAAAACGAGGGAAAGGAAACGATCATGGGTCTTCTGAAAGCGGGCGCGGGTGCCCTGGGCGGCGTACTTGCCGACTCTTGGCGCGACTATTTCTACTGCGACGCGCTTGACGCCGACACGCTGGTGGTCAAGGGCACGAAGCGCACCTCCGACAAGGGCCGCTCCTCGAACACCAAAGGCGAGAGCAACATCATCTCCGACGGCTCGATTATCGCCGTGGCCGACGGCCAGTACATGATCATCGTCGAGCAGGGCGCAATCGTCGACGCATGCGGCGAGCCTGGCGAGTTCGTGTTCGACAACTCGAGCGAGCCGAGCCTGTTCTTCGGCGACGACAAGATCACCGACCGAATCAAGACGGCATTTGAGCGCGTGGGCGGCCGCTTCACCTTCGGCGGCGACACGGGCAAAGACCAGCGCGTGTACTTCTTCAACAAGAAGGAGATCATCGGCAACAAGTACGGCACGGCAACGCCGGTTCCCTTCCGCGTTGTCGATGCGAACATCGGCCTTGACGTGGACATTTCGGTGCGCTGCAACGGCGAGTATTCCTACAAGATCACCGACCCGCTGCTGTTCTACAAGAACGTGTGCGGCAACGTGGAAGAGCCCTACACGCGCGACAAGATCGACTCGCAGCTGAAAAGCGAGCTTCTGACGGCGCTGCAGCCCGCCTTCGCGAAGATTTCCGCCATGGGCGTGCGCTACTCCGCCGTGCCCGCGCACACCACCGAGCTCGCCGACGCCCTAAACGAAGTGCTTTCCGAGAAGTGGGCCGACCTGCGCGGCATCGAGGTGGCTTCCTTCGGCGTGAACACCATCGCCGCGTCCGAAGAGGACGAGCGGATGATCAAGGACCTGCAGAAGGCCGCGGTCATGCGCGATCCGGCTATGGCAGCCGCCAACATCGCCGCTGCTCAGTCCGACGCGATGCGCACGGCAGCCGCGAACGAATCGGGCGCCATGGCAGGGTTCATGGGCATGAGCATGGCGAACATGGCAGGCGGCATGAACGCCGGCAGCCTCTTCAACCAGCAGGGCGGTGGCGGCACGCCGCAAAGCCAGTACAACGTTGCCGCAGGTGGCGGCTTTGCTACCGGCAACGGCGGCGGCAACGGGAACGGCGAGGGCGGCTGGACCTGCTCATGCGGCGCGCAGAATACGGGCAAGTTCTGCAGCAACTGCGGGTCGCCCAAGCCCGCGCCCGCCGGCAGCTGGACGTGCTCCTGCGGCGCCGAGAACACGGGCAAGTTCTGCAGCAACTGCGGGTCGCCCAAGCCCGCGCCCGCCGGCAGCTGGACGTGCTCCTGCGGCGCCGAGAACACGGGTGCGTTCTGTGGCAACTGCGGCTCCAAGCGTCCGTAAGCTATTAGGAACCGAAACTAATCGTTCGCCAGCGACGAACTCTTCCCGCTGGCGAACCTGAAAAAGGGGCAGCCCATCGCCTTCGACGCGATTGGGCTGCCCCTTTTACTTTGTGCGACGGCGTAGAACAGAGCGGCTTGCGAATGAGCCAATTTACTCGGTTGCCTTCTGCATGCCCTCCCATGAGCTTTTCGTGAGTACCGAGACTTGCTGCGTGCGCACCACTCCCGTGACAGGGTTGGTCGCCTCCTCGAGGCGCACAAGCTCGAAGCCGAGCTTGTCCTTCGCGCGGGCAGATGTCGCATTTTCCACGAAGTTGCAAACCCAGATTGCGGAAAACCCGCGCTCGCCGAATCCGTAGCGCAGCATCGCGCTCGCCACTTCGGGGGCGATTCCGAAGCCCCAAAAGGGAGCCCCCAGCCAGATTCCCATTTCCCGATCGTTGTCCTCGATAGCACAGTTGGCATGGTCGGGCTTGACGAACCTGATGCTGCCGATGGGGTTCAACGGGGCCGAAGCCACCTTCTTGCGCTCACGTAAGAATGCACGGCCCGAAAACCCGCGTGTCATGTCACCGAAGTCGGCCGCGCCCTCGATGCGCGCGATGGCGGCCCCGTCGAATTCCTCGGGGCGCTTTGCGCAGATGGCGAAGGTGTCGGGTGCGCAATACACGGCGTGGAGAACCTCGCGGGCGTGCTCGACGCTCACGTACGGCGCCCAGTTGGCGGGAGGTCCCACCCGCGGGTCGCTTGCCCAGCGGAAAAGCGTCGGCGCATCGGCGTCGCACCAGGGACGCAGTATGAACCGTTCGGTTTCGAGCATGGGAACCTCCTTGCCGGTGGGGGATTCGAGCAGGCGCGGCGCCCGAAGTCGGGGAAGCTGCTTCGCGGTTCGGGATGACCACTGTACAAAAACGACGATAAGTTGTGCAGAAATCGTCTACTTGACAGATTATCAGCCTATTTGTCCAAAGATAATCCCCACTATCGTCCTATTTGGGGAATAATTCGCTAAATATTTGGTAGATTCCTGCTTATTTTTGCAAACTATCGTCAATATTGTACAGGCAGGGGAATGAGATAAGGGCCGGGCGCTCCGTCTCTCACTCCCGAGCGCTGCTAATCGGCCGAAAGACCCCCGGACCTTTCTCAAACCTGATGGGAAAAGTCCGCGAGCTTTCTCGTTCCTACGCGGTCACTTTAACGCTATGTACAAAATCCAAACATTCGGAAACAGATAGGGTAACACCTACCAATTCGTATTGAGGCGGTGTAGCATTTGCGGTATACGCCACGGGCGATGGGCCCACGGCCGGAAATCCAAGAAGGGGGATTCAACATGTCCAAATACGCTGGAACCCAAACCGAGAAAAACCTGCAAGCTGCTTTCGCTGGCGAGTCGCAGGCGACCAATAAATACACGTACTTCGCGTCGGTCGCGAAGAATGAAGGCTACGAGCAGATCGCCGAAATCTTCCGTAAGACTTCGGCGAACGAGCAATACCACGCCAAGATGTGGTTCCGCGAGCTCGAAGGCATTGGCGACACGGCGGAAAACCTTGCCGCTGCGGCCGATGGCGAGAACTTCGAGTGGACCGACATGTACGACGAGTTCGCCAAGACGGCTGATGAAGAGGGCTTCCCCGAGCTCGCCGAAAAGTTCCGTCAGGTTGGCGCCATCGAGAAGCACCACGAAGAGCGTTACCGCGCGCTGCTGCGCAACGTTGAAACCGCCGCTGTGTTTGAAAAGAGCGAGGTCAAGGTGTGGGAATGCCGCAATTGCGGCCACATTGTCGTAGGCACGAAGGCTCCGGATGTGTGCCCCGTCTGCAACCATCCGCAGGCATTCTTCGAGATTTCGGCTGAAAACTTCTAAGCCGAAACCGATTCCGAAAGCCAATATCGAGCATCGCAGGAAAGCCGCCCTCGGGCGGCTTTCCTGATGAGATTTCCAGCCATTAGGAACCTGTTCGCAGAATTGGAAATCCCCATTATTGTTCTATTTAAGAAATAAATTGTTGATGGGGCAGAGGTCGGGGGATTCATCCTTCTTTCAGGCTCCGCTAGTCGGTCGAAGGCGGCCTCGTCACCTTGCGCTTCCCGAGGCGAACCTGCGCGACGCAGACTCCAGCGAGAATAATCGCCACACCGAGCCATTCAACAGCGGAAATCGGCTCCCCGAGCACAACCATGGCGAGGAGAAGGCCCGCCGGCAGCTCCGCCGAGGTCATGATGGTCGACATGCCAGGCGTCAGGTGCGGCGTCCCCAAGCCGAACAGCAGAACCGGCAGCGTCATGCCAAACAGCCCGCAGACGAACGCATATGGAGCGAAGCCGTCGAGCAGCACACCGGAAACGATGAAGTCGGGGCACACCACGTGCGACGCGATGACCACGCCCGCGCACACAATCATCCCGCGCTGCTCGTTCGAGCAGGGAGCCTGCACTCTCCCGGAAAACGTCACGAAGCACGCGCAGCTGATGGCCGCGCCAAAGCCGCACGCAAGCCCCAGCGGATCGTAGCCCGCAATGCCCGTTTTGTAGACGCCGCTCGCGAACACGGTCCCGACAACGACGACCGCAGCCGCGATGACCTGGGAGAGCGCAGGCGGTTTGCGCGTCAAGATGATCTGAAGTACCGTGCCGATCCAGGTGAACTGGAACAAAAGCGTGAGCGCCACCGAAACGGGAAGAACGCTCATCGCATAGCAGTAGAGGATCGAGGTGCAGCAGGTGATGCATCCCAGCCCCATGAGTGAAAGTGCCGAGCGAGCACCGACGCGCTGCCAGCGTTTTCCGCGCGCCATCGATACCGCGAAGGCTATTGCGAATAGGATGAGACCGAACCATCCTTGACCTGCGACGACTTGATTTGAAGTGAACCCCGCGGCGTAAGAAAGTTTGTAGGAAGTCGCCATGAAGCCATAACTCGCACCGCCGAGAAACACTTCGAGCGTCGCTATTGCGCGCACTTTGGTCGCTTCGCTTGGGGCGGCCTCGCTTGGGGCAGTCGCGTTCGCCACCGACATCGCGGCAGGCATGTCGTTCGTTTTCACCATGAGCTCCTTTTGCACATCGGCGCCCGAGGAGCGAGAAGAAAAACCACGCAACCGAGCGTTCGGTTACGTGGCGAAAAGTGACGCGTCGCAAGGCCAAAGGAGAAGACGGCTTCCCGTCGCCATTCCTTCGAGGAAGAAGCCTTCTTGCCGCGCGCGCCCAAAAAGTCCACGTGAGGTTTTAGCGAAAGAGATGATACCAAGTTGCGCGCGCAAAAGCGAGCGGAGGCTAGCGGGCGGAGGCGGGAAGTCGAGAAGCGAGCGGAAACCAAGCAGCAGGGACCGAAAGTGGGGCAGGGGCCTCGCAGGCGGAAAACGAGGACGGAAAGCAATCGGGCACACGTGGGGCGGGCGCAAGGCAGAGCGAAGCTGCGACCGGCAACCCCCCTGCACCGCCTCCTGGAAGATAGCCGTCGCCCGACATGTACGCGCACGACGGCCAACTTAGGTGTACCATTGCCCCAGCAAGTTCGATGCAGGGGTGCCTCATTCCGCGGCAAAACGCACGATGAGGCTGAGAGGGCGCAAGCCTAACCCTTTGAACCTGTCAGTTAGTGCTGGCGTAGGGAGCATCTCAGGTTCTATCTGGGGCGCCCGCTTATGCTGGCGTCCCATTTTTATGCCATGCTCCGCAGACGGGGCGGGTCCTTGAAAGGAATGCGCATGATTGAGATGAACCAGTTGCAAAGCGGAATCGTAGAAGCGGCGAGCAAGGTGCGCGCGAACAATCCCATGGCGGGGTCGATTACCAACAGCGTGACCATCGACTTCGTGGCGAACGCGCAGCTTGCCGTCGGCGGATCGGCAGCCATGGTCTACCTGCCTGACGAGGGCGAATGCCTCGTCGCAGCGGGTGGCGCCGTCTACATCAACATGGGAACGCTGCTTCCCGTATACGAGGAGACGCTTCCCCGCACGGCAGCAGCAGCGCACGCAGCGGGCAAGCCCTGGGTGCTCGATCCGGTCGGCATCGGCATCGGCAGCCTGCGCACCGAGCTTCTGCGCGGCTTTAAGCCCTACAAGCCCGCAATCGTGCGCGGCAACGCTTCCGAAATCATCGCGCTTGCAGGCCTTTGGGATCTGGAAGGCGACGCCGGCGAACTCTCCCGTGCCCGCGGCGTCGACACCACCGACACGGTGGAGGCCGCACGCGACGCAGCCGTGGCCCTTGCGCGCTACACGGGCGGCGCGGCGGCTGTCTCGGGCGAGTCCGACCTGGTCACCGACGGGTCGACTGTGGCATATTCCACGGGAGGAAGCGCGCTTATGGGCAAAGTGACGGGCTTCGGCTGCTCCCTTGGCGGCGTGGTTGCGGTCTACGCCACGCAAACCGACCCCTTCACCGCGGCGCTTGCCGCCGTCGCGCACTACAACGTGGCAGGAACGCGCGCGGCAGCTGCGGCGGATGCGCCCGCGAGCTTCAAGGTCGCCTTCATCGACGAGCTCTACCGCGCGACGCCCGACGATATCGCAAACAACCCGCTGCGCATCGAGGAGGCTTAGCATGAACACGCTCATCGCCGTGGCAATCGCGCCTTTCGGCGTGGGAGACGAACTGTCCTCCGAGGTCGCCGAGGTCGTGAAGGTCATCCGCGAGTCGGGCCTTCCGAACAGGACCTATTCCATGTTCACCGAGATCGAGGGCGAATGGGACGAGGTCATGCGCGTCGTGCGCGACGCGACGTTCGTGCTTGCCGAGAAGGGCATTCGCACCGAGGTCATTCTGAAAGCCGACGTGCGCCCCGGCTTCTCCCACATGATGGACGAGAAAGTGGCGCGCGTAAACGCCCTTCTGGATAGCGAGGGCGCGAAGGAATCAAACGGCGCGAACGGCGAAGGCGCCGAGGGAAACGCGAACGGCAGCGACAACCTGGGCGACAAGCTCGCCGCTAACACGAGCAAGGAGGTGCTCGCATGGGCATGAGAGATGCGCTTGATATTTCATCCTACCTGGTCATTGGCCCGGAAAACACGTGCGGCCGCCCCGTGGGCGATGTCATCTCGGCAGCACTTGCGGCTGGCTTCACCTGTGTGCAGGTGCGCTCGAAGGTGTGCTCGGCGCGCGAGCTCATGGCCTGCGCCGACGAGACGGCTCGCGCCATCGAGCGCGCGGACGCGAGCGAGAAGGTCGCGCTGCTCATCGACGACAGGCTCGACGTGGCCTTCGCCGCGCGGGAAGCGGGCGTGAAGGTCGACGGCGTGCACGTCGGGCAGTCCGATGTTCCCGTCGAGGCATGCCGCAAGCTCCTCGGTCCCGATGCGGTCGTAGGACTTTCCGCGCGCGCGGACGAGATGCTCGAGTACGTGAAGACTGCGGACATGAGCCTTGTGGACTACCTGGGCGTCGGGCCCCTGCACGAAACGCCGACCAAGCGCGACTGCGGACTGGCCGCCGACGGCACCATCATCACGAAAAGCATCGATGACCTGCGCGAACTCGCTATCGCAAGCCCCGTTCCCATCGTGGTCGGCGGGGGAGTGAAGGTAGCCGACATCCCCCTTGTGGCGCAAACGGGTGTCGATGGGTTCTTCGTCGTGTCCGCCGTCTGCGGCGCAAGCGATCCGGCGGCGGCAGCGCGCGAGCTGGTGTGCGCGTGGCGGGAAGCGAAGGCGAGCTGAGTCAGCCGCAAAGCGCCCGCAAGGGTATAATGGGCGAAGCCGATGTTGTGTCGGCTTCTAATCAGCAGCAACGCGCAACGCAGCGCACGAAAGGGGCACGTGATGACTTACATGGTTCGCATCAAGGAATTTCATGGAACGGATGCGGTGTACACCTACACGTTCGACAACCTCAACGATGCCCTCGCGCGCGTGTCCCGCTTCCTCACGCCGGGCAACCTGTTCGACGAGCGCATCGAGGTCGACCCGACTGGCTTCAAGGAGACCATCCGCATCGAGACCATCCAGGTGTGGCTGGGCGAGGCCAACGAGGAAGGCACCGAAATCGCGAAGGATCTGGGCTACTGGAAATTCAAGTCCAAACTCGGGGAATAGCCTCTGGCAGCCCTCGGGACCGTACCAACTCTCCCGAGGGCTGCCAAAATAGCTCGCCGCATGAGCCGCAATAAGAAGCGGCTTTTCTTTTTTGCTGTGTCCCCTCAAGAAAAGCAAAATGCTCGCCTGTCTCCAAGCGAGCATTTCACGACCCATCGTTTAATACTCAGAGCTTAGCAGGAAGTCCGCTATGTGCATCGTCTTGATGCCTTCGTAGTTCCCTCCCGTAAACTCATCCGTCGTGAGAACATACTTGGGATAGTTGTCGTGAATCTCCAGCAAGCGATCGTATTCCCGTTTTTCAGTTTTCGGAGAACGAAGCTCCTGCGTCACCTGCACATAGATCTTTTCATTTTGCCGAACTGCCACAAAGTCGATTTCTCCGCTACCGAATTTGCCGACATGGACGGTATATCCTCTGCGACAAAGCTCCAGGTACACGACATTCTCAAGGCTGGATGCCACGCTGTCGGCGTTGTAGCCGAGAACGCTGTATCGCAGGGCTGTATCCGCAAGATAGAACTTTTCCTTCGTTTTCAGGATTTCCTTGCCCTGCAAGTCAAAGCGGGAGCAGCGGTGAAGCAGGTACGCGTTTTCCAGTTTCTCCAAGTAGTTACAAACCGTTTCGTTATCGAGCGAACGGTGCTCTGCCTTCAGATAATCCGAAATGGATTTCGCCGAAAAAGTATTGCCGATATTGTTAAAGGTGTATTTGACCACACGCTCAAGCTGGTCAATTTTTCTCACCTGATTGCGTTTCACGATATCCGAGAAAACCGTGGAATTGTAAATGTCCCGCACGATGGTATAGACCTCATCCTGAGAATATGCCTGCAAGTGCGTTGCCGGAAAACCGCCCAAACGCACATAGTTCGCAAGCTCGGATTTCGGCTCTCCGACTTCAGAATATTGGCTTTTGAACAGCAGATATTCGCCAAACGACAAGGTGAAGATGCGAAAAGACACGTACCGTCCCGTCAGATAAGTCGAGATCTCAGAGGACATCATGCGGGAGTTTGAACCTGTCACATACAGGTCCACATCGAAGTCTGAAGCCAGTGAATTGACGACTCTTTCCCAACCCTTGATTTCCTGCACTTCGTCGAGAAAAAGGTATGTCTTTCCCCCTGGCAAAAGGCGCTCTTTCAGCTCTGTGTACATCTGCTTCGCCGTCATGCCCTCATATTCCATCGAGTCATAACGGCAACCGACGATGCGATCATCTGGAACGTTCCGCTGCGTTTTCAGCTGCTCCATAATCATTTTCAGAATCGTTGACTTACCACAACGGCGTACTCCCGTAAGTATTTTTACAAATGGCGCATCCACATAAGCCATAATCTGATCTACATATAAAGGTCTGTAAATCACTGCGACCACCTCCATTTACAGCTAATATACCGCAATTCTCTTTATTAACCATTAGTTTTGCTATTTTAAACCGCAAAACTTTTCGATTACAAATTATATTGCGGATTCTTTACCACAATCGAGAGCTAAACGTCCTTGCCCAGTTCTGTAGCCATCAGCTTGAAGAAGTTTCGCGTTCTTGGGGAACTGCACGCTAAAGCGAAATCGAGCAACCTTCGCAAAGACAGCCTGGGCAGCATGCGATAATGGAACGCCAAGAGAAGGGAAAATCAGGCACGGAGGTAGTCATGGGAAGCAAGAAGCGATCGGCGCGGGCACGCGAAGTGGCCGACTTCAAATCCCAGCTCGAAAGCGGTCTTGGGGGATTGGACGACCTGTTCGCAAACGAAGAGCTCCGCGAGCAAAAGCGAGAAGCCGAACACGACGCCACGATGCGCTGGAAGGCATGCGAGAAGAAAAACCGCTATGCGACCAGGGACGATGCCGAAGAAGCGCGCAGATGGTGCGAGGAGCGCGGGACGCGCGGGCTCGAAATCTATCGCTGCGAGTACTGCGGCGGATGGCACCTGACATCGCACCCTTTCGAATAGCAAAGACGGCCCCTTAGCGCTCCGACAGGACGAGGCCGGTCACGGTAAGCGCCACACCGAGCACGATTTGCCAGGTGAGGGGCTCAGCAAGCACGATAACGGACGCAACCACCGTCACCACAGGCGTGAGGTAG
>NZ_CAKTTZ010000032.1 GCF_934617235.1 uncultured Ellagibacter sp. | reverse complement strand
AGCTCGGTGAGCTCTTTCTCATCCATGTTCATCTGGAACGCGTCGGCGAAGGCGCTCTCGTCCACGTGCATTGCGGTGGCCATGTTGGCGGAGAGTTGCCCTACGACCTGGGTCATCGCCGCTTGCATCTGCGTTTGCATGGCGCTTACCACCTGGTTCATGTAGCTATCCATGGTGGCTTGCAGGTATGTTTGAATTTTTTGGGCGAGCTCGGCTTGCATCTCGCTCGTGTCGATGATGCCGGGCAGCGCGTCGCTTATGAGCTTCTGGGCTCGTTCGGTCACGAAGTATTCATTGAAGCTGGGCGCTGGCTTGCCCTGCTGGACCTGCTCGCTGTAGTAGGCGAAGTAGTCTTTCTCGACGGTTGCCATGAGCGCCGCCATTGCTTCTTTGTTGATATCAGGCTGGCTGCTGACCTGGAACATCGAAGGATCCATCTCAGGCGTGGCGGGGAGCTCGGTTGTGCTGCCCGACGAATCGAGCGAGCTCATGTCGACCGCAAGCGCGTCGGGGTCAATCTGGAATGCCGTTTGCAGCTTGTTCCCATCGATGGTGAACAGGGAGCTCATGTCGAAGCTTGAGTCCTCGGCGTCCGCTTCTTCCACAAACGATTTGCCGGTGAAGACGTTCGTCGCGCTGTCCGCCAGCTGGTCTTGAACGATTTGCGAATCGGCCGCGTCGTCGATGATGTGGTGCACCATGTCGCTTGTGTAGTAGAAGCCGGTTTGCAGGGAGGTGATCTTCGCGCCCGCCTTGGGCTTCACGATGCCGCTGATGTGCACGTCTTCCGCCGAATTCACGAGGTCGCGCATGTAGTCGGCGTCGTCGCTCTTGTTCTTCCACACGTGGTAGTCGGAATCGTACTGGTAGTAGTCGGTGGCCTCGACCAGCTTGAACGTCACGCCCATGAGCTGGTCGTACGTAAGCGTCATGTAGTCGTCGGGTGCGTTGACCTCTTCCTCGTTGGCAAACGCGCGCACCATGTCATCGAGCTCGCTGTGGTCGCGCAGCCCCATGGTGTAGAGCATGAAGTCGCTCACCTTGCCATTAGCGGTGAGCACGAGCACGATGTCGTTGTAGCTTTGCGGCCATGTGCCCGCCACGACGTCGTATTGGTCCTGGTAAAGGTCGGGGTCGCTCGGCATCTCGTAGAAGACGTTGGTGGACATCATCGAGGACATGATACCGTTGGTGGAAGTGGCCGATCCAAACCCGATGGAGGAAAACGACTTGTCGGGATTGACTTGCCGCACGCCGTCTTCGGCATCGGCGCTGAACAGCTGCGGGGTGATGCTGTAGCCGTACTCGATGGAGTTCACGTACTGCTCGATGCCCGAGTCACCGTTGTCCAGGTAGTCTTTCAGGCTCGCGAGGTCGTTGCTGCCGATGCTGCCGAACATGCCGGTCACCATCTTCGACTCGCCGACGGTGTCGTCGGTCGTGCCGTCATTCGAGCTGTCGGCTTGTCCGTCGTCGCCCGAGCTTCCGTCGTCTGAGGAACCTGAGGAACCTGAGGAACCGCCCTGGCCGCTCATGCCCATGGTCATGAGGCTTGCCATGTCGAAGCCCTGGTTCTCGATGGAAAGCGGGTATTCGGAGAGCGTTTCCTCCTCGACGTTGGCGATGTAGCTGTTCACGCCGTTCGCAAGCGAGAGGATCGCGGCGATGCCGATGATGCCGATCGACCCCGCGAAGGCCGTCATGAGGGTGCGGCCCTTCTTCGTGAGCAGGTTGTTCCAGGAAAGCGAGAGGGCCGTGAGGAAGCTCATCGACGTGCGGCGAACCTGCTTCTTGCTCGCGCGCATGTCCTCGGGTGCGGGCTCAAAGGGGTCGGAATCGCTGCGAATGACGCCGTCCGCCAGGTTCACGATGCGCGTCGCGTATTGCTCGGCCAGGTCAGGATTGTGCGTGACCATGATAACGAGCCGGTCGTTTGCGATTTCGGTCAAGAGGTCCATGATTTGCACGCTCGTCTTGGAATCGAGCGCGCCGGTGGGCTCGTCGGCTAAGAGGATCTCGGGGTCGTTGATGAGCGCTCGGGCGATTGCGACGCGCTGCATCTGCCCGCCCGAAAGCTGGCTTGGCTTCTTGTCCACGTGGTCGCCGAGCCCCACCTTTCGCAGCGCATCGAGCGCGCGGGTGCGACGCTCTGCGCGGGAGACGCCCGACAACGTAAGGGCGAGTTCCACGTTCGCGAGAATCGTTTGGTGGGGGATGAGATTGTAGGCCTGGAAGACGAACCCGACGCGATTGTTGCGGAAGGTGTCCCAGTCGCGGTCCTTGTATTCCTTGGTCGAGATGCCGTCGATGATAAGGTCGCCCGAATCGTAGTGGTCAAGCCCGCCGATGATGTTGAGCAGCGTCGTTTTCCCCGACCCCGACGGTCCGAGAATCGCCACGAACTCGCTGTCGCGGAAGGAAATGGACACGTCGTTAAGCGCGGTTTGGGTGAAGCTGCCGGTGGTATAGGCCTTGCGAATCGAGCGAAGCTGAAGCATCTACGTTGCCTTTCAATACTGGTTGAACTGCTCTATTGTACGTACCCTACTCGCGCGCGGGCATCCTGTTGACGAATCGACACGAAAGGACTTGTAGAAACGAAAGGGCTTGTAAAAACTAATGAGACGAAATATCATTAAGAAGTTGTTTCCTGATCGGTGCCGATTGGCATCGGAAAAGAGAGAAGGCGGTTATGGACAAGAAGGTATACGAGCTTCTGAATGACCAGATCAACAAGGAGTTTTACTCGGCGTATCTCTACCTTTCGTTCGCCGACTACTACGAGGAAGAGGGGCTTTCCGGCTTTGCGAACTGGTACGAGATCCAGGCTCAGGAAGAGCGGGATCACGCGCTTATCTTCCGCAACTACCTGCACGAGAACGGCTGTAAGGTGAAGCTTGGCGCGATTGCCCAGCCCGACAAGGAATTCGCGAGCCATCTTGGGCCGCTCGAGGCGGCGCTTGAGCACGAGAAGTACATCACGTCGACCATCAACGACATCTACGATGCCGCTATGGAGGCGAAGGATTGGCGTACGATGAAGTTCCTTGACTGGTTCATCTCGGAGCAGCAGGAAGAGGAAGACAACGCCGATACCATGGTCACGCGCATGAAGCTCTTCGGTGGCGATGCGAAGGCGCTCTACGACCTTGACCAGGAGAATGCGGCGCGCGTCTACGTCGTGCCCTCGCCGCTCGCAAACGCGTAAGCGCGCGAGGTTTGGGCGCCTACGGTTGTCGTCGAGGCGCGGGGCGCGCGGCTGCGCGGCTGCCGCCATCGAGGCGCGCTTGCGGGTTGCCGCGGAGCCCCGGAGCCCTGCGCTTGCGGGTTGCCGCGGATGCCCGAGAATCACCATCCCCAATAATGCGAAGAGCCCGCACATGCGGGCTCTTCTCGTCTGGCTTGGCCGTCTTAGCAGCTTGCGAGCTGCATATTTACTGGTTGTTCCGCGTGGGATCCTGGGGGAGCTGCTGGTCGTCTGCGGGCTGGCTATTCGCGGGCTGACCGGTGGCGGGCTGACCAGTGGCGTCCGCTTGCTGCCCGACCTGCTGCTCGTAGGGCTGTCCGTACGGTTGGCCATAGGGCTGCTGCGGCATACTCTGCGCGGGCGGGTATTGCCCGGGCTGGCCGTAAGGAGCCTGCGCATTGTAGGGCTGCTGATAGTAACCGGGTTGTGCCTGGAAGGCGCCCTGGTTGGCATAGGGTTGCGCGCCCGCGAAGCCTGCTTGCTGCTGCGTGAAGGCTTCGGGCGGCAGCTTCTTCATCTTGTTCACGTACACCGCCACGATGATGAACAACACAAGCGATATGATGCCGCAGGCGAGCACCGAGACAACGATGCCGGCGATCGTCCAGCCGAACAGCTTCGAGAACTTGCTCGGGTTGGCGCAGTGCTTGATGCCCTTGATGCCCGCGATAAGCTGCACGACAACGCAGATCAGGCCCAGAACCAGCAAGAAGGCGGACGCCCCGATGGCGGTGTTCAGTAGCATGACGATCTCGCTGCTGGACATGCCGCCCAAATAGATGTAGTCGTCGTCGAAATAGTTGCCGGAGCTGTAAGGCGCGCTGTTCAGCTCGTTTTGGATCTCGGCGATGAGCGAGGGGTCGTTTGCCGCAACGCCGAAAAACGCGAGGAACGCAAACCCTACGATGATGCTGAGAATGCCCAGCGCGGCAAGTACTACAATGGCAATGCTCAAGCCGCGTACGGTTTTGGAATCGGGATTCATTGCTCTCTCCTTCAGGGAATCGGTCGATGGGTTCAGTATACTATGGGCACATCGCGAGTGGTCTTTCGCGGAGGTCAAACTTATTTGACAATTCTAAAACGAGAAGGCAACGTCGCACGTCATAGGGATATTTTCCACGACGTGCCACAGGGAAAGGTGGTTTCCATGCTTGATTTCGAGTTCATGTCCCCGACGCAGTTCGTCTTCGGCCGGGGCGCCGAGGAGAAGGTGGGCGGTAAGCTCGCCGAGCGCGGCGCGAAGAAGGTGCTCCTGCACTACGGCGGGCGCAGCGCGGTGGAAAGCGGACTCATCGACCGCGTGAGCGCGTCGCTCGACGCGGCGGGCATCGCGTGCGTGAAGCTCGGCGGCGTGCGCCCGAACCCCGAGATCGGGCTCGTGCGGGAGGGCGTGGCCCTGTGCAAGGAGGAGGGCGTCGACTGGGTGCTCGCCGTCGGCGGCGGGTCGGTCGTCGACTCGGCGAAGGCGATCGCGAACGGCGCCTGCATCGACGGGGACGTGTGGGAGCTCTTCGCCACGAAGCGCCCCAACGAGAACGTGCTCCCCATCGCCGTGGTGCTCACCATCCCCGCGGCGGGCAGCGAGGCGTCGAAGAACACCGTGGTCAGCAACGACGCGCTCGGCATGAAGACGGGCTACGGCAACGAGCATCAGCGCCCGAAGCTCGCGTTCATGAACCCCGAGCTCACATTCACCCTGCCCCCGTACCAGACGGCCGCGGGCGTCACCGACATGTTCTGCCACCTGCTCGAGCGCTTCTTCGACGACGTGGGCGCGGTCCCCGTGACCGACAACCTGGCGCTCTCGCTCATGAGGACCGTGCGCGCCGAGGCACCGCGCGTGCTCGCGGACCCCGAGGACTACGAGGCCCGCGCGAACATCATGTGGGCGGGGATGCTCTGCCACCAGGGGCTCGCGGGCGTCGGGCGCCGCGAGGACTGGGCGACCCACGGCCTCGAGCACGAGCTCTCGGCCTTCGACACCTCCATCACCCACGGCGCCGGGCTCGCGTGCCTGTTCCCCGCGTGGATGGAGCACGTGCACGCCGAGAACCCCGCGCGCCTGGCCTACTACGGGCGCGAGGTGTTCGGGCTCGCCCCCACGGGCGACGTCTGCGCCGACGCGCTCTCGGCCGCCGACGAGACGCGCCAATTCTTCGCGTCGCTCGGCATGCCGACGACCCTGACCGAGCTCGGCATCGGCGAGGACCGGATCGACGAGGCCATCGAGAAGATGATCCCCACGCTGAAGAAGAACAAAGGCGAGGTGTTCGGCAGCTTCAAGAAGCTCACGATGGAAGACGCCGAGGAGATTTATCGCTCGGCGGTGTAGCGGGACGGGCGGTGTAGCGACCGGTTGCGTAGCGGAATTGGCGGCTTAGCAGGTGTGACAGCGCGCTACTTGTCGCCGATGAGGGAGTTCACCAAAGACGACACGATGCTGATGACGATGGACGCGACAAACGCGCTCCCGAAGGTCGCGATGTGCGGGCCCATGCCGAACAGGCCGTCGGTGAGCCATGACGCGATGTAGAGGAGCAGCGTGTTCACGACGAGGTAGAAGATGCCGAACGTGAGGAACGTGAGCGGCAGGCTCAGTGTCTGCAAGATGGGCTTCAATCCGATGTTCACCAGCGAGAGCACGAGCGCGAACACGGCGATGATAATCCACGCGTTGTCGCCGCCGATGACGTCGATGCCGGGGACGATCCAGGCGGCGGCTGCCACGGCGACGGCGGTTGCGAGCCAGCGGGCGATGAAGTTCATAAGGGAGCCTTTCTCGTTGATGCGCCTGGCGGCGCAGGGTTTTCTAGGCTCCATTGTACGACACGCCCGCCTTCGCGTTCTCACGGGTCGCTTTTTTGAAGCTGTCTTGTAGCAAAGGCGTTACTTGGGGGCATTGCTTGGGGGCTTTCTTCCATCCGCTTTCCGTGTGCGCGGGTTTTCTGAGAGAAGGGCGTCGTCGCGGCGTTCTTGTGACACAATGAGTGACATGGCTAATCATGAGAAACGGCGTCAAGAAGACGCGAAGAAAAAAGCAAAATCGAATACGCGTGTGAAGTCGGGTGCGGGCTCGAAGAACGCGGGGTGCCCTCGCGCGCAAGCAAGCACGGGGAAGCCGGGCGGACGCTCGAGGGATGACTCGGGGCTGCGTAACCAGGCGGACTCGAAGGATCGCGGGGGCGCGGCTTCGAAGGGCTCCCAGCGGCAGCACTCGAAGGTGCGCACGGATGCTCGTGCGGCGTCGTTGTGCGCCACGGCTCGGCGCGCAGGGGCGAGCGACTCGCCCTGCCTGGTCGACGCTCGCTGCGGCGGGTGCAAGAACCTGTGCGTCCCCTACACCAAGCAGCTCATCGACAAGCAGTTGCGCATCGAGCGTCTGTTCGCGCCGCTTGCGCCTGATGGGGCGATATCCCTCATCAAGGGAATGAAGGACCCTTACCATTATCGCAACAAGGTGATTTCCCCCTTCGCGCCAGGTAAGAAGTTGCCTCCGCGCGGACAGGATCGCAAGGCGACTGACCCCCGCGATCGCAAGGCGGCGGATGCCCGCAGCGCGAAGGGCGGCAAGGGGAAGCGTCCCCAGGCCCGCTACGAGATTCTCACCGGCATGTACGTCGCGGGGTCGCACGAGCTGGTCCCCACGGACAAATGCCTGATCGAGAACGAAACGGCGAAGAAGGTCGTGCTCGCGGTGCGCGACATCATGCGCAAGCACGACGTTGCTCCTTATCGCGAGGACACGGGCACGGGTTTCATGCGCCATGTCGTGGTGCGCATCGGGCACACCTCAGGCGAGGTGCTCGTCACGCTTGTCACGAACAGCGATGATTTCCCCTCGTCAAAGTCGTTCTGCCGCGAGCTCATCCGCCTCTGTCCTGCGGTGACCACGGTCGTGCAGAACGTGAACGAGCGCCAGACGAACGTCATCTTAGGCGACAAGGAGCGCGTGCTCTACGGCCCCGGGTTTATCCTCGACGAGCTGTGCGGGCTGTCCTTCCGCATATCGTCCAAGTCGTTTTACCAGGTGAACGCGACGCAGACGGAGGTGCTCTACCGTACCGCCATGGAGCTTGCGGACTTCGATGGCACCCAGGTCGCAATCGACGCATACTGCGGCACGGGAACGATCGGCCTTGTGGCGGCGAAGTCGGGCGCGGCGCGCGTGATCGGCGTCGACTCGGTGGAGTCGGCCGTTCGCGATGCGCGGACGAATGCCCGCCACAACGGCGTTGAGAATGCGGAGTTCGTCGCCGCCGACGCTACTGACTTCATGTGCGAACTCGCGAAGGAGGGCGTGCTCGGCGCGGAATCGACGGAAGAAGGCGCCCGGGCGGGCGGGCTTGTCGTGCTCATGGACCCGCCGCGCGCGGGCTCGACGGAGGAATTCCTTCGTGCCGCAGCGGCACTCGCTCCGGAGCGGATTGTCTACATCTCCTGCAACCCCGAGACGCAAGCGCGCGACGTGGAATTTCTCGACTCGCTTGGCTATGCGGTCGTGGCGGTCCAGCCGGTCGACATGTTCCCGCACACCGACCACATCGAGTGCATCGTGGCGCTCGAGCCTGCAGATTCTCTTTCGCCCGATCGCTGGGGCAAAGAAGGCGGGGAAGAGGTCGACGTGAAGAATTGCGACGGGGGCGCCGCCGACGAGACCTCCGCTGAGGAAGTTCCCACCGGGGAGGCTCCCGCCGCCGACCCTGCCGATGCCGCAATCGATGAGGAGGTCGAATAGCTATGGACGTGATCGAGCGCATGCGGGCGGCCATCGCGGCGCACGGGATGGCGGACGCTGAGACCCCGGTACTTCTCATGGTGTCGGGCGGCTCGGACTCCACTGCGCTTGCTTACGCCGCCAGCGAGCTTGCGCAGGCGGGCGATCTCGGGATGCTCGCGATGCTTCACGTGAACCATCATCTGCGCGGCGAAGATGCCGACGCCGATGCCGTCTTCGTTTCCCAGCTGGCAGACGCATTGGCGATTCCCCTGTTCATGTGCGATATTGACGTGGCGGGAGAAGTTGCTCGCACGGGCGGAAACGTGGAGGCGGTCGCACGCAGCGAGCGCTATCTCGCGGCGAACGAGGCGCTCGAGAGCCTGTGCCGCCATGCGGGCGCGCCGCTTTCCAGTGGGCGCATCTTCACGGCGCACACCGCCGACGACCGCATTGAGAGCTTCTACATGCGCTCGATCGTGGGCACGGGCCCCGGCGGCTTTCGCGCAATGCGCTACGAGAACGGGCCCATCGCGCGCCCGCTGCTCGATGTCGGACGCGAAGACCTGCGCGATTACTTGCGCAAACGTGAGCAATCCGGTGAGGTGTGCGTATGCGATGCGCAGGGGAACCTCTGGCGCGAGGACGCCACCAACGCCCACACCGATCGCTTCCGCGCCTTCGTCCGCCACGAGATCGTGCCGCGCGCGAAGGAACGCAACCCGCAGCTGGCAGAGACGCTCGGCCGCACGATGGACCTCATCGCTGACGAGGACGACTTCATGGAAGGCCTCGCCCGCGAAGCGGCGGAAAAGCACCTCACCTGGGTCTGCGAGGCGTCTGGGTACGACCCCGATTGGCAGGAGGGCTTCAAACTGTCTCCGTCGTTCGGGCAGGTGGCAACCCCTGTTGCCCGCCGCGCCATCACCGGAGCGCTCCAGCGCGTGCTCGGCGCCGATGCTCGGGTGGAGACGGCAGCCGTGGCGGGCGTGCTCGACGCGTTCGAAGAGGGGCGCCCGAAAAGCGGCTATGTGACGAATATCCAGGGCGACCTGGCCGTGAGCGCGAACAAGCGCGGCGTGCTGGTGGAGCCCATGAGCGCCTTTCGCGCAAGGAGGAAGAAATAGATGAGCGACAACGCCAATAGCGACAACGCTAATAACCAGGGGCAACCCACCGAAAAGCCCTTCCGCGTCGTGCTTGCCTCGGCGAGCCCCCGCCGTCGGGAGCTGCTCGAGCAGGCGGGCGTCACCTTCACCGTGCATGCCTCGGAAGTCGACGAGTCGCTCGAACCCGACCTTCTTTCCAATCCGCCCGAGGCTTGCAAGAAGCTCGCCGAGCGCAAGGCGGGTGCGGTCGTGCAGGAAATCCTGGCAGACCCTACCTTCGAAGGCATGCTCATCGTGATCGGCTCGGACACAATGGTCGTGAAAGACGGCGACATCTTCGGCAAGCCGAAAAGCGCCTCCGACGCCACGCACATGCTGCGCCGCTTGTCGGGCGCGACCCACGAGGTGATCACGGCGGTGTCGGTGTGGATGGTGTCCGCCGAGGCCGTCGACCCGGCGCTTGCGGCCGACGACGACTCGGGCAACATCTCGCTCGGCTTCCGCACCTTCTGCGATACCTCGCGCGTTACGTTCCACGAGCTCACCGACGAGCGCATCCGCGAGTACCTGGCGTGCGGCGAGTCCTTCGACAAAGCGGGCGCCTACGCGGTGCAGGGCGAGGGCGCCAAGCTCGTCAAGCACATCGACGGCTACAAGAGCACGGTGATCGGCCTTCCCGTCGAGCGGCTCGTGAAGGAGTTCCCCGACCTGGTTTAGTTGTGTGTCGTTACCGTATCGTCGCTTTTGCGGCCTGACGTTGCGTTACACTTATCGGGTTAAAGAAGAGAGGGCGGGCGCGCCTGCCGCATCGAATCAAAGGACTGCACGTGCATAAGGACGTTAGCGAGATTCTGTTCACTGAAGAGCAGATTCACGACCGTGTCGCCGAAATCGGCGCTGCCATCACGGAAGACTTCAGGGAAAAAGCCGGCGACGACGGGATTATCCTCATCTCGGTGCTGCGCGGTGCCGCCATCTTCATGGCCGACCTTGCCCGCGAGATCAAGATTCCCTGCGAAATGGACTACATGGCCATCTCATCGTACGGCAACGGCGTGAAGAGCTCGGGCGTCGTGCGCATCCTGAAGGACCTCTCCTCGCACATCGAGGGGCGTCACGTGGTCATCGCCGAGGACATCCTCGACTCCGGCCTCACGTTGACGTACCTGCTGAAGAACTTGGCCTCGCGCAACCCCGCATCGCTTACCGTGGCCACGCTCCTTCGCAAGAAGACGAAGGTGCAGGCGGACGTCGATTGCGCGTATGTCGGCTTCGAATGCCCCGACCAGTTCATCGTAGGCTACGGCCTCGACTACGCGGAGCGATACCGCAACCTACCCTACATCGGCGTGCTTAAACCGGAAGTTTACGAATAGCATCGAGGCGGCGCCGCAAAAGGCGCCGTTTCGCGATAAACGCAACAGAAAAGGCTCACTCTACATGACGCAACAGAAGAAACCATCGTCCCCTCAGCAACCGAACCCTCGGGTGACCATCATCTCGGTCATACTGTTCCTCGTCGTGGCGTTTTTCGTCGGCCAGCAGTTCATGGTCATGTCGAACGCGAGCTCGACGCCCACCGATTCCCTCATCACGTCGGAATTCACCCAGGCAGTCGAGCAGGATCGCGTGACGAAGGTCGTGTACTCCGCGGGCGACTACAAGGTCACGGGCACGTATTACCCGGCGATCACCGCAGGCTCGAATGCCGCCGACGCGTTCAACAAGGCGTTCGATGCGATGAACGCCCGCATGGCCACGAAGAAGACTCCCGCAGGCGGCGTTCCCGCAGGTGTGGGCACGACTTCCATCGAGTCGTCTGTGCTCGGCTCCGAGCGCGGCTACACCTCGACCTTTGTGGGTCAAGACGCGCTCGCCGCGCTCTTGAAGGACCATCCGGAAGTGTCCTACCAGGTCACGCTTCCTTCTGAATGGCTCGGCATCCTGAGCACCCTGCTTCCCATTCTGCTTATCGGCGCGCTTCTGTTCTTCTTCTTCAATCAGATGCAGAAGGCGAACAACTCGCAGATGAGCTTTGGCAAGGCGAAGACGAAGAAAAACGCCGAGGAGCGCCCCGACGTGAAGTTCTCCGACGTCGCCGGCGTCGATGAGGCCGTCGAGGAGATGCAGGAAATCAAGGACTTCCTGTCGAACCCCGCGAAGTACCAGTCCATGGGCGCGAAAGTGCCGCGCGGCTGCCTGCTTGTCGGCCCTCCGGGCACGGGCAAGACGCTGCTCGCGCGCGCCGTTGCGGGCGAGGCCGGTGTGCCCTTCTTCAGCATTTCCGGTTCCGACTTCGTCGAGATGTTCGTCGGCGTGGGCGCCTCCCGCGTGCGCGACTTGTTCCAGCAGGCGAAGGACGCGGCGCCTTCCATTATCTTCATCGACGAGATCGACGCTGTCGGTCGCCAGCGCGGCGCTGGTTTGGGCGGCGGTCATGACGAGCGCGAGCAGACGCTCAACCAGCTGCTCGTCGAGATGGACGGCTTCGAGTCGAACGAGTCCGTCATCCTGATCGCGGCGACCAACCGCGCCGACATCTTGGACCCGGCGCTTCTGCGTCCCGGCCGCTTCGACCGCCAGATCGTGGTCGACGCTCCCGACGTGCGCGGCCGCGAGCGCATCCTGCAGGTCCATGCGAAGGACAAGCCGATCGGCTCCGACGTCGATCTGAAGAGAATCGCCCAGCTCACACCTGGTTTCACGGGCGCTGACCTGATGAACCTCATGAACGAGAGTGCGCTTCTGACCGCGCGCCGCGGCAAGAAGATCATCACGATGCGCGAAGTGAACGAGTCGATGGAGCGCGTCATCGCCGGTCCCGAGCGCAAGGGCCGCGTGATGGACGAGGTTACCAAGCACACCATCGCCTACCATGAGAGCGGCCATGCCCTCGTGGGTCATCTGCTTCCGCATGCCGACCCGGTACACAAGATTTCGATCATCTCCCGCGGTCGCGCGCTCGGCTACACCCTGTCCATCCCCAAGGAGGACAAGGTGCTGAACACCGTGGGCGAGATGCTCGATGAGCTGGCGGTCTTCATGGGCGGCCGTGTGGCGGAGGAAATCTTCTGCGACGACGTGACCACGGGTGCGAGCAACGACCTCGAGCGTGCGACGAAGATGGCGCGCGCGATGGTGACGCAGTACGGCATGTCCGCAGCGCTCGGCACGCAGGTGTTCGGCCAGCCCAACCACGAGGTGTTCCTCGGTCGCGACTACGGCAACACGCAGGATTACTCCGAGGAGACGGCGCGCCGCATCGACGACGAGGTCGCACGCATCATGAAGGAAGCGCACGACCGCGCTTACGAGATCTTGAGCTCGCATCGCGATCAGATGGACCTCATGGCGAGCGTGCTTCTGGAGCGCGAGACGGTTGATGGTGCTGCCTGCCAGGCGCTTCTCGACAACCGTTGGAGCGAGTACCTCGAGCACGAGGATGAGATCATCGCGAAGAAGGACCGCGAAGAGGCCGAGGCCCGCGAGCGTGACGCCAAGCTTGCCGACCCGAATTGGAACGGCAACGCGATGGGTGGCAACGATGTGGACGGCCCCGACGGTGCGCCGACCAACGTGGAGGCCAAGCACACCGACGCGTTCACGCCTCATGGGATCTTGAGCGACCTTGAGGCTGGGTTCCGCGATATTGCCCATAGTGATCACGGTGACCATGGCAAAGACGATAAGGATAGCAAACGTTAAGGAGCGCATACGTGAATTGGCAATGTGCCTCGTATAGCTTCGACGTCAAGATGCCCATTGTGATGGGCATCTTGAATGTCACGCCCGATTCGTTCTCCGACGGGGGAGAACACAATACTCACGACGCGGCGATCGCTCACGCGAAGAGCATGATCGATGCGGGTGCGAAGATCATCGACGTGGGCGGCGAGTCCACGCGTCCCGGTTCCGCTGAGGTGTCGGTCGCAGAAGAGCTTTCGCGTACCGTCGATATTGTGCGCGAGCTCGCCCAGGCGGGCATCTGCGTGAGCATCGATACGCGCCACGCCGAGGTCGCACGTGCCTGCGTGGAAGCGGGTGCCGCCATCATTAACGATGTGTCGGGCTTTCGCGATCTGGCGATGGTGGAGGTTGCGCGCGCTTGTGATGCGGGCCTCGTCGTCATGCACATGAAGGGCGAGCCGCGTACTATGCAGGATGACCCCGTCTACGATGACGTTGTGGTAGAAGTGCGCGATTACCTGGCAAAACGTGCGGCAGAACTGGAAGCGGCGGGCATTGCGCACGATCGCGTTTGCCTGGACCCCGGCCCTGGGTTCGGCAAGACCGCCTCGCAAACCATGGAACTCATGCGCAACTTCCACGAGATTGCGCGTCTGGGCTACCCTTCGATGGTCGCGGTTTCGCGCAAGAGCTACATTGGCAAGGCTTACGGAATCGAGGATCCTCACGACCGCGATCGCGCATCTGCGGCCGAGGCGCTCATGGCGTGCGAGCTGGGCGCGGGCGTGGTGCGTGCCCACAACGTGGAAGAAACCGTGAAGGCGCTGAAGGACTTGCGCCCCTATTGCTACCTGGGCCTGGGCTGCAACGTGGCGCTCGTGGCGGAGCCGGGCGAGGAGCGCGAGGGCAAGATCGCCCAGATCGAGCATGCGATTGGCCAGCTGTGCATGATTCCCGACTCGCAAATCGTCGATGTTTCAAGCTACTACGAGAGCGAGCCTGCCTACTATCTCGATCAGGAGCCGTTCGTGAACGCTGTCGTGCTCATGCGCACGGGCGTGGCGCCTAAGGAGCTGCTGGAATATCTGCACGCAATCGAGAACAGCCTGGGTCGCGTGCGCGAAATCGAGAATGGACCGCGCACTTGCGATGTCGACATCTTGGACTACCAGCTCTATGTGGTGGACAACGACGTGCTCACGCTGCCGCATCCGCGCATCTGCGAGCGCGACTTCGTGGTGAAGCCTTTGCTCGAGATTTCCCCCAACCACATTCTCGCTGATGGCACGCCCGTCGCGAGCGTTCGCGAAGAGCAACGTGTCGGCCGCGCCGTGAAGCTATAGGTGCCGTCCGCCTCGAGCCCATCACTTCCAAAGGGGGGACCATGACCGCCGATAGCCTGGACAACTTCGAATACAAGAAAGCCTCCGAGCACGTCTCCGAGTCCTCGCGCAGGCATTATTGGGCGGTCGCCATCGGCCTGCAAGACGTCGATGGTCTCACGGTCTCCCGCTATCTTCGTGAAGCTGCAGCGTCGTATACCAAGGGAGAGAGGACGCTTGCCGAAACTGGCGAGCTTGTGCGGGCTCACCACGCGAACAGTCTGGATGAGGCCAGCGCGGAAGCCGATCTTGTGAGTCAGCGCATTGCGGAGCTGCTCGAGCGAGGTCTGTTTTCCCTCGCGCCTGAGATTCTCCCCGAGATTCACCGATATCTTTTCCAGGACCTTGATTCAAGCGTCTATCGTCCTGGGCAATTCAAAACCGAGCGCATGGTGAAGCAGGAAGAGATTCTCAACGGCGATAGCGTGCTCTATGCCGATCCAGCGGCATACGATATGTCGCTGCGCGGTGCTTTCGCAAGTGAGGTGGCGAAGGCGTACACGACCTTTTCCGGCGATGAGCTCAAAAGTTTCTGCCATTTCGTCGCTTTCCTCTGGCAGATTCACCCCTTTGCTGAAGGAAATACGCGAACCGTGGCGGTTTTCTCGGAGCTTTACTTGAATTACCTGGGCTTTAATGTGGCTAATGAGCCCTTTGGAAATCATGCGCGTTTCTTCCGCGATGCTCTCGTGCGGGCGATGTATCGTAACGTTGCCGCAGGCATTACGCCTGATGACAGCTTTTTAGTCGCATTCTATGAAAACGCGCTGGGCTTTGCGGAGAACAAGTTGTCGCGCGAAGAGCTGATATGCACCTCGCTTTTCGAGAATCCCGACTTGCTGCGCAACGTCGACCCGAAAGAAGCGCTCAGGCGGTAAGGGGCACCATTCTCGCAGGCGCCTCCCGCCAAGTTGCCCCTACCGCGTTCGCGGCTTCAAGAGGCTTGCGAACAGCCAGGTCACGCACATGCCGATGGCGATTCCCAGGGCGAATTGGCCCGTCCTCATCGCGTAGGCTGCTACTTGCGTCCAGTCGGCGGCCACGGCGAAGCTCATCGTGTAATACAGCGGAGCGCCGGGAATGAGCGGCACGACCGACGGAATCACGAACAAGAGCGAGGGAATGTCGCGCCACTGGGCGAGCGCTTCGGAATACAGCGCGGAGAATGCGCTCGCGACGAGGGCGGGGAAGAACACGCTGCTCGCCGTGCATCCGACGGCCAGGTAGATTGCCCAGCTGAGGATGCCGCCGATCGATGCGGCAGCGAGATACTTGCGGGGAAGATGGAAGATCATCGCGAAGCCCGCGGCCCCGAAGAGTGCCGCCCCGAGCTGAACAATGACGCCTATCCAAGTAAGCTCAAGACCAGGGCCAACGTTGTGACTCGCATCGAACAGGAAAATGGCGGTCATGAAGCCGCCTGCCAGCGCTACCGCCCACAGAATCGTCTCTACAAAGCGCATGGTGCCGGCAACGGTGTCGCCGACGAGCATGTCGTGGATGGCGTTCGTCATGAAAATGCCGGGGATGAGCAGCATGACTTCCCCGATGAGGATCTTGTCCAGGTGAATGAGCGGGTTTGCACCCTGAAGCGCGTTCGTGCTGCTGATGTCCACGCCGAGAATCCCAGCCGCAACGGCCTCGACGAACGCAACGGTCGCGCAGGTTCCCACGCCAGCGATAAACGAGCACAGCAGGTTGAACATGAGCATGTTGGGGCAGCGCGGCGCAAGTTTCTCCTGCAAAAGGCAGATGAGCACGGCAAACACCGCGGCGAAAATCGCATCGATCGCCGTGCCGCCGAAGAACACCGTAAAGCCCGACGCGGCGAAGATGCTTCCCAGGTAGAACGTCACACGATCGGGGGGCTGCTCGGTGCAGCGCTTAATGGACTTGGCAAGCTCTTCGACGCTCGGGGTCTTCCTGCAGCATTGCTTCCCAAGTTTGTGGAAGGCGGCGACGATGCGATAGTCTGTGGGCCCCGGCGCGACGATGCGCCGCGTTTGCGTGAGCCGCTCGCCATCGGGGAAATCCATCGTGACCACCAGCGTTGCCGTGATGGCGAAGACGTTCATAGCGCAGGCCCCATAGGCGCGCCCGACGTCGGAGAGCGTGCTTTCCACGCGACTTACTTCGGCGCCTGCCAGCAACATGGCTTCGCCCATGTTCAAAAGTTCGTAAAGGATGTCGCTGCGGTTTTCCATGGGTGTCATTATACGCGAGCAAGGTGCGCTGCTCGTCACTTTCGGTCATAATGCGTGGAGAAGGTGTCTTGGAGGAAGGATTCGACAAGGTGTTTCGCTTGCAGGTGCTTGAATCGGTGGATTCCACCAACGAGGTGATTAAGCGCGCAATTGAAGACGGCGAACCAGAAGGACTTGCCATCAGAGCATATTGCCAAACCGGCGGTTATGGGCGGCAGGGTCGCGCCTGGAAGAGCCCGCGCGGCGGAATGTACGAGTCAATCCTTTTGCGCCCCGAGGTGGACATGCGCGAGCTTCCCACGTTGGCGCTCGTTGTCGCGATTGCGGTGCGCCGCGCTCTGGCGAGCCTCGTTGTGCCCGAGCAAGCGCGTCGCATCCGCATCAAGTGGCCAAACGACGTCGTGCTGGTGGGAGGGGACTTCGGGGTCGATTATTCGGCTTTCGGCACCGCTCCTGAGGTTGCCGGGCATACGCCGTGCTCAGACAAAGCAGCGGAACCGTGCGCGCGGGGAGTTTCGCGCGCAGTTCCGCACGACGAAAACAGCCCAGTGGGCTGTTTTCCAAAGCAGGACTGTCTGAGCACGGAGCTCCCCGCGCGCACGGTTCCGCAGACGAACGCCCCAAGCATCAAGAGCCTCTATTCCAAGCTCGCCGGCATCTCCTCGGAGGTCCACGCGGGTGGGATATGCGTGGGAATCGGCGTGAACGTCGAGCCGCCTGTGGACGCGATGGAAGTCGGCGGGAAGAACGCGCCGGCGTATCTGGCCGACCTCGGCTTTGGATTCACCTGCGAGCACGAAGCCGCGATCAATGCCGTGGGCGACGCGATCCTGCGCGAGTTCGAGCCCTTGTATCGCCGCTGGTGCGAAGATGGCTTCGAGGCGCTTTCGTGTGAGTTTGCCGAATGTTCGATGCTCGAGGGCCGATTCGTTCAGATGGCCAACCAGATGGGCGGGGTTGTCTGCGCGGGAGTCGTCTGTGGTGTCGATGCGTCGGGACGGCTACTCCTTCGGCTGGAGGACGGCGAGACGAAAGCCGTCGAGTCGGGTGAGGTGCACCTGCTTTAACGAGCCCGAGCACCATGGCGCACGCTGCGTTGTGCGGCCCATGGCGCACCCTTCATTTTGTGTGCCCCGTTTCGGAATCCCCGCCTTCCAACTTATCCTTCCGTTTGCCGTCGCATTCGCTCGATAGGCGTGATAGGTTCTCTCTCATAGGCGCAAATATGCATACAATTGTTTGTTTCCGAAAAAATGGCAAATGAGGCGATTGAAGCATGAGGTATGCATATGACGGCACAAGAAGAACAAAGTGACCAATCCTTAACATCAGCTCCCGAAACCTCGGCGAGCACCCCCTCTTCCTCGAAGGCCCCCGCGCGCAAGTCGCAGGGCGATGATCGCGTGGCCCGCATGGGCACGGCGTCCCTTCCCCGACTCATCACCGAGTTCGCCATCCCGGCAATTCTGGGCATGCTGGTGAACGCGGCGTACAACCTGATCGACTCCATCTTCCTCGGGCAGGCCATGGGGGAGATCGGCCTGTCGGCGGCAACGGTCGCGGCTCCGCTCATGATCGTGTTCATGGCGCTCGCGATGCTTGTCGGTAACGGCGGCAACGCGCTTGCCGCACTGCGTTTGGGCGAAGGGCGCAAGGCGGATGCTGAGGTTAGCCTTGGCAACACCGTGACGCTCGGCATTGTGCTCTGGGTCATCATCGCCGCCATCGCGGCATACCCACCGCTGCTCGACGCGTTCCTTACCTTCTCGAGCGCGACTGACGAGGTGCGTCCGTATGCTGCGACGTTCATCCAAATCCTAAGCTTCGGCTACGTTCTGCAGATCATCGGCATGGGCGTGAACAACTTCATCCGCACGGCCGGCGCCCCCAACCGCGCGCTTCTGACCATGGTCATCGGCGCGGTGGTGTGCACCATCTTCAATTACATCCTTGTCCTGAAGCTTGGCTGGGGCGTTGCCGGTTCCGCTTACGCCACGTTGATCGGACAGGCTGCGTCGTGCATCTCGGTGTTGTGGTTCTTCATTTTCACGAAGGATGCGCCGCTCAAGCTTCATCTGCACTGCATGCGTCCCCACGCGAAGATCATCCGCTCCATTCTCTCGCTCGGCCTTGCGAGCTTCGCTGTGCAAGCGGGTGCTGCGGTTGTGAACTTCGCCGTGAACTTCCTGCTGGTGAAATACGGAAGCGCGAGCGCTATCGGTGCCGAGGGCGCACTTGCCTCTATTGGCGTTGTGCAGCGTATCGCCATGTTCACGGTAATGCCGCTTGTTGGCGTCTCGATTGCTATCCAGCCGCTGCTCGGCTTCAACTATGGCGCGAAGAACATCGCTCGCGTGCGCAAGACGCTGTGGCTGGGCGTAGCGTTCGCGACCTCGCTCGCCGTCATCATGTGGGCGCTCGTGCACCTGTTCCCGAACCAGATTGTGGGCCTGTTCGGCATCACGAACGCGTCGCTTGCCGAGTTCACCATCTTCGCTCTGAAGATCCAGCTGCTCATGCTTCCGTTCGTGGGCTTCCAGATTGTGGGCTCGAACTACTTCCAGGCAACCGGCCAGCCGATGAAGTCGACAATTCTCTCGCTCACGCGCCAGGTGCTGTTCCTCTTGCCGCTCATGTTCTGGCTGCCCGAGGTGTTGCCTAGTTGGTTCTCGCAGTTCACGGGCTTGGACGCCCTCTATATCGCGACGCCGGTGGCGGACTTCCTCGCCATCTTCACGGTCGGTGTCTTCATTGCGATCGAAATGCGCCGCTTGAAGGGTGTCGAGAGCGGGAAGATCGCCTCGAAGTACTAGGCGGCTTGCGCGTGCGTCCCGAGGGCTGCGAGCCTGCGTGATCGTGCGGGCTCGTTCCTAGTCCCGCGAGTTGTTCGGCACCGTGGGGCGTCAAGGCTCTGGGGCGGCAAGCCTGCGCGTGAGCTAGCTTTCTTGTGGAATTCCGCGTTCAAACCATGGAATTCGAAGTCAACTGCTAGAGTTTCAACGTTATTGTCGTCTGACCCGAAAGAGGTACAGAAAGTGGAACAAGTCAAAAAAGGCGCCGCCGCGGCGTCGCGCACCCGCTCGATCGCGTTTGTCGGTCTGGCTGTTGCCATCATGGCCGTGTCGGCATGGGTTACCGTCCCGCTCGGCCCGGTTCCCTTCACGTTGCAGATGTTCGCCATCACTTTCGCTATCGTGGTGCTCTCCCCGAAGGAATGCATCGCGGCAATCGTGCTGTACCTTGCGCTCGGTGCGATCGGCCTGCCGGTCTTTTCCGGCATGAGCGGCGGAATCGCCAAGCTCATGGGCCCGACCGGCGGCTTTTTGTGGGGCTACATCTTCGGCGTTGCTGCTGCCGTGGGACTGCTCTACGTGCTGCGTCGCCGCATGGGGACATCCGAGAAGACCGACGCCTCCAAGCAGCGCGGCTTCGTCTCGTTCCTGAAGAATGCGGGTGCCGAAATTGTCGCGGGCCTCGTGTTCACCGCGATTGCGTACTTCTGCGGCTGGCTGCAGCTCATGCTCGTCATGGGGATTTCGCCTGAAGCGGCATTCCTTGCCGGCGTGGCGCCCTTCGTGGTGGTCGACGTGCTGAAGATTCTCGCCGCCGTCGCGTGTGCTCGCGCTGTGAAGGCCGCGGTTCGCTAAATACCCATTTCGCGCACATTTGGGGTGCGTGCTATAATCGCTTGGAAACAAGCAACCATCATGCGCAGGCGATTTTCGCCTGCGCTTTCTATGAGGGAGTGACTAGTGGGCTGCGCAATCATCGGTTGCGGGAAATCTCTTCCCGCGCTTGCCGTCTCGAACGACGACCTTACCCAACTTGTCGACACGAGCGACGAGTGGATCACCACGCGCACGGGCATCAAGTCCCGCCGCATCGCTGTTGAGGAGACGAACGTCGATCTGGCCGAAGCTGCCGCGCGCCAGGCGATGGGCCTTGTCGAAGGCGGTTATTGTGAGGCCCCTATCGACCCTGAGTCCATCGACCTTGTGGTGTATTCCACTTGCACGCCTGACGTGCAGGTTCCTTCCTGTGCTGCGCTTCTGCGTCGCCGCCTAGGGCTTGTGAATGCCGTCGCGTTCGATGTGAACGCCGCATGCACGGGGTTCATTTACGCGATGAGCATGGCGGAATCAATGATGGCGGCCAGCGTGCCGGGCGCTGCGGGCGCCGACCGTCGCAACAAGGTTCGTCGTGCGCTTGTGGTCGGCTCCGAGCGCCTGACCCGCATCACCAACTGGGAAGATCGCGCAACTTGCGTGCTTTTCGGCGATGGCGGCGGCGCTGCCGTGGTTGAGTGGGACGAGAACCGTACAGGTGTAATGGCAACCTTCATCAAGAACGATGACGACGACGCCAACGCGCTCACCTGCCCTTCCGCGTTCGATTCTCCTCAGCCCTTCGACGCGAACGGCGTCTCGAAGGAGGCTGCCGCTGCGGGCGATCCGGGCAATGCGCGCATCGACGAGGAGCTTGGCGTGGCCGAGGCCGTCGCTGCCGGCCGTCCGCGTCAGTCCCTCTTCATGCACGGGCAGACCATCTTCAAGTTCGCAGCGAGCGCTATGGGCGGCGCCATTGACGAGGTGTGCAAGCGCGCCGGCGTGGACATCGACGACATGAAGCTCATCGTGCCCCATCAGGCAAACGAGCGCATCATCAAATACGCGGCCAAGCGCTGCGGGCTTTCGCTCGATCGCTTCCAGGTTTCCATCGGCGAGCGCGGCAACGCCTCTTCGGCCTGCGTTCCGATGGCGCTTTCCGATGCATACGAGTCGGGGCGCATTCAGAAGGGCGACAAGGTGATTCTCGTGGCCTTTGGCGGCGGCCTCACCAGCGGCGCTGTGCTTTACGAGGTATAGCGTATCCCACGATGCGGGGCCCTATGATGCAGACTTCGAAATAGCGTTCAGGAGCTTTCAGAGACGCGAGGGCACTCATTGCCTGAGGCCTTCTCGCGGCATGTCGCCCTTTGATACAATGCGGGGCGAGGGGCGCTTCGCCGCTGGGCAGTACCTGCCGCTTAGGAGGTCTGGCCATGGACGCAAATTCCATCAACGCCGCATGCAACATGCTATTGGTTGTCATCGGGATAATCGGGCTTCTGCTCGTGAGGAAGGAGTGAAGGCGAACTGCGTTTAGAAATAAAAGAAGCCGGGAAACCCTTGCAAAGTAGCCCGGCTTAACACTATTGAAAACGCTGCCCAGTCGGCTGGGGCGTCCTCACTGGTTATTCTAGCAGCGCCCTACTACGTTTTCAATGTCATTCTGCCTAGTGAGCCTCGCTGCCCTGTATGATCGAGGGAATGGCCACGAGGAAGCAGGCGCCTCCGTCAGGGAGGTTGAACGCCTCGACGGTGCCGTCGTGCGCATCGACGACCGACTTCACGATGGCGAGGCCGAGTCCCGTGCCTCCGGTGCCGCGGTTGCGCGATGGGTCGCCTCGATAGAACCGATCGAACAAAAGCTTCGGGTCGACGTCACCCAGGCCGCAACCATCGTCGCGCACGGAGAGCACGGAGTTGCCCCGTGCGCCCATGAGCTCGACGGTGATATGCCCGCCCGGTTCGATGAAGCGGCTTGAATTCTCCACCAGATTGAACACCACTTGCTTCAGGCGATCGCGGTTGCCGAGCACGTCGGGGGCTTCCCCTATGACCTGGCAGTTTGCTTGTCGCTCGCGCAGAAGCGGCGAGAGCGAATCCACCACCTCGCGTGCCACCTGCCCCAAATCGACGCGCGAGAACTCGGTCGCGATGTTGCCGTTTTCCAGGCGCTGCAGCGCAAGCAGGTCGTTCACCAGGTTCGACAGGCGCCGGCTCTCTTCTACAATGATGCCCGTGAACTTCTCGCGCAAAGACGGTGGCAAATCAGGGTCGGACAGCATCTCGGCGTTGCCCCGAATCGCGGTGAGCGGGGTGCGCAGCTCGTGCGCCACGTCGCTCACGAACGTGCTCTCGCGGCTTTCGCGCGAGGCGAGGCTTTCCTGCTGCGTGCGGATAGTCTCCGAAAGCCTGTTCACGCCCAGCGTGAGTCGGTCGACTTCCTCGATGCGCCCATCGATGGTGATGGTCGCCGGCGCGGGATCGCCGGTGCGGAAATCGCGAAGGCGCGCCGCCAAGCGCGCAAGCGGTTCAGCAAGAAAATGCCCGATGAGCAGGCTGAAGGCGAATGTGAAAACGGCGACGGGCACCAGAAGGAAGAACGCCAGGGGCCGAAGCCCGAACACGAAGTGCGAGACCGCGATCGCGAAGGCCGCCGAAAGGATGGCGAACAGCGTTGCCAGAAGTGCGAAATATGTCTGCAGTTGCTTTATTTCTTGAACCTATATCCGTAGCCGCGAACCGTTTCCACGAGGCCGGAATCGTACCCGGCGCTCGAAATCTTATCACGCAGGCGCTTGATGTGCGTGTCGACCGTTTTCGTCTCCGTGAGGTATTCCCAGCCCCACGCGTCGCGCAGCAAATCCTCGCGGGAGACGACCTTCCCGGCGCTTTTCATCAGCGCGGCGAGCAGCTCGAATTCGCGCGGGGTCAAATCGATATCGCCTGCGTCGCCGGTCGCGGTGTGGGCGTCCTCGTTTAGGGTGATGCCTCCTGCCGAGATGACGCTCGTGTTCTTCGCGAAGTCGTCGCCCTGGCTGCGCCGCAGAAGGGCACGAACACGCGCAATCAGCTCGCGCACGCCGAAGGGCTTGGAGAGATAGTCGTCGCCGCCGATTTCGAGTCCCACGACCTTGTCGAGCTCGGTGTCGCGCGCGGAGAGGAACAGCACGGGCGACGAAGTATGAGCGCGCAGGCGGCGGCAAAGCTCGTAGCCGTCGATTCCCGGCAACATGATGTCGAGAACGAACAGGTCGTAGGCGTTTTTCATCGCGCGGGAAAGGGCGTCCTCGCCGTTGTCGACCACATCGACGGAGAATCCTTCTTTACGCAGCGCGTAGCCGACGAATTCCGTGATGGAAGGTTCGTCGTCAACTACGAGAATGCGAGCGGGCGCATCGGGCATGGCCTTTCCTCCTCGTTCCTCTTTGCGGGCACTTGCGATCGTCGCCGTTTGCGCCTGTGCGGCGTTTGCGGCGTCGGCGAGCGCCTTTTCTTGGTAGTATCATGCCAGCTAACACTATAGACAATTCGAGTTTGCCGCGCGCGGCGAAGGGAGACTGTCAAAATCATGTTACTTGTCATCGATGTGGGGAACACCCAGACGGCTATCGGCGTCTACGAGGGGGAAAGCCTCGAGCGCATGTGGCGCGTTGCCACCAACCGCGACCACACTTCCGACGAGCTGCGCGTGAAGCTCCTGCCGCTGCTCCATTCTGAGAATCTCCAGGCAAGCGACATTACGGGTGCGGCGCTTGCGTCGGTCGTTCCCCAGCTCACCGGGGCATGGACGCGTGCGGTTAAGGACCTGGCGGGCGTCGAGACTATCGTGTGCTCTGCGAAAACGGCAGGCTCGCTTTTCGACGCGGACTACCCCAGGCCTCAAGAAATCGGCTCGGACCGCGTGGCCGACGCCGTTGCCGCGCGCGAGCTGTTCGGCGCGCCTGTCGTCGTGGTCGATTTCGGCACGGCAACCAATATCGAGGTGGTCGATAAGCAGGGCCGATTCCTGGGTGGCATCATCGCGCCCGGCGTGCAAACGGGTGCGTCGGCGTTGTTTTCCCATGCCACGCGCTTGGCAGCAATCGACTTGGCCGACCCTCATCACGCCATCGGGCGCAACACGGAAGAGGCTTTGCAGGTGGGCATTGTCTACGGGGAAGCCGATCGCGCCGACGGGCTCGTGCGCCGCGTGATCGAGGAGCTTGGCTATGAGGCTCCTATCGTCGCGACGGGCGGGCTTGCGCCCCTCATCGCCGAGCACTCGCGTACCATCACCGCCGTCCAGCCCGACCTGACGCTTGTCGGGCTGCGCCTTGTGTATGCTGAGTGTGCTAAGACGGGAAATTAGCTTCTGACGGAAAGGGTCGACATGCAAAGTGATATCGAAATCGCGCAAGCAGCACAGCCGCAGCGCATCGACGCAATCGCCGAGAAGGCGGGCATCGACGACAAGTATCTCGAGATGTATGGCAAGTACAAGGCGAAGGTGGACTACAACCTTCTGCGCGAGAATTCGCATACTCCGGGCAAGCTTGTGCTCGTGACGGCGATCAACCCTACGCCGGCAGGTGAGGGCAAGACCACGACGACGGTCGGGTTGGCCGACGCGCTCGCGAAGCGCGGCAAGAATCCCGTCGTGGCGCTGCGCGAACCGAGCTTGGGGCCCGTGTTCGGCATCAAGGGCGGCGCGGCTGGCGGCGGATACGCCCAGGTCGTTCCCATGGAAGATATCAACCTTCACTTCACCGGCGACTTCCACGCCATCGGCGCTGCGAACAACCTGCTTGCGGCTATGCTCGATGCGCATATCCATAACGGCAACCAGCTCGGTATCGATGTGCGGAAGATCACCTGGAAGCGCGTCGTCGACATGAATGACCGACAGCTGCGCAATATCGTTGACGGCTTGGGCGGCAAAGCGAATGGCGTGCCGCGCGAGGACGGCTTCGATATCACCGTGGCGTCCGAGGTCATGGCCGTGTTCTGCCTGGCAACGAGCATCACTGACCTGAAGGAGCGCCTCGGTCGCATCGTGGTGGGCTACACCTACGACGACCAGCCCGTCACCGCTCATGACCTGCACGCCGAGGGCGCGATGGCCGCGCTGCTCAAAGACGCGCTCAAGCCGAACCTCGTGCAGACGCTCGAGGGCACGCCCGCGTTCGTCCACGGCGGCCCCTTCGCCAACATCGCGCACGGATGCAACTCCATCATGGCGACGCGAATGGCCCTGGCGCTCGGTGACTACGCCATCACCGAGGCCGGCTTCGGTGCTGATCTGGGTGCGGAGAAGTTCCTCGACATCAAGTGCCGCCTGACGGGGCTTAAGCCCGATGCGGTGGTGGTCGTGGCGACGGTGCGCGCGCTCAAGAACCACGGCGGTGTGGCGAAAGACGCGCTTAACGAGGAGAATCTCGAGGCGCTGGAGGCGGGTCTTCCCAACCTGCTGCAGCATGTGGAGAACATTACGAAGGTGTACAAGCTGCCGTGCGTGGTGGCCATCAACCGTTTCCCCTCCGACACCGAGGCCGAGCTGAAGCTTGTCGAGGACAAGTGCCGCGAGCTGGGTGTGAACGTTGCGCTCTCCGAGGTGTGGGCCAAGGGCGGCGAGGGCGGCCTGGCGCTGGCCGATGAGGTCGTGCGCCTGTGCAACGAGGGCGACGAGGCTGGTCGCAGCGCCGATACGTTCGAGTTCGCCTATGGTGACGACCTGGGCCTGCGCGAGAAGATCGAGGCCATCGCCAAGCGCATCTACCGTGCCGACGGCGTGGAGTTCGAGGCTAAGGCAGCCAAGGAACTTGCCAAGCTCGAGAAGCTCGGTTTCGGCGACATGCCCGTGTGCATGGCGAAGACCCAGTACAGCTTCAGCGACAACCAGACCAAGCTCGGCGCGCCGCGCGGGTTCCATATCACCGTGCGCGATGTCAAGGTGAGCGCCGGTGCCGGGTTCGTGGTCGCTCTTACGGGCAACATCATGACCATGCCTGGCCTGGGCAAATCGCCTGCCGCTTTCAAAATCGACGTCGATGAGACCGGAAAGATCACGGGGCTTTTCTAGGAAGCTGCCCGCTTATCGTCAATCCTGCGCTCGCGTGGCAACGCGCGAGCGCTTGCGGTAATCGTTGCACGGTTGAAACAATGGTTGGTTACCGTACTAAGTATCCTAATCATTCGCGGCCCGAAAACGAGGAAGAGACATTTATGGTAGACACCCGTTTCATAGATGAGCTCGCGTCCGCAGCGCCTGTTCCCGGCGGGGGTGGGGCGTCGGCCTATGCTGGCGCACTTGCCGCGGCGCTTGCGTCCATGGTGGGCAACCTCACCGTGGGGAAGAAGACGTATGCCGAGGTCGAGGGCGAGGTCAAGAGCCATCTCGAAGAGCTCGAGGGACTTCGCGCCCGCTTGGTCGAGCTTATCGACGAGGACGCGCGCGCTTTCGAACCGCTTGCGGCGGCCTATCGCATGCCGAAAGGGACGCCGGAAGAACTTGCGGCGAAGCAGTCGGCGATCCAACAAGCGCTTGTCGGGGCGACCGAGGTGCCACTCGAAATCATGCGCACGGCGGCGCACGTGGTTGACCATGCGGACTACCTGGCGCATTTCGGAAGCCGAATGGCCAGGTCGGACGCGGGGGTTTCTGCTGCGTTCGCGCGCGCCGCGGTCGATGGCGCAAGCCTGAACGTGTTCATCAATGCGGCTTCGATGGACGATGCCGACAAGGCGTGCCTCGTCCGCGAGGAGGCATTATCCCTTGCAAAGACAACGCGCGGGCGCTGCGATGAGCTGTTCGATTTCGTTGTCAAGGAAGTTTCGTAAAGTAAGGGCCCTTAAGGGTGAAGGTGGATTATGGCAACGCTGCTTAAAGGAAAACCGGTCGTCGACCATATGGCGGTCGACCTGCGTGATCGTATCGAGGCGCTCAAATCGTGCGGCGTTGAGCCCACGCTTGCCCTCGTGCGCATGGGGGAGCGGCCCGACGACTTGTCCTATGAGCGTACGGCGAAGAAACGCGCCGCCAGCCTGGGGCTTTCCACTAAGCCTTACGTCTTGGACGACTTGGCGCCGCAAGCTGCCGTGCAGGCGACGCTGCAATCCATCAACTACGACAAGACGGTGCACGGCTGCCTGATGTTTCGTCCCCTCCCGAGCTTTCTCGACGAGAAGGCGCTGTGCAACATGCTTGCGCCCGGCAAGGACATCGACGGCATCTCGCTTGGGTCCCTCGCGTCCGTGTTCACCGATTCGAGCGACGGTTTCCCCCCGTGCACGGCGCAAGCGTGCATCGAGATTCTCGATTTCTACAAGATTCCCCTGGTGGGAAAGCATGTTGTGGTCATCGGACGCAGCCTTGTGGTGGGCAAGCCTGTCTCGATGATGCTCCTGCGTCGCAACGCGAGCGTCACCATCTGCCATTCGCGTACTGAGAACCTGGCCGAGCTGTGTCAGATGGCCGACATCGTCATCTGCGCTGTTGGTCGCGCTCGGGCGTTTGGGAAGGAATACTTCCGCGCGGGGCAGACGGTGCTCGATGTGGGTATCAACTTCGATTCGCATGGAACGCTGTGCGGCGATGTGAACTTCGACGAGGTTAAGCCCATCGTCGACGCCATCACCCCTGTTCCCGGTGGCATTGGCACCGTCACGACGAGCGTTACCATGGCGCACGTTGTGGAGGCGGCCGAAAAGGCGGCGGGGAAGTAGAG
Source organism: uncultured Ellagibacter sp. (assembly GCF_934617235.1). GTDB lineage: Bacteria > Actinomycetota > Coriobacteriia > Coriobacteriales > Eggerthellaceae > Ellagibacter. The sequence continues at coordinate 1,903 of NZ_CAKTTZ010000032.1, read as the reverse complement.
TCTCCCTTCGTCTGCGCGGTTCGAGGAATGGCGCCTGCATCGGGGTCCGTGTTTTTCCTCTGTCTCATAGAGCTCCCTTCAGGAGGTTTCTCGCTGAAATGGCGTCGTCGTGGACAAAATGCCGCGATATGTGAGGAGTTTCTTTAAGATAACTCCTCTCCAGAAAACCTGACCTGGGGAAACGCAAGGCTGGCAGGCTAAATCCCTCCTGTCGCGCTTCTTTCGACTCACATATCGACGATAATTGTCCACGACACCCTCGAATTTCATACATAAGAGGGTGGCCTCGTGTAGCAAAAGGAGGCTGACCTCATGCAGAAGGAGTCGACCTCGCGCAGTAAGGCGGGCGTCGTCGCGCAGGAGAACCTTACCCCCTACTTCTTTCCCAGCACCGTGAGCTCGCGGGGGTAGCTGTTGAGAACCTCGCAGCCGCCTTCGGTCACGCACACCAGGTCCTCGATGCGCACGCCGAACTCGCCTGGCAGATAGATTCCCGGCTCGATGGAAAAACACATCCCGACCTCGACCTTCTCGTCATGAACGGAGGACACGTCGCCCGGCTCGTGCTCGTCGAGGCCGATTTGGTGACCCAAGCGATGGGTGAAATACTCGCCGTAGCCGGCTTCGGCGATGACGTCGCGCGCCGCCTTGTCGATGTCGCAGAAGCGCGCACCGGGGTGCACAGCCGCGCGCCCCGCCTCGTTCGCGCGGCGCACCAGCTCGTACACTTCGCGTTGCTTGGTCGTCGGCTCGCCCCAGAAGAAGGTGCGCGTCATGTCCGAGCAGTACTCGTCCTGACGGCACCCCACGTCGAAGAGCACGACGTCGCCGGCTTTCAGCTTCGTGTCATCGGGCATATGGTGCGGGTCGGCAGCGTTTGCGCCAAAGCTCACGATGGGGGAGAAGGAATGCCCCGAAGCACCCAGCTCGCGATAGATGCCCTCGAGCTTCTCAGCGATTTCCCGCTCGGTTGCCCCCTCGTGGACAAGCTCGCAAAAGCGCGCCATGGCCTGGTCGTTTGTCGCCGACGCAGCGCGCATGAGTGCCTGTTCCTCGACGCTTTTGATAGCTCGCGCCTCGTCGACGGCAGGCGATCCCAAGGTGAAGGACTTCGCCGCATGCGCCTCCATCAGCGGCACGAGGAAGCGGGCGGCAAGGTTCTTGTCGACGCCGCATGGCGCATCTGTGTGCAAGAGCTTCGCCACTTCGGGCAGCGGATTGTCCACGTCGTCGAAGGAAAACACTTCGCAAGGAAGCGATTTCGGAGCTGTGAACAGGCGATTCAGGAAGAGGACGGGCGCCTTCCCCTCGGTGATCACGAGTGCCAGGAAACGCTCGCCCGGCTCCACGTAAGCGCCGGTGAGATATTGGATGGAGCGCGGGTCGCTCACGATCATCTGGGTGAGACCCATCTCGCCGAGCAGGCGGCGAACCGTTTTTATGCGTTGTTCGTACATGGAAGTCCTTTCCTGGCGTCGAAGCGGCGAAGGCGCTCGTGACTCGCGTGTCCTCTCGGCGACGAACCGCCGACGTTGCCTTGCTCGTGCACCGCGTAGCGAGCGCACGCCGGCGCCGGCGCTCAAGCGGCGCATGAGCTGAGGCGCATAAGGCGACCGGCTGTGGGGCTTGCGCCGCGCGCAGTGACAAGCTGGTTTTTCCCGTTCACTATAGCGTGAATTGCGCGGCGCGGAGGCGACAAATACTTGCCGCGCGCGACAGGTTTCTCGGGAAGGAGACGCGCCGGGACGAGCAAACCCGAGTTCGTGGTCAAAAGAACGAGTTGTGCAACGCTTTTTCGCTCGATGGACCCCTTTATGACGGCTTGAGGATCGCGTCCCGATTTGTGGTGTATCAAGGGCCATCGCCGGAACCGCCGGCCACCCTTGCCAGGCGAATGCTACCC
>NZ_CAKTTZ010000031.1 GCF_934617235.1 uncultured Ellagibacter sp. | reverse complement strand
CGGCGCAAGGAGATATATTACGCGACCCTCCGCCTGCCGTCAAGAACTTTTTTCAAAAAGTTTTGAGCGGGTTTGAAAGCTTCGAAAAGCTCTCGCGATAGCTCGCGGCTGCACCCTCCTTGCAAATGCAGCTTGTGTATACTACCGAGTGTTCCACGAAGATGCAAGCCCTTTTCTCAAAATATTGTAAGGAACTTTTACCGTGCCTGATAATAGCTGCTCTTTTCCTTCCCTTATAAGCGATGAAGCTTTGGGCAATCCTATCCCGCAAACTATCGAGGCCACCTTCTCACGGCTTCCCGATTCCGCAATCCGCGTCGTTCGCATACTCGAAGCTGGCGGATTCGAGGCGTGGTTCGTCGGAGGATTCGTGCGAGATGCACTTTTAGGGCGAACCTGCTCCGATATCGACATCGCCTCCAGCGCATCATGGCAGCAAGCGCAAACCCTTTTCGAAGCGTCTGGCTTAAGGACGCATGAAACCGGCGTTGCCCACGGAACGCTCACCATTCTCGTTGGGGACGAGGCGTTCGAAGTGACCACTTATCGGCGCGACGGATCGTATAGCGACTCACGCCACCCGAGCTCCGTCGAATTCGTGTCATCAATTGAGGAAGACTTGGCGCGCCGGGACTTCACGATAAACGCCATCGCCTTCCACCCTGACCGAGGATTGCTCGACCCCTATGGTGGCATCGGTGATTTGCGTGAGAAAACGATCCGCGCGGTAGGAGATCCCGCCAAGCGATTCTCCGAGGATGCCTTAAGGATCCTCCGCGCATGTCGCTTTGCCGCACAGCTCGGGTTCGATATCGAGGAATCGACGCTTTTTGGCATGCTCTCTAATAAGGGGATCGTCTATCGCGTCTCCGCAGAGCGCATCACCCATGAGCTCGATCGGCTCCTCGCTGCTCCCTTTGCCGGAAGCGCTTTGGTGAAATACGTCGATGTGCTTTCCTGCGTGCTGCCCGAGCTTGTCGCTATGAAGGGATTCGAGCAGCATACCCCCTACCACATCTACGATGTACTCGAGCATACGGCGCATGTTGTCGATGGCGTGCCCCCCTACCGCCTTGCGCGTTGGGCGGCCCTATTCCACGATATGGGCAAGCCCGCTTGTTTCTTCTTCGGCGAAAACGGCGTCGGGCACTTCTATGGACATGCGAATGTGAGCGTCACGATTGCGCGCGGCATTATGTCGAGACTCAAGATGTCGCCGGCGTTTGCCAACCGCGTGCTCGCTTTGGTGAAGCACCACGATGAGGTGGTCGAGCCGACTCCCCGCGCGGTGAAGCGCATGCTCACTCGTCTCGACGGCGACGTCGAACTTTTCCATGCGCTCTGCGACCTGAAGCGTGGCGACGCGCGAGGACAAGCACCCCACTGCGCGGGCAGAATCGATGCGGCGTCCGAACTTGAGAGGATTCTTGACGATATTCAAGCGGCGAACGAGGCCTTCACGTTGAAAAGCCTTGCGATCGACGGGCGCGATGTCATGGGATTGGGAATTCCCCGCGGGCCGGAAGTCGGCGCGGCGCTTTCGCGGGCGCTCGATGCCGTCATTGACGAGAGGGTGCCCAACGAGAAGGATGCGCTGCTCGAGTATCTTGTGAAATAGCGAAGCTCCGACAGGAAGACCTCGCGCTTTGCGGCCGCAGGGCGCGACGCGGAGCGCGAGGTGAGGATTATGTCTCTGAACCCGAGGCATCGAGCGAAGCGAGCGAGAAGCGCGCGGGGTCGAAACCCAGGCTGAGGATTACAAAGCAGGGACCCCTCGGGAAAGAAAAAGGCCAGGGCACAAGCCCTGGCCTGTTGTTTCTTGGTAGCTCCGAAGGGATTCGAACCCTCGACCTCCGCCTTGAGAGGGCGGCGTCCTAAACCGCTAGACGACGGAGCCACATAAGCGCTTCGGAATCGTAATGGCTGGGGTGGAAGGAGTCGAACCCTCACATACGGCACCAGAAACCGCTGTCCTGCCATTAGACGACACCCCAACTAAACTGCCGGTGCGTCTCTTGCTTGTTTGCAAGGCGCAAGCGCGAGAATGTATATTACGCGCCTCCCGCTATTTCGTCAACCCTTTATCGCAAATTTTTTTAGAAATTTGCGAAATATAGGTGCTGCATCGCTCTCATCAGGCATTTTGCCACATGTGATCAAGCGGTCCACTTCCCTGCCCCAAATCGAGACCCGCCGAGAGCGCACCCGTGAGGTATTCCTTGGCAGCCGAGACCGCCTCGGGAACGGCAAGCCCACACGCAAGGCCGCATGCGATGGCGGAAGAGAGCGTGCAGCCCGTCCCATGGGTATTGCTTGTCGCGATCGCCTCATGACGAAACCAGTGAATCGCGCCCTCTTGCGTCGCCAGCACATCGTTGGCATCGTGGGTGCCATGACCGCCCTTCACCAAAACGTCGACGCCCAGCGATTGGGCTAAAGCCAACGCAGCACGCTCGCACGACTGCTCGTCCGACAGCTCGCGACCGCAGAGAACCTGCGCCTCGGGGATGTTCGGAGTGATGACGCTCGCGCGGGGAAGAAGCTCCTCGACGAGCGCCGAGATCGCATCCTCGCCGATAAGGCGCGCGCCGCTTGTCGCCACCATGACGGGGTCGACCACTATGTTTTCCGCATGCCACCTATCAAGGCCGGCGGCAATCGCACGGATGATCTCAGCTGACGAAACCATGCCGATCTTCACCGCATCGGGGCGAATGTCGGAGAACACAGCGTCAATCTGTTCCGAGACGAACGCAGCAGGCACCTCGTGCACCCCCGTCACTCCCAGCGTATTCTGTGCGGTGAGCGCGGTGATCACCGTTTCCGCGTACAGATGGTGGGCCGCGATCGTCTTGATGTCCGCCTGAATACCGGCGCCGCCGCTCGAGTCCGACCCAGCTATGCTCACAACCGCCTTCATGAGCGCCCCCTACTTCTCGAGCAAGGCCACGACGTCGTCGGTCGAGAGGACACAGGCTGCATAGCAAGTCTTGAAGTACGCAAGCCCCTCATCCTGATCCCCCACGAGAAACGTCGCCGTCGCGTCGCCCGCGACAATGAGGCGATAATTGTTGAAGTACGCGTCGGCGAGCGTGTGTCGAACGCAGATGTTGGTGTCCATCCCCGTGCAGATGAGCGTGTCGACGCCGAGTTCGTCGAGAAGAAGGCGCAGGCCCGTCTGGAAAAATGCGCTGTAGCGGCGCTTCTCGATGGTGAAATCGCCTTCCTTGGGGTCGAGCAGCGGCGAGGTCTGAGCTTCAGGGGTACCGGCGATTCCGTGCTCGCCCCAAAGCAGCAGCTCGCGGTCGAGACCGGGAATATGAGCGTCGTTTGTGAAGATGACAGGGACGCCCGCGCACCGTGCCGCTGCCGCGATGCGAGCAGTGTTCTCGATTGCGGGCAAAAGCGTCTGCTCGAGCGGAGTCCCCGTTGGGTCGCCAAGCTCGTCGATTACGAGCAGGGCCGTTTTCTTCGGGTCGAACTCTGCAAGGTCGAACAGCTCGTTGTTGTTCTCGTCTCCAAGCATTGCGTTTCCCTTCTTCGTTTTGCTATTCGTTGTCGAGGTCGATGACCAGGCCATCCATGATCTTGTTCACCGTGCGGACGGCGCACATCTTGCCGCACATCGTACAGGTTCCTTCGTTTTCGGGAGGAGCGCTCTCGAAAACCTTGCGCGGGCGAACCGGGTCGATCGCAAGTGAGAACTGCTCTTCCCAGTCCATGCGCCGGCGAGCGTCCGACATGCGCGCATCGCGCTCGCGTGCACCAGGGATGCCCTTCGCGATGTCAGCTGCGTGCGCCGCGATCTTCGTTGCAACGAGACCCTCGCGCACATCGTGGGCATCGGGCAGGCGAAGGTGCTCGGCAGGAGTGACATAGCACAGGAAGTCAGCCCCCGAGCTCGCTGCGATGGCACCGCCAATAGCTGCGGTGATATGGTCATATCCTGGAGCGATGTCGGTCACGAGCGGGCCGAGCACATAGAACGGCGCATTGTGGCACAAACGCTTCTCGAGCTTCATGTTCGCCGCGATCTCGTCAATCGCCATGTGCCCCGGACCCTCGACCATGACCTGCACGCCGGCATCCCAGGCGCGCTTGGTGAGCTTGCCGATTTCGATGAGCTCGGAGATCTGCCCCGCATCGGTCGCATCGTAATTGCAGCCCGGACGCATCGCGTCGCCGAGGGAGATGGTCACGTCGTGCTCGTGCAGGATATCGAGCACCTCGTCGTAGTACTCGTAGAACGGGTTCTCGTTACCCGTCGCCTCCATCCACGCGAAGATGAGCGACCCGCCGCGCGACACCACGTTCATAAGCCGCCCCGTCTCCTTGAACGACTCGATGGTGCGGCGATTCATGCCTGCGTGAATCGTGACGAAGTCGACGCCGTCTTCGGCATGACGGCGCACAACGTCGAGGAAGTCCTCAGCGGTAATGGAGATGAGGGCTTTCTCAAGATACCCGATGGCATCGTACATGGGAACGGTGCCGATCATCGCAGGCGATTTCTCGATCAGACGCGTGCGAAACGACTGCGTCTTCCCGCTGTTCGACAAGTCCATGATCGCCTCGGCGCCAAGCTCGAGGGCGGTGTCGACCTTTTCCCATTCAACCTGCTCATCGGCAAGGTCCCTGGAAATTCCCAGGTTCACGTTCACCTTCGTGCGCAGCCCCTCGCCCACACCTTCAGGGGAAAGCGACGTGTGATGGATGTTCGCGGGAATGGCAATGCGCCCGGCAGCCACGCCCTCGCGGATGAACTCGGGCGAGCGGCCCTCCTTCTGAGCGACCGTGCGCATAGCGGGCGTAATCTCCCCCGCGCGCGCGAAATCGATTTGCGTGATTTGGGTATGCGAATCCTCTTGACGATTCGTCATGATGTCTCCCTTCGTTGGCATTATCCACATCAGGTGTTCGGGTCGAAGCGAAAACGCGCTTCCTCTCAGCCCGCCGCGCGGCATTTCCCCACTTGCGAGCTCCCCGGTTGCTCTGTTTGCAAGGCGAATTATACGACAGCGGGGAAAACCCGCCGCGCAATCGCCGAAAAGCCGATAAGCGCTACACGGTAGAGGGCAGCGGCGCGGAATCATCTTGCGTTACCACGACGTCTTGCACTGCCGCAAGCGGATAGAACACATAGAGCGTGCCCTCTTCAACGCTTACCGCCGCAGGCTTGCCCGTAAGCTCGTTCGAGAGCCCGAGCGACGTTCGATTGGAAAGCGGCTCGTCGTCAAGCGAATATTCCAGTCCGCGCTCGATGACACCGCGTGCCGTATCGTTCGCTGAGAACACCGACACAACCCCCGTGTCGAGCCCCTCAGGCAGCTCAAAGACATCCGGGCCGGTAACGCAGCGCACCGCGAAATCATCCCCCACGCCGGTAACATAGATTCCCCGCTCGGAGTAGCGCGCAAAGAGCTGTAAGTTCGCAATCGTGTGGTCAAGGCGCTTGGCGAGCGCACCGTAGACGAAGAGCTCCTGGTTGTCCCAGAAGACGGCCTTCTCCATGGCAAGCTCCATGTCGCTTTTGTCCTTCTTCACCGGGTGGCGCGACACGCGACGGCATCGAGGGACATAGCCGAGGGAATCGAAGTCGCCAATCGCCATATCGGCCTCGCGCCCAATCGCTTCAAGTGACGCGAACCCAGCGTCAACCGCGATAACGAAGTCGAAGGCGCCCGCAGCGTCCATCGCCTTGAAATGCTCGGCGTTGAAATCGACTGCACCGACAAGCGCGCAAGTTCCCATGGTTGATTTGTCCTTTCCGTCACTTCAAGCAAGCTCGTGGTACACTATTATACGCGAGTGGGCCTGACGGTCGCGCGCCGCAAGGCGTGAGGAAAGTCCGGGCTCCAAAGGGCAAGATGCCAGCTAACGGCTGGGCGGGGTGACCCGACGGATTAGTGCCACAGAAAAGAAGACTCCCTCGTTTCGGGGGAAAAGCTGAAACGGTGCGGTAAGAGCGCACCAGCGCGTCGGCAACGGCGTGGCTTGGTAAACCCCATCTGGAGCAAGCGCAAATAGGAACGCGATACGGCTGCCCTTCCGTGCGCTCGGGTTGCGTGCTTGAGACGCGTGGCGACACGCGTTCGAGATAAATGGCCGTCCCAACGACAGAACCCGGCTTATCGACCCACTCGCCTTTCTTTTTCCACCTACAGTGCGAATAGCATGTTCTCTTTTGGGCGTTGGTACAGAGGCACTCGCTCTGCCAGCATGAAAGTAAAACGACCCCGGCGTGAACCAGGGTCGTTTCGTAGAGCTATCCGTGGGCTCTCTGCGCGCGCGACGGCGGGGACTCGCCGAAGCCCCAAGTCGCCTTTGTGACGTTCGAGGCTTTATCCTACCGTGCCCTTGGCAGCTTCCTAGTCGAGCTCGTCGAACGTGAAGTCGTCGTCCGCGTCACCGAAACCCGAGAGGTCCTTCTCCACTGCGGAGGGCATGGGGGTTGCAGCCGCCACCGCGACATTGCCCGTCTGCGGCGTGGAGTACGCCACAGGCTCGGCGTTGATCGGGGCCTGAACCTGCGGCATTGCATCGGTGCTGTCGGTGTAGTGCGCAGGCGCAGCAGTGTTTTGCAACCCACCGCCGATTTCGGCGAGCTTGCGGGAAGCGTCATTGATGAAGTCGGTGAGCAGCTCCTGGTATTCCTCGCGCGCGTCCTCGCGATCGTCCTCGAGCTTGCGGATGGCGTCGATGACGTCCTGCTTGTCGCTGTTGGCACGATCGATGATGCGCTGCGCCTCGTCCTTCGCATCCTGAATAGTTTCAGCTGCGGTGTTGTTGGCCTTCGCGAGAATCTCGTCGGCAGAGCGCTGCGCGATGATGAGCGCCTGTGCGATGGCATTGCCGTCTGCCTGCTTCTCTTCGAGCTGAGCCTCGAGCTCCTCGATGCGGGCGTTCGCTGCGTCGAGTTCCTTGGAGAAGTCCTCGGACGGAGCCGGCGCGACCGGCGCGGTGGGAGCCTCCTCGATCGGCTTCGCAGGCGTATCGAAACCATCGAAGCGCGAATCGTTCAGTTGATCCTGCAGATCGGAGATCTGGTTGTTCAGGTTGTCAATCTCATCGGCGACATGCTCGAGAAACACATCGACTTCGTCGACGTCGTAGCCCTTGCGATCGATCGAAAAACTTTGGTTGTGGATTTCAGCCGAGGTGATAGCCATTTATCTTCCCTTCGCCAGCAGAGCTTGCATCTTTACAGCAAGCCTATCAGCAGTCTTACACCAAATTGTAATACAAGCAGCGCAACGATTGGACTCACGTCCACCATTCCTCCAATCGGGGGAATGAACTTCTTGAAAAGGTTGAGATACGGGTCGCATATCTTGCCGAGAACCGTGTTGATGTCGGCAAGGATGCCTCGATTGGTCGGGAACCACGACAGCATGACGTATACGAAAATGAGCATCGAGTACACATCGGACAACGACACGATGAGGTATTTCAGGCTTAGCAAGAGATGACCTCCCCCGTTGCTGCGCTCTTCATGCGCGATTTGTTTACCACGTTACAGCACTCCCTGGTTTCGGAGGGCAAGCTTCTCTGCGTCGGTTAAGGCGTCGCCTTTCGTGATCGCGAAGACCTTGTCCCCGATGCACTCCACTCCGGCATCGAGCGCGCTCGATACGCCGAAGGAGAAATCGAGAATGCGTTTGGAAAGCGAGTCCGGGGTATTGCGAAGCGCAAGGATAACCGCGTCGCCGCCCTTGAGCGCCCGGGCGATTCTCTCGACCTCGCCGTAGCTTGCAGGTTTCAGCACCGTGCACGAGCGTTTCGCCACATAGCGGGCGCCCTGCGCCTGTGCATAAGCCGACTGGGGATCGTAGGAGGCAGTCGCCGCCGATGACGCGGCCCTCTGCGTCGACTCCCCGATTGCTGCCGCAGCGCTCGACGATGCGGGCTGACGCGTGAACGCGCCAAGAGAACCAGCGGCAGAAGCACTCGTTGCGCCAGAGGTGACGCCCATATGGGAGCTCGAAGGCGTGGTCGCCGCATGCTTGCCGGCAGGTTTCGCCTCGCTCGCCGTCGGCTCGAACAGCGAGTTCAGGCCCTCGGAGCGCGTCGGGCGCGATGCTGCCGCCGCAACTGCCGCCGAACCCTCAGGCGTCATCGTCGGAGGCAGCGAGCTGTCGACCGTGGTACGCTCACCGCGATACGGGGTATGCGCCGTCGTCATGCGTCTTGCGCTTGTAGAAGTGGTGCTCGAAGAGCCCTCTCCGCGCGCATGGGCACGCACGTCATTTATGGACACCAGGTTCGAGATGGTCGAATTCGAACGGGCGCTGCGTGTGGTCACCGGCGCATAGGGATCGTAATCGTTTCCCGAATCGTCAGCATAATCGTCTGCATACTCGGCATATTCGGAGTAATCGTCCTCGTAGTCGCCGTAGTCATCGTAGTCGTCGTAACGGTCGTTCGAGCGACCGCGCGCGGCATCGCCGCCGAAACCGAGTTTCGATTTGAGTTCGTCCAACATGTCTTAACTCCGTTTCCTTTCTTCCTGGCAGCTCCAGTTGTGGGTTGTCGTGCATCGTTTACAAGCCGCGTTGCGTGCCGGAAACGCACGTCAGGGTGGAAGGAGGCGACCCTAGAATGCGTCGCTGAAAATCGCCCGTCCAATGCGAACTATGGTAGCGCCCGCACGAACCGCCTCTCGCCAGTCTTCGCTCATGCCCATAGAAAGTTCATCGAACGCTTCCGCGCTTTTCGCGGGAAGAGAAGAGCGGATCTCTTTCGCAAGCTCCGCTAAGCCCTCAAAGCAGCGGGAAGCGGTTTCCAAATCGCCCTGCGGAGCCATCGTCATGAACCCGCGCACACAGACGTTGGGAAGCGTTTCGCAGACATCGACAAGAGCGCGCGCCTCTTCGGGGGAAACGCCGCTCTTGCTTTCCTCTCCGGAGACGTTCACCTCGATGAGAATATCTTGGACGAGGCCCTTCTCGCGCGCGACCTCTTCGATCTTGCGCGCGTGCTTCTCCTGGTAAACGGAGTGGATCAGCGATGCGGAATCGACGATATCGCGAATGCGGCGCGACTGGATGTTGCCGATGAAGTGCCACCGTGCGTCGGGAAACGCTTGGGATTTGGGAACGATCTGATCGGGGCGGTTCTCACCGAAATCCCGCGCGCCCGCTGCATACGCCTGTCCCACGCCATCGATGCCAACCGTCTTGGACACCGCAACGAGCCGCACTTCCTTGGGGTCCCTGCCAGCGAGAACGCATTCCCGCGCAAGCTCAGCTTCAACCTTTTCATAACGTTCGGCTATACCCATTGCCGCCACTCCTTATCTCACGCGAAAAGCAAGTGCACCGTGACGGCCGCACGTGCCGCCCGATGCACGATACGAAAAGAACCTGTCGGGCTCGCACTTCGTGCACGCGTGCGCCGAGGCGATGCGATTCCGCGAAACGCCCGCCGATTCGAAGTCGAGGATAAGCGCCTTCTCCAGATCGACGTGGCGTGCATCGGGTACGCAATCGGCCCCGAACTCATCGGCAAAGCGTTGCGCCACATCGGGCCCCGTTTCGAAACACGACGCGCAGATATGCGGACCGATATAGGCGTTGAATGCAGCGACCGCGGGGGCCTCTTCCCCGAACTCGCGCTCGTCGAGGGCGGCAAGGCGCTTGCATGCCGCAGAGGCGATGCGCGCCACCGCACCGCGCCAGCCAGCGTGAACCACCGCTGTACGCCCTGATGGGGACACGATAATCACTGGCACACAATCGGCGAAGCAAAGAAGAGCGGCGACTCCGGCACAAGATAAGAGGAGGCCGTCGGCGCCCGCATCCGCAACCGTCTGAGCGCTGCACAGCGCGTCGGAGTCTGTCGCATCGACGTCCACCAGGTTTACGCCGTGAACCTGGTTTGGCACGATAAGCGGAAGATTCGCCTGGTCGAATGCGCGAAGGAGCGTGCGCCGGTTTTCAAGGACGACGCTGCGATCGTCGCCTACGTGGGTTCCTAGATTGAGGCTTGCATAGTCGCCCTCGCTTGCGCCCCCCGCTCGGCCCGTGAAGGCAATACGAACCGACGACGCGTCATACAACGCGTCGTCGGTAAATAGCGGGATCGAATCGATTGTTCGGGCAGCGAGGTGCGGCAACGGCAGGCTAGATGCCACCATAGCCGATTACCTCCTTAGCGCTGACGCTTCAAGAAATCGGGAATGTAATCCTCGTCAGCGAAGCGGCCTGCGCTCGGCGTGGTCGAGAAGGTGACCGGAGCGCTGCTCGGCGCAGGAGTCGGGTCCGTCGACGCGAACAGGTCCTTGCGCGAGAAGTCGAGCGAAGACTGCTGCGGAGCGTTCATCTTGAAGCCGGTGGCGATAACGGTGATGCGAACCTGATCGCCCATCGACTCGTCGATGATCTGGCCGTAAATGATGTTCGCGTTCTCGTCGGCGCATGCCTCGACGGTGCGCGCAGCCTCGTCGACCTCGGTCAACGTGAGGTCGGGGCCACCGGCAATGGAGAACAGCACGCGGGAAGCACCCGCGATGGAAGCCTCGAGGAGGTTGGAATTGGTGGCCTGCTGGGCGGCGTCGAGCGCGCGGTTCTCGCCCGTTGCGATGCCGATGCCCATCATGGCCGTTCCCGCGTCCTTCATGACCGTGCGGATGTCTGCGAAGTCGAGGTTGATGAGGCCTGGAATGGTGATGAGATCGGTAACGCCCTGAATGCCCTGGCGCAGGGTATCGTCGGCGATACGGAACGCGTCGAGCATGCTCGTCTTCTTGTCGACGATCTCGAGCAAACGGTCATTCGGGATGACGATGAGCGTGTCGACCTTCTGGGAGAGCAGATCGATGCCCTGATCGGCCTGGTTGCGACGCAGACGACCCTCGAAGGAGAACGGCTTGGTCACGATGCCGACGGTCAGCGCGCCGATTTCCTCGCGCGCGATCTCCGCGATGATGGGAGCGGCGCCTGTACCCGTGCCGCCACCTTCACCTGCGGTAACAAAGACCATGTCAGCCTCGGCGAGCGCCTCGCGGATTTCCGCGCGAGACTCTTCAGCTGCTTGGCAACCCACTTCGGGGTTCGCGCCAGCACCGAGTCCACGTGTGAGCTCGTCGCCGATGTGGATCGTCTTATCAGCGTCCGACATGAGCAAAGCCTGGCGATCGGTATTGACGGCGATGAATTCGACGCCTTTCACGCCCGCTTCAACCATGCGGTTCACGGCATTGGTACCGCCGCCGCCTACGCCGACGACCTTGATGACCGCCAAATGCTCGGAACCTATTGTGTTTGGCATTATATCCTCCACACCTGCTGCGATTAAAATGCTGCGTTTCCCACTGTGGGTGCAGTTTTACCTGCGTTATTGTACACGATGACTCCCCGATTGCAAATTGCGCGGGGGTTGGCCTGCCGCCGAGTCCATGAAAGTGCCACTATTGGGTGGATTTACAGGGACCGCCACGTCGGCCGATCGACCACGCGCACATTGATGTAGGCGACCTTGCCCGGGTTGTCGTTGAGAATCTGCAGGCACACGCGTTCCTTCTCGCGAATGTTTTGCGCAGGGCCGAACGCGATCTCGACACCGCTCTCGAGCGTGAGCTTCGTGGACTCCGCATCGGTGGCGGACACGCTTTTCACTTGGTTGGCAAGATCGGTCGTCATGCCCGATACGATGGCAAGCGCGTTGTTCACGTTCTCGTCGGTGCACTTCGTGCCCGTTTCCGCCGAGGTCCCGTAGGGCACATCGGTGATATGGAGCACATTTTGCACATCGTCGTAAATGCGCTGGTTGAGCGACTGGCCAAGCTGCGTGTTCTGATCGGGAATGGCCATCAGCCACATCCCGTCCGAAGAGATCGCCCACGGCTGGGTCGATTTCGCGTCCGACGTGGGAACTTCCACGATTGCCGCAACCGTGCGCTCGGTGACGACGATTTGCAGCGTATGGGGGAACACGCGATTGCATGAGACGCTTTTCACCCACGCATCGCGCAAAAGGCTGTCCTCGATCGCTTTCGTATCGACGCGCAGCAGCGTCTCTCCCTCGGGCACCGACACGAGCGCCTGCAGATCGGATTGGGTGAGATGCTCGACGCCCTCGACTTTGACCTCGTCGATCGAAAAGACGTTCGAGAAGTACAAAACCGCGACGCCGGCAGCTAGAACCGCGATCACCCCAAGGATGGCAGCAAGTTTCACGAGGTGGCGATGGTAGCTTGCCCGTACGCGCTCAGCGCGGCTCGCCCGTTCGATATCGCCGACGCTTCGCGAACGATACCGCGTCGAATCGACCTGGGAGGGACGCGCGTTGAACTCGCGAGAGCGGGGAGCGCGCCCGCCTTGGACGGACTGGAACGAGCCCACGCTCGGCGTGCGCGACGACTGCGGGCGCGCGGAAGTCCGCGCACGCGAAGGCTGCGCGTTTCGGGGACGCCTATTCGAAGCCGAGGAGCTTGACTTCCGGCTTGAGCGCGATGCCATAAGCTTCCAGTACCTTCCCCTGAACGAGTTCGATCAATGACAATACATCACGAGCGGTCGCGTTGCCCGTGTTCACAATGAAGTTCGCATGAACGTCCGAGATCTGCGCACCACCGACGGCGACCCCCTTAAGCCCTGCGCGCTCGATCAAATCACCCACAGAAGCGCCTTCGGGATTCTTGAAAACGCTCCCGCATGAAGGCTGCTGCAGCGGTTGGGTCGCCTTGCGCCGCTTGAGCGAGGCCTCCATCTTCCCCCTGATGTAGAAGGGGTCGGCGGGTTCCATGTTGAGCTCGCACTCGACGAGAACCTCATCGGGCGAAAACGACGAGCAGCGATATCCCCACTCGATCTCGCTGCCGAGGCGGCGCACAAGGCCCCCTTCGACCGAAAACGAGGTGACACTCTCCACCCGGGCGCCGAGCCATTCGTCGCGGGAACCGGCGTTCATCCGCAGGGCACCGCCGACAGACCCCGGTGTGCCCACTGCGAACTCAAGGCCCGCAAGCGAGCGGCGGAAGGCCTCTTGCACAGCAGAGGAAAGCGGGACGCCCGCACCGAGCATCAGGCGCGATTTCTCGCTGTCGAAGCGCATGCTGCGGAAGTCTCGCCCAAGCACGATGACCGCGCCGTCGACCCCTTCATCGGCGACGAGCAGGTTCGATCCCCGCCCGACGATATACCATTTCTCGCCCATGGCCTTGCATGCCTCGAGAACGCGCGAAAGGGCGCTCACGGAGTGGACGCGAACGAAGTAGCGAGCCGGCCCGCCGATATGGTAGGTGGTGTGGCGCGACATGGGTTCGTGCGGGGTGATTTCCCCGTCGAAGCGCTCGTCGACAAGCAGCGCCTCGAGCGGCGAGGCGTGACGTGCGACCATGCGTTATCCCTCCATGCCCGCGTCCGCCGCGCCGAGTGCCTCGACAAGCTGCGGCCCGATCGCCGTGACGTCGCCCGCGCCCATCGTGATGACCAGATCGCCCGGCTTCGCCAGGGCAGCCATGTGGGGCACGACGTCCAAGCGACGAGGAACGTAGCTCGCCGCAGGATGCCCCTCGTGGTCGAGCACGACGTTCAAGAACGTCTTTCCCGACACGCCGGGAACCGGAGCCTCGCCTGCGGGATAGACGTCCATGAAGGTCACCGTATCCGCCTTGTCGAACGCCGCGCCGAACTCGTCATGGAGCACCTCGGTGAACAGCGGGGCGCGCGAATAGCGATGCGGCTGAAAGAGCACGTGAACGCGCTTGAAATCGAGTGTCTTCGCAGCGGCAATGGTCGCGGCGATCTCAGTGGGATGGTGCGCGTAGTCGTCGACGACGGTAACGCCACAAGCCTCGCCCACCAAGTCGAAGCGACGGCGTACGCCGGCGAAATCGCCGAGAACGCATGCCGCCTTCTCCACGTTAAGCCCGAGCGCCCAGATAAGCGTGAGCACCGCCGCAGCGTTAAGCACGTTATGCAGGCCGGGATTCTGCTTGACCTTGCCCTCGACGCGCGTGCCGTCGGGAAGCTCGAGCGTGAAGGAGGAACCCACCCCATGCGGGCCGAAAGCCACGACGCGCGCGTCGCAATCCTCTTTCAAGCCGTATGTGATCGCACGGGGATGAACCTCGCGAGCTGCGGAAACAAGTTCCCCTTCCTCTCCGCACACGACGACCGGACCCTCTTCGGGGACAGATGCCATGAACTGCTTGAACTTCTCGAAGATCTCGCCTAAATCCTTATAGTGATCGAGGTGGTCGGCCTCGATGTTGGTGACGATGACGCCCGCGGGAGAGAGGAACGTGAACGACTTGTCGGACTCGTCGGCCTCCACCACGTAGTACTTCCCCGTGCCAGAATGCGCATTGGTCCCGTAGGAACGGACGATGCCGCCGATGAGGAACGTCGGGTCGAGCCCCATGCCGTCAAGCGTGCTTGCGAGCATGGAGGACGTGGTGGTCTTGCCGTGCGTGCCCGCAACCGCGAGCGTGTCGAGGCGCTCGCCTAAGCGCGCGAGCATCTGAGCACGGTGAATGATGTTGAGGTCGCGTCGGCGCGCTTCCTCGAGCTCGGGGTTGTTGTCGAGGATCGCCGTCGAGATAACGACGGTGACGTCGTCGCCTTCAGGCACGTTCTCAGCGGCCTGGCCGATGGCCACGGGGATGCCGTAGCTTTTCAGCTGCTTGGTGTAGCGGCTCTCCTTGATATCGGAGCCGGTGACGACCATTCCCTGGTCATGCGCCACATGTGCGATTCCGCTCATGCCCACGCCGCCGACGCCGATGAAATGCAAACGTTCAGTGCTCATAGTGATCGATCCCACCCGTTGGTTTCCCGTTATTCCAAAGTATCTATTGTAGTCCATGGCTCGCCGAACTCGCGGCGCCCATCACAACATCAGCCAATTTCGCCGCCGCATCGGCAGTCTTCTGCTCACGAGCTGCCGCAGTCATCCGCGCGCGAAGATCCGCGTCGTCGACAAGCGAGAAGACGAGTTGCGCGAACTTGTCCGTGCCCACTTCGGCGTCGGGAATCATCTCCGCACAGCCCGCCGCAACATAAGCGCGGGCGTTGGTCGTCTGGTGATCGGCCGTCGCATGCGGATAGGGAACGAGAAGCGCGGGAATGGCGCGCGCCGAAATCTCCGCAAGCGAGGTTGCGCCCGCACGCGACACGATGGCGTCGGTTGCGGCAAGCGTCTCGCCCATGCGGTTCTGATACCCCATGACATGCCAGCGCTTCGCTTCTTCCTCGGTCAGTGCAAGTTCGGCAGTCGTGCGCTCGAGTTCTTTCGGCCCCGTAATATGCACCACGTGGAGATTCTCCCGCGCGAGCAGCTGAGACTTGAGCGCAGCGATGCCCTCATTGAGCTGGCGTGCTCCCAAACTGCCGCCGAAAACGAGCAGCATAAGCGCGTCTTCGGGAATCCCGAGCATCTGGCGCCCTTCCTCGCGCGTGGCGAGAAGCACCTTCTTGCGCACCGGGTTGCCCGTCACGCAGACCTTCGTGGAAGCGGGCATGGCGACGCCCTCCTTCGCGCATTCGTAGGTCAAACAGACCGCGCGCGCCTTCTTGGAGAGTTCCTTGTTGGCAAGACCCATGACGGAATTCTGTTCGTGGACAACCACAGGAATGCCCATCTGCTCGGCCGCGCGTGCGACAGGGATGGACACGTATCCGCCGAATCCGACAACGACACTCGGCTTGATTTCGGTAAACCAGCGCTTCGCCTCTTTCGTCGAGTGCGAGATGAGCTTGAGCGCCTTCACCAGTGAAAGCGGGTGCTTGCGATTGAATCCGGACGCTTCGAAGGGCTGAAACGCAATGCCCGCTTCGGGGACAAGGCGCGACTCGACTCCGCGTGGCGTGCCCGCGAAGCGCACTTCCACTCCCCGCTCCTCAAGCACCTCGGCAAGCGCAAGCGCGGGATTGATGTGACCGGCGGTTCCCCCGCCCGACAACACGACGAGCATATGACTACCTCCTTCGATAAGACGACCGCCCTGCAGCCGTCCGCGAATCCCTATGAGCCGACGTGCTCCTTTGCGAGCGGCCATCGAGAGACGAGCGATCCCGCGATCCCCGGCGAGAGCCCGCCTCGGCGCTTTCCGCCGACCAAGCGTCGCCGCCGTCCTCGCGCCTGACGACGCGCAGGCTCGAGCGGCGCCGATCGAACTCGTCGGAGGATGCCGCGTCGCGCGAGACGGACAGGATAAGCCCCACCATGATGAGCGACGCCAAGACAGATGAGCCGCCCGACGAGATAAAAGGCAGGGGCTTGCCTGTCGTGGGAAACACGCCGATCGCACACGCAATGTTCAGAAATGCCTGGAACACGAGGGCGATGGTAAGCCCGCCTGCCACCATCGTGGCGAATTCGTCACGAGCCGAACGCGCGATGAGCGTTCCCGTGTAGAGAATTCCCAAGAACAGCGCGATGACGGCAAGGCAGCCGACCATGCCGAGCTCCTCGCCGATGACCGCGAACACGAAGTCGCTGTCGCTCGCGAAAAGATATTGATACTTCTCATGCCCGTTGCCGAGACCAACGCCGAAGATGCCGCCCTCCGAGAAGGCGAAATACGAGTGCATGATGTTGTAGCCGCTGCCGTAGCCGCCCTGGCCGTCGTCCCATGGGTTGAGAAACGACCAGCGGTCTGCGCGGTAGCCCGTGCCGAACATGGCGTAGAGGCCAAAGACGACGATGACGGCGAGGATGGCGGCGATAAAGCCGATCGGGAGCTCACCGTACCACAGCACGGCGATGATCGCGACGATGCAAATCATCGTCGTGCCCAGGTCGGACTGCGTTTTATAGATAATTGCAAGCGGCACGAGCACGAGTAAGAAAAAGCCGGCAAGACAGCGTTTCCCGCTGATCTCGCCCGCAATAAAATCGGTGTAGATACGTGCGGAAACGAGAACGAACACGATCTTCGCAAACTCGGAGACTTGGATCGTCGCAGGCCCAACGCGCAGCCAGCGTTTAGCTCCGTAGTTGTCAACGCCTACGAGCGCCGTCAGCAAAATGACGACGACGAGCAGCACCAAGGCAGCCCATAGCCATTTGGTCCTCCAAAACGACACGGGCACGAAACGGTAGATCGCAAACGCGACAAGCGCACCGAAAGCGGCATACATCACCTGGTCGGTGAGGCTTTTCAGCGCATCAACCCCATTGTTGATATTCGAAATGGACCCCGCCGAATACACCATCACGAACCCGATGAGCACGAGCGCGAGCACGCAAAGCAGAAAGCCGATGCGCGGCCCGTGAATCGAGGCGGGTATGGCGTTTCGCGAACGCTGGCGATTGGACATGCGAGACTACCCCGCTATGCACATGCCGCACGTGCAGCGACAAGTTCCTTGAAGATATCGCCGCGCTGCTCGTAGCAGGTAAACTCGTCGAACGAGGAGCAAGCAGGGGAAAGCAGGAGCACATCCCCCGGCACCGCTGCCGCAAGGCCTGCGTCGAGCGCGTCTTCCATGTGGTTTGCAGCGATGACGGCAAGCGCGCCGCCCTCCCCCGAAATTTCGCCACCGAAAGCGGCGAGGAAGCGTTCGCGCGCCTCACCGAAAATCACGACCGCCTTTGCGTGCTCGCGGGCTGCGCGAACGAGCGGGGCGAGATCGGTTCCCTTGTCATGGCCGCCGAGCAGCACGATCGGGCGCGTCGCACCGAATGCCGAAAACGCCTTGAGCGTTGCGTCGACATTGGTCGCCTTAGAGTCGTTGTAGCAGGCAACGCCAGAAACGCTTCCGCACGGCTCGATACGGTGCTCAAGCGGCGCGAAGGAGCGAAGCGAGGCCGCAACGCGGTCGTCGGCAACACCGAGCGCAAGAGCGCAAGACGCCGCAACGAGGGCGTTCTCGGTGTTGTGCGCACCCTTGATCTGGAGTTCCGACTCCGCGCAGAGGCGATGATCCTCGCCGCGAAGCGCCACCGTGAGCACGCCGTCGGAAGCGACGAACGCAGCATTGTCCGAACCGCAGCGAGCGCGCATGTCGCCCGCGATGCCGTCTTTCGTCCCAACAGGAACGTAATCGAAGCCGCGCTCTTCCTGTGTCATGGCGCGCAACTCGCGGATGCGCGCGCGAACGGCGTCGTCGGTCGCGCAGAGAACGGCGGTAGCGTTCGGGGTTTGCGCGAGATTCGCCGCAACCTTCCACTTCGCCTGAGCATATGCCTCAAGCGTTCCGTGCCACTCGACGTGATCGGGCGTGATGTTTAAAAGCACCGCGACGTTCGGAGCGAAGCGCGATGTCGATTCGAGCTGGAAAGACGACACTTCAGCCACGTACACGTCGGTATCGCCCGCAGCCACACGAGCGATGCACGCGTCGCCGATGTTGCCGACCGCATGGGCCGCCAATCCTGCATCCGCAAGAAGATGGGCAGCGAGCGAGGTGGTCGTGGTCTTGCCGTTCGTGCCCGTGATAGCGACCCACGTGCTCTCCTCGGCAGATTCGCGCCAGGCAAACTCGACTTCGCTTATAAGCTCGGCACTAGCCGCCTTCGCAGATTGGAAGAAGTCGGAGATTTCAGGGATCCCGGGGCTTGCGATGCACAGATCGAACGAGCCGCCGACGGCCTGCATAAGAGGCGCGACCGCATCGTTTCCGAACTCGACCGCAGCGCCCGCCGCCTTCGCACGTTCGGCATCGGCGCGAGCGGCCGGAGTGTCGCCACCCGCCGCCACCGCAAGTGCGGAAACGCGCGTACCCATGAGCGGCAAGAGGTAGTCGAGCGCGGCATGCCCACTTTTACCAAGGCCCAAAATAAGGACGCGCCCCAGATGCTCGGGCGCGAATTTCTTTCCTTCTATCAGCATAAACGCTCCTTTCGAGCCAAGATGCATGCCTTACGCCACCGCCACAAGGGACTCGGCGAAGTAAATCGAGAAGCCGATTGCCGCCAAAACGCCCGAGACGATCCAGAAGCGCACGACAACCTTCGTCTCGCTCCAACCCTTCTTCTCGAAGTGATGGTGCAAAGGCGCCATGAGGAAGATGCGCTTATGCGTCTTTTTGTAGTAGAACACCTGGATCATGACCGACAGCGCCTCGGCGACGAACAGGCCGCCGATGATGATCGAGACGAACTCGGTCTTGGTGAGCACAGCCAGGCACCCAAGTGCCATGCCAAGTGCGAGCGAGCCGGTGTCTCCCATGAAAATATCTGCTGGGTAAGAGTTGAACCACAAAAAGCCGACGCATGCGCCAGCGAGCGCGGCCGCCACGATGGCGGAGTCAAGCGCGTCGGTGCGGTAGGCGATGGCCGCCATGACAATCATGACGATCATGACCGTGCCCGCCGCCAAGCCATCGAGGCCATCGGTCAGGTTCACCGCATTGCACATGCCCACAAGCAGGATGTTCACAAAGATAAGGTAGAGCCACGGGATGAAGAAGCCGCCGATCTGCGTGGTCAGGATGCCAAAATCGAGATCCACGATAAACGGGATATCGACCGTGGGCTCGATGCCGAGGAAATTAACCGCGACGAGGCAAAAGACCGTCGCGATAAGGAACTGGCCGATGAGCTTCGCCTTCGGAGTGAGTCCGAGCGAGCGCTCCTTCACGACCTTCTCACCGTCGTCGGCAAGACCGAGCGCACCGGCGAGCACCGTCGCAATGACAAGCGCGAAGGTCTCAGGCGAGGGCATGCCGATGAGCAGCACCGTGACCACAACCGCGATCAGCATGATAAGCCCGCCCATCGTAGGCGTTCCCTGCTTCACGAGGTGGCTTTCGGGGCCGTCCGCGCGAACCTGCTGGCCGATATGGTACGAACGAAGCGCACGGATGAACGCCGGCATGAGGGCCATCGTGATCACGATGGCAAGCACGACGGCAAGGAATACAACGAACGTGGGATATTGCGAGAATATGTTGAACATCAGCCGACCAATCCTTCAACGACCCTTTCGAGACCAACGGAATGCGAAGCTTTCACAAGCACCGCATCTCCGGGTTCGACAAGCTTCCTGACAATTTCAAGCGCGTCCGCCGCCCCGACGGCACGGAAAACACGCTCGGCGGACATCCCGCCCGCTTCGGCGGCCCCGGCGATAAGAGACCCTAAATCTCCCACGCTCACAAGCCAGTCGATACCGAGTTCGGCGACAAGGGAGCCCATCTCGCGGTGTCCTGCCGGGCCGAAATCGCCCAGCTCGCCCATGTCCCCAAGTACAGCGATGCGAGATCCATCCACACGCATCGCGGCGAATGTGCTGAGCGCCGCGCGCATGGAGTCGGGGTTCGCGTTGTAGGCGTCGTTCACAACCGTGAACCCGTCTCGCGCCTTAAGCATTTCCTGGCGCCCGGATTCGGGCTTGGCAGCGCCAAGTGCCTCGACGATAACCTTGAGGGACAACCCCGCAGCAAGACCCACGGCAGCCGCGGCACACGCATTGTGCACGTTGTGCAAGCCGGAAAGCGCAAGCGAGCACAGTGCGCTCTCATGTTCGGCGCCTTCGGAGAACCCACGCGCGACGAGGGTAAACGACGCGCACCCCGCATCGTCGAGCAAGATGTCCGTCGCCCAAACCGCACGGCCCGCGCGCCATCCGCTTGCTTTCTCCTCGCAATACTCCCCCGAACCGTCGAAGCAAACCGCACGCACGCCTCTCTCGGCACCGCGAGCGTTTTCCCATACGAAATCGGACATGTCATCGACACCGTTCAAAAATGCGATGCCGCCTTCGGGAAGCGCCGCGATGAGCTCGGATTTGGCGCGAGCGATATTCTCGCGACTGCCGAGCAGCTCGATATGGCTTTCGCCGACCTGCGTGACGATTCCCCACTCAGGGCGCACGAAGGAGCACAGCGACTCGATTTGCCCAAGCCCGCGCATGCCCATCTCGACCACGACGTTTTGCGTGTCGGCGTCGGCTGAGAGCAGCGTGTTCGGCACGCCGAGCTCGTTGTTCTGGTTGCCGCGCGTTGCCGTGACGCTGCCCGCGCAGGCAAGCACGTCGCGCACAAGGTTTTTCGTGGTCGTCTTGCCATTTGAACCCGTAAGCCCAACGACACGGCCGCACAGGCGCCCACGCCATACGCGAGCAAGATCGGTGATGGCCTCCTGCGCGTCTTTCACAAGGAGAATCGCCGCACCGAGCTCCTGCGCGCGGGCGATAGCCTCGTCGGGAAGGGAGTGCGTGATAAGGACGCAACGCGCGCCCGCGGAAACGGCATCGAGGGCGAAATCGTGCCCATCGACTCGCTCGCCCGCTATCGCCACGTACAGCGACCCCGCCTCGACCGTGCGGGAATCCCACGTGATAGAGGTAACCCCGGTTTCAGGGCATGCGGCCACGACGATGCGCGCAGAGACCGCCTCTGCGATTTCGGTAACGGTAAGATGCAAAGCTACTTCGCCTCCGCTGCGGCGCCGGCAAAGCGACGCTCAAGCTCTTCGCGTGCGACGATGCGATCGTCAAAGGACAAGACCTCATCGCCTACGAGCTGATAGTCCTCATGCCCCTTGCCGGCGATAAGGATCGACGTGTCGGCATCGGCAAGCTCGATCGCGCGACGGATCGCACTGCGGCGATCGGGCACGACTTCATACTTGCCCTGCGAATCGCCCATACCGGCAACGATGTCGGCGATGATGGCATCGGGGTTCTCGTGGCGCGGATTATCGCTCGTGACGATGGCGTAATCCGCGGCAAGGGCTTTCCTGCCCATAAGCGGGCGCTTCCCCGCGTCGCGATTCCCACCGCACCCGAAGACGACGATCGTACGGCCATGGCCGAGCGCCATGATGGAGCCAAGCGCCTTCTCGAGCGCGTCGGGCGTGTGCGCGTAGTCGACATAGACCGACACACCGCCGTCATGCGGCGTGCGCACGCGCTCGAGGCGACCAGGCACCGGAGCGGCATCTTCGAGCGACTTCGCGATGTCAGACGCGGGAATGCCCAGCATAAGGCCGACGCCGAACGCCGTCATGATGTTGGACACGTTGAAGCGCCCGACAAGCGGATAGGAGAACGCGATTTCCTCGCCGCGGACAGACAGCACGACATCGGTTCTCGCCGCGCCGTAGTCAACCTTCACGGGATGGATCGCCGCCGACTCATCGAAGCCAGTCGTCACCACCATGTCACCCGCCTCCGTGCAGCGGCGATCGAGCTCGACGCCCCATTTGTCGTCGATGCAGATGACGCGGCGCGCCGGATAGTCATGCGAAAAAAGCAACGCCTTCGCCTCGAAGTACGCCTCGAAGGTGTGATGGTAATCGAGGTGGTCCTGCGTCAGGTTGGTGAACGCCGTCACAGCGAAACGAGTGTCCCACGTGCGGCACAAATCGAGCGCATGGGAGCTCACTTCCATGGCCACGCAATCGCATTTCGCATCGCGCATGCGAGCAAAGAGATGCTGCAAGTCGCTCGACTCGGGAGTGGTGTGCTCGGACTTCTCGTGCACGTCGCCGATGGTCGTTCCAACGGTGCCGATGACGCCCGTCTTCTTCCCCGCCATGCGAGCGATGTGCTCGACGAGATAGGTCGTGGTCGTCTTGCCGTTCGTTCCCGTAACGCCGACAAGCGAGAAGGCACGGGAAGGATTGTCGTAGAACTGCGCTGCGGCATAGGCGAGCGCCTTGCGCGAATCGGCAACGACGACCTCGGTCACGTCGGTCGCGTCGGCCAGATAGAGCTTGCGCTCCACGATGAGAACCTTCGCGCCGCGATCGATCGCGTCCTGAGCGAAGGAATGGCCGTCCACGGCAAGCCCCACAATGCAGAAGAAGGCATCGCCGGGCTGCACACGATCGGAGCGATAAGCGATGCCGGAAACCTCTTCAGATGGATTGCCGAGAATGGTGCAATTGAAGCCTTCGAATAAATCCGCACACGTTTTGGCCATGTTGTCTACCTCACTCCGGCTGTATCTTATATCGATCGATGGCAAAGGCCATTATATCCTTAAATACATTCGACACGTTTCCCTGACTCGGCACCTCGCTGAGTCCCACAAAACAAACTAATTGGCTCGACGAGTCGGGCAAAAAGCCCTCGAAGCACAGGTTGTAGACGCCCTGGCGGTACACACCGCCCTCAGCGATTTCCGCAGTGGAGGTTTTGCCTGCCACGGAATAGCCTTCTATCTGGGCATTCTTGCCCGTACCATCGGTTACTACCGATTTCAGCATATCGGTGATGGTCGGTATCGCGGCCTTGTTCTCGATGACGTCCTCGGTGTCGTAGGTAGGCACCTCGCCGGTTTGCGGCTTGCTCACCAGGAAGTGCGGCGTCACCTCGACCCCGTCGTTTGCCAGCGCGCCGTAGAAGCGCACAAGCTGAAGCGGCGTCACCGCAACGCCCTGGCCGAAGCTCACGTTCCATCCCGTGATCGTCGCCCAGTTCTCGAGCGGCTGGAGCGTGCCCGACGCCTCGCCTGGGTAATCGACGCCCGTCTTCTCGCAAAGGTTGTACTTCTGAATATGCTCGTAGAGCTTGGTAAACCCGTCGGTCATCTTCTGCACCGAAAGCGAGATGCCGACGTTGGAGGACTGGTCGAGGATCTGACGGAAGGAGAAGGTCTGGTCGGAGCGCTCGTGCGCGTCGGAGACTTTATAGCCGTCAGCCTCGATGACCGCAGGGCAATAGAGCGTGTCCTCAGGCGACATCGCGCCCTCTTCCAAGATGGTCGTCGCCGACACCGTCTTGAACACCGAGCCCGGCTCGAACGCTTGGGTAATCGCCTTGACCTGGTCAGAACCGGATTTCGAGTTCGTCATATCCGAGGGATCCATATAAGGGAGAGACGCGATGGCATAGATTTCGCCCGTGCCCGCGTCCATTACGACCGAAGACCCGCCACCTGCGGTCATGTCCTCAGCGGCCTGCGCGACGCGATCTTCCACATATTCCTGCAGCTCGATATCGAGCGAGATCATGATGTCTTGGCCGTCGACCGCGGGCGTTTCCTCCTTCACGCCACCGGGGATGGGAAGACCGCCCTCCCCGCGCTCGGCCGTGTAGGTGCCCGGCGTACCCGAGAGGATATCGTTGTACTGCAGCTCAAGACCCGTGATGCCTTCGCCGTCGACGTTGCAGTAGCCGATGACCTGGCCTCCAATTTGCCCGCAAGGATACTCGCGACGCGTGTCCGCGATGAAATAGATGCCGTCGAGGGCAAGCTTTTTCACCTCGGCCGCTGCATCGACGTCCGCCTGGCGCTTCACGTAAACGAACGTGGTGGATTCCTTCGAGAGCAGCTCTTGATAGGTCGCCGCGTCGCCTCCGATCACGTTGGCGATGGCCTGCGCTTCCGCCGCCGCATCCGTGACCTCGGCGGGATTTGCGTAAATCGTCGTCGCGTCGACGCTCTTCGCGAGCACCGTGCCATTGCGATCATAGATCGTCCCGCGATGGGGTGTTGTGGTGAACGAGATCGTGCGCGCCTCCTCGGCCATTACCGAATAATGGCTCGCTTCGATGACCTGGAGATACCCTAAACGCAAAAAGAAGATTGCAGCGATTGCGACGAAGACGAGCAAAAGAACGAAGGGGCGGTTCGAGTCCACCCTCGCGGCTGCGCTGCTTCCATTGATGCGATTGATGGCGCCGCCGACCGTGCCGACGACGCTCGAGATGACGCTCTGCGCAGAGGCGTTCGCGCGCGAAGGGCGCCCGCCACGTTCGGTGCGCGAGGCGCGCGGTTCGTGGGTGGCACGGGGAGAGTTCGATTCGCGCGGGGTGCGTTCGGGGCGCGACGGGCGTTCGGCGCGATTGCTTCGCTCGGTGCGAGAAGTGCGTTCGCCTTGCGAGCTCCGCGAAGTGCGTTCATCTCGATTGCTCCGCGAGGTGCGTTCGGTACGCGAGGCGCGCTCATCATGACCGGTTCGTTCGGTTCGAGAAGCGCGTTCGTTACGCCCGCTGCGCGAGGTTCGCGACGAGGAGGCCCCGCGATGGGAGCGCCCGCTCGGGCGGGACGATCCCCTGCCCTGCAAGTGGGTTCGCGACGAGCGCCCTTCCCTGGACGAGGTATTCGTTTTCCCCTGTGTGCGCCTGCGGGGATAATCCCCATCACGCGCGTCTTGTCTCCGGTCGGCCATGCCCGCGCTAGCTCCGCGCCGCAGCGGCCAGACTCTGGGAAAGCGAGATGTTGCCCGAGCCGTCGGTCACCACGATGTCCTCGGGCATTATGATTTTGCTGCTCGACTCGGGAGCCGACATGCCAAGGGCGGTTGCCTCGGCCTTGATGCGCGAAGGGTTGGAAAGGCTGCTCTGCGCCACTTCGAGCGAGCTACCTTCGGAGCGCGCCGTATCGATAAGGCTGTCATAGCTTTTGGACTCAACTTCAACGTTGACGGCTGCCGCAGTCAACGCGATACGGGCAAACGCCACAACGGCAAGCGCCACGAGTACAATAGCCACTGCCTTGGCGAGCGTGACGATTGCCGGGGAAAGCGTTTCGACTTGAGTTTTTCCGCCAGGTACGACAGAGATGCGGGGACGCGCAGGATAGCGCTCAGGCACGCGCTCTGCGGTACGCGAATATGCGGGAACAGCGCTCATGCCCCACCCCTTTCTTTCGTTTCAATCGGCATTTCAGGCAACGACGCCCCCGAAGGGGCGACGTGGATTCGCTATTCGGTTAAAGCTTCTGCACGACACGTAACTTCGCGCTGCGCGCCCGAGGATTGCTCTCGATTTCCCCAGGCGTCGGAAGGATTGGCTTCCGCGTGACAATCTTGAGTATCGGCTCTTTCCCGCATACGCAGACCGGCAGGTCCGGCGGGCAAGTGCACCGGTTCACCATCGAAGCGAACGTATCCTTCACGATGCGATCCTCCAGCGAGTGATAGCTGATGACGGCTATCCTGCCTTTCGGATTCAGCCAGCGGATGGCGGCGTCCAAACCTCGACGCAGTACATCCAGCTCCGAGTTGACTTCTATCCGAAGAGCCTGGAACGTTCGTTTCGCGGGGTGCCCGCCTGCGCGCCTGGCCGAGGCGGGAATCGCAGCCTTGATGACCTCTACCAGCTGCCCGCTTGTCTCGAACGGCTCCTTCTCGCGCTCGCGCACGATGAAGTCGGCGATCCTCGATGCCCACTTCTCGTCTGAATAGGCGCGGATTATCCGAGTGAGATCTGCTGCGTTGTAGGTGTTGACGATCTCTGCTGCGGTTTGAGTTTGTGTACTCGGATCCATCCGCATGTCAAGGGGGGCTTCCTCCTTGAAGGAGAAGCCGCGTGACGGCGTATCGATCTGCACGGAGGAAACACCGAGATCGAACAGGATAGCGTCGATTCCGGGCACCTCGGCAGAGGTGAGAAGTCCATCGAGTTCCCCGAAGTTGCCGTGAAGCAATTCGAGCGCGGGTCGGGTTTGCTCCGGCAGCGATTCAAGCTTCTTGCGAGCGGCGGCGAGCGCCACTTCGTCTTGATCGATGCCGATGAGCGTTCCCTCGCGCCCAAGCCGCTTCGCGACTTCGAAGGAATGCCCTGCTCCGCCGAGCGTGGCGTCCACGAACGTGTGCTGTGTTTGTAGTGTTAATTGTTCGAGGCACTCGGCGAGCAGGACCGGTGTGTGCCGATATTCGCTTGTCATTTCGCTCACGTCTTACTCCGCAAGGTCGAGCAACATTGAGATGTCGGTGTCGTCGATCACTTCGTCGTAACGCTTCGCGTCCCAGATCTCGAATCGACCGGTGTTGCCGATAACGACGACGTCCTTGTCGATGCCGCACTTCTCGCGCGCATCGGCGGGAAGCATAATGCGGCCGGTCTTGTCGACCTCCACGTCCTTCGCAAGCGACTTGAGCTTCAGCATGATGTGCCGGCACTCGCGCTTGGTGGGATGCTTCTTCTCGACGTACGAATCGAACAGCTTGGTGATCCATGCCTCGAAATCGGGAGTCTCGAACACGTAAAGGCATTCGTTATCCAAATCCCTGGCAACGACGAGCTGGGTTGAAAGCACCTTGCGGAATTTCGCGGGGAGCGACACGCGGCCTTTGCCGTCGACCTTGAAGCGGTATTCACCGTTGAGGACCACATCGCGACGCGGTGTGCTCTCTTCGGCTACCTCCTCGATCTGTATGGCATCGTCCGTCATCTTTTCCCTTCGAAACCCTGCAGTGGCTTCCAATGCATTGCATTCTATCCCACAATCCCCCACTTTTCAATCATTTCATGGGATTCGATGCTCATTTTAGGCACTCTGAGCTGCACCATTCCCCCTTGGTCGAGCGGGCGGCGCAAGATATTGGGCTGAAAAGAAAAAGAGCCCAAGATATGGGCGGTGTAGCGAAGTGGCACGATGTGGGGGGATTGTGTGGGTGTGGGAGAAAGTGGGGCGGGCGGCGAGGGACGAGCCGCCGGGAACGCCGGCGTGCGGGGGCAGACGCGCGATGCGGTGAGGCGACAGGGACGACGGCGGGCTGTCGGGAACGACGGCAAATCGCACGGGTGCGGAAGGGATGCCGCGGGCTCGGGGCGCGCGGGGCGAAAGAGGTGTCGGCGAGAGCTGACGGGCGCGAAGCGGCAAGAGGCGCATGAGGAGCGTCGGAATGCAGCAGCTGCCACGCCCGTCTCCCCCAATCTCACTTTTGTACGAGATTGACGATAAGTTATGAAGAAGATGTGATGTTGGGCGAAAAGTTGGCTTGTCTGTCCCGAAAATATCCCAATCAGACATATTTCAACCCGAGTAAATCCACAGTTGCGCGATTTTTGGGGAGTCGTACACAATTCCTTCGCAACAAAACGTCATTTTCGTACAAAAACTCGGGGAGCAGCCGACAAAGGGGGTGGGCGAGCCTTCGATGGGCGATTCTTCTTTTACGGAAGGTCGTCGCGGTACGCTTCCGTAAAGCGCTCTTCTTCCGCGATGGCGTTTCGTTCTACTTCGGCGAGCATTTCCTCGTAGCCCCGCAGCGCCGAAAATGGCATGAATTGGCGCGCTCGCTCGGGATAGGCGCGCGCTTCGTGCTCGCGGGTGTTTTGCGTTTTCGCGGCACCCATGCGTTCGAGATATGCGTCCCATTCAGCCGGCATTGTGACCTCCAATTTGCAAATTGCGTTTTCGCATCGTCGCGTCCTTTTTGAAACTCGTGCCGAAGAGCACGGAGTTCTTGCCGAATTTCGATTGCACGGCAAGCATGGTTTCTTGCAAGTTTCGTTCGCGCTGTTCCTCTTCGGACTCGCAGAAAAGGCTCATTTGGCAGCCTTTCGCATCGACGATTTCGGAAAAGCCCAGCATGATGCGTCGCACTGAACGAGCGGGGTCGACATGGGCATCAAAGAGCTGGGCGGCGGCGTCGAATAGAAGATGAAACGAGTTCGTCGCGGCGTCGAGCGTGTGCGAGCCGCCCGTGACTTCGTGGTAGCCGCTGTTGCGCGCGCCCGGTCCGACGATTCGTCTGCCGTGCTCTCCGACGAAGATGTGCTCATCCCCGTTCGCATTGCGACGCGGCCGATGGCTCTGGTTTCCATTGGATCTCGCATCGTCGTAAGCGTGTTTCAGTTCGGCTTGCGTTTGGGTGTGGATGAAGCTACCGGTTGCAGTGGCGCCACGGGCTTTCGCATAGCCCACGTGCAGCGACACGCGGCGAGCCGCCAGACCCTTCTCGATCATATCGAGTACGCTTGATTCGACCATCTCTCGCAGCACGGTGCGAGCATCTTCGAACGAGTAGTCGCGTTCAGGCACCTGCCCGTTGGCTATAGATTTCCCGACAGGCTTCCATGCTTTGATTTCTTCGATGGTGCAAGGCTCTTGGCCCCATGCGTGGTCGATGAGAAATTCGGCGTTCACTCCGAATTCGTGGTAGAGCACCTCTTCCGGAAGACGCGTTACGTCGTAGAGCGTGTGGGCCCCATGCTTGGCAAGCCGTGCCGCAATGCCGGGACCGATATTCCAAATATCGGTGATGGGCTCGTGGTGCCACATGGTTTCGCGAAACGATGATTCGGTGAGTTCCCCAATAAAATCGGGGCTCTTCTTGGCGTGCACGTCGAGCGCTACCTTTGCTAGGAAGAAGTTTTCGCCAATGCCCGCTGTGGCCGTTATGCCGGTTTCCGCCTTCACGGCTTCTATGAGTTCTGCCGCCCATTCGCGTGCGGGTTTCTTCTCGAGCGCCAAATAAGGCGTTGCGTCGATAAAGCACTCGTCAACTAAATAGGGTAGATGTCGGCGGGGGATACGTGCCGCAAATAGATGCCGCAAATTTGGGCGGAGCGCTCCATGTTGAGTCGCATGCGCGGCTTCGCCTTGAAGTATTTGATGCCTTCGGGAATCTCGAAAACGCGGCACCAGTTGCGCACGCCGAGCTTTTTCATGGCGGGCGATATCGCAAGGCAGATGGTTTTTTCGGAGCGCGCGGGGTCGACCACGACGAGCAGCGCCTTATCGGGGTCGAGCCCCCGTTCGGCGCATTCGACCGAGGCGTAGAAGCTTTTCAAGTCGATGCATACATACGTTTTGCTGCTCCGATTTTGCAAGGTGCCAACTTCCTTTCGCCGATGAATAACGAACAAATATTCTATTATAGTGGCGCAAAGAAGCCGAAAGGGGAGCAACAAAGCAAAAAGAACGGGCAGCCCGAAAGCTGCCCGAAATGCGTTATTGATTGGCACGGATCCTATTCGAAAAGGTCCAGCAGCGATCCGAGCACGTCGGCGTCGGGGGTCCACTCGTTGTCGT
>NZ_CAKTTZ010000030.1 GCF_934617235.1 uncultured Ellagibacter sp. | reverse complement strand
GGTCAGAACCCTATCGGCCTACTCCCACTCTATTGTCGAAGGAGGTTTAGGCGTTATGTCGTAGCACACGCGGTTGGCGCCGGGCACCTCGGCGACGATGCGGCTGGAAATCTTGCCCAGCACCTCATAGGGCAACTTCGCCCAGTCGGCGGTCATGGCATCGGAGCTCTCGACGGCGCGCAGGATGATCGGGCGCTGGTAGGTGCGTTCGTCGCCCATGACGCCCACGCTTTTGATGTCGGGCAGCACCGCGAAATACTGCCAGCAGCTGTGCTCGGAGTTGCGCTCGCCGGTCTCCTCGAAAAGCCGCGCGTTGTAGGCATCGAGCTCTTCGCGCACGATGGCGTCGGCGTTCTTCAGAATCTCGAGCTTCTCCTTGTCAACCGCGCCGATGATGCGGATGGCAAGGCCCGGGCCGGGGAACGGCTGGCGGTATACGATATGCGCCGGCAGGCCAAGTGCAAGGCCCAGCTCGCGAACCTCGTCCTTGAAGAAGTGGTCGAGCGGCTCGATGAGGTCGAAGCTCACGCCCTCGGGGAACGGAATCAGGTTGTGGTGGCTTTTAATGGTGGACGCCTTGCCGCCCGTTTTGCGCGCGCCGGACTCGATGATGTCGGGGTAGATGGTGCCTTGCGCCAGGTACTTCACGGGCTTGCCGTCGGTTTCCAGCTGTTGTGCAACCGCGAAGAACTCCTTCCAGAACTGCGTGCCGATGATGCGGCGCTTCTGTTCCGGCTCGGTCACGCCGGCGAGAAGCTTGGCATAGCGGTCCTCGGCGTGAACGTGGATGAAGTCGACGTCGAACTGCTTGGTGAAGACTTCCTCGACCTGCTCGGGCTCGCCCTTGCGCAGCAGGCCGTGGTTGATGAACACGCAGGTCATCTGCTTGCCGATCGCGCGTGCGCCAAGGGCGGCGACCACGGAGGAGTCCACACCGCCGGAAAGCGCCAGGATAACGCGATCGTCG
This sequence comes from uncultured Ellagibacter sp., assembly GCF_934617235.1. Taxonomy (GTDB): domain Bacteria; phylum Actinomycetota; class Coriobacteriia; order Coriobacteriales; family Eggerthellaceae; genus Ellagibacter. The sequence continues at coordinate 30,219 of NZ_CAKTTZ010000030.1, read as the reverse complement.
CCGACCTTCTCGCGGAACTCGGCGGTCATGGTCTCGACGAGGTTGTCCATCGACCAGTTCTTCTCGAGCTTGCAGATCTCGAAGAGGAAATTCGAGAGGATCTGCTGGCCGTACTCGGTGTGCTTGACCTCGGGGTGGAACTGCGTGGTGTAGATGTGCTTCTCAACGTTCTCCATCGCGGCCACGGGGCACACGTCGGTCGATGCCACCACGGTGAAGCCCTCGGGCACGTCGCGCACGGCGTCGAAGTGGCTCATCCACACGGTCTGATCGGCCGGCGTCCCTTCGAAAAGCGCGCCGCCCTTAACATGCAGGGTCGCAGGACCGTATTCGCCCACTTCGGGGTGGAACACGGTGCCGCCGAGCGTCACTGCCGTGATCTGGTGCCCATAGCAAAAGCCGAGCACCGGCACGCCCAGCTCGTAAATCGCGGGGTCGACGCGCGGTGCGTCGTCGGCGTTTACGCTCGCCGGGCCGCCCGACAGGATGATGGCAGATGGCTCCATGTCGCGCACCTCCTCGGCGGAGATGTCGCACGGCACGATTTCCGAATACACATGAAGGTCGCGGACGCGGCGGGCGATCAGCTGCCCGTACTGCGCCCCGAAGTCGAACACGAGAACTTTTTGCGCTGAAGCTGAAGATGATGCGCTCAATGGTGCTCCTTAGTCGAATAGCCTCATTCGCCGCCTCGTCAAACGGCGTCTTCTCACAACCAAATATCTTACTAAAACGGTGGGGGAGTGGTGAGCCTTGTGAGGTGGAAGGTTTGGAAAAGAGTTGTGGTCACCTTGTGTTCCCAGGTCGCTATGAAAAGTCCTTCTTGCCGGAGTTCCCGAAGATGTGTATAATCATCGGTTGCGTCTGCGGTGTTATGGATACACCCGGGCGCGTGGTTAGACCGGCGTCATGACATCGAGCCTCCATCGGTGCCCACGGCAATCGGTAAGCCACGTAAGGTAGGAGGGTTTTTGGTGTGCGGAGAGGCGCGCGAGCAAAAACCCAGCAAGAAAGAGAGTGTCATGGGAGTCAAACAGTACAAGCCGACGAGCCCTGGCCGCCGTTTCCAAACGGTCTCCGATTTCGCCGAGATCACCACGTCGAAGCCGGAGAAGTCGCTGCTTGCGCCCCTTCACAAGAAGGCTGGTCGCAACAACAAGGGCCGCATCACCGTCCGTCATCAGGGCGGCGGCAACAAGCGTCGTTACCGCATCATCGACTTCAAGCGCAACAAGGACGGCGTACCTGCAAAGGTGGCAACGGTCGAGTACGACCCGAACCGCTCCGCCCGCATCGCGCTTCTGCACTATGTCGACGGCGAAAAGCGCTACATCCTTCACCCGAAGGGCCTGAAGGTCGGCGACATGATCGTTTCCGGTCCCGATGCCGACATCAAGCCGGGCAACGCGCTTCCGCTTGCCAACATCCCCGTTGGTACGCTGATCCACGCGGTTGAGCTTCAGCCGGGCAAGGGAGCCGCTCTTGCGCGTTCCGCCGGCACGAGCATCCAGCTCATGGGTAAGGAAGGCAAGTACGCAATCCTGCGCATGCCGTCCTCCGAAATGCGCCGCGTTCTTCTGACTTGCCGCGCAACCGTTGGTGAAGTCGGCAACGCCGAGCATGCCAACATCCGCATCGGCAAGGCTGGCCGCAACCGCTGGAAGGGCATCCGCCCGACCGTCCGCGGCACCGTTATGAACCCGGTCGACCACCCGCACGGCGGTGGCGAAGGCAAGAACAAGTCTTCGGGTCGCAACTCTGTTTCGCCGTGGGGCATGCCCAGCAAGGGCCATCGCACCCGCAACCCGAAGAAGGCTTCGAGCCGTCTCATCATCCGTCGTCGCAAGAAGTAGCGCGGACACGTTAAGGAGTAACTGTGAGCAGAAGTTTGAAAAAAGGTCCTTTCGTAGAGCCGCGTCTGCTTGGCCGCATCGAGGCCATGAACGCAGCTGGCGAAAAAGACGTCATCAAAACCTGGTCGCGTGCCAGCACCATCTTCCCGGATATGGTGGGCCACACCATCGCCGTCCACGATGGACGCAAGCACGTGCCGGTGTACATTACGGAATCTATGGTCGGCCACAAGCTGGGCGAATTCGCCCCGACCCGCACCTTCAAGGGTCATTCCGCCGACAAGGGCAAGAGATAGGTAGGGGTGAACAATGGAAGTTAGAGCACAAGCCCGTTACGTCCGCGTTTCTCCCCGCAAGGCGCGTATCGTCGTCGACCTCGTTCGCGGCAAGTCCGTCGCCCAGGCTCAGGAGATCCTGCGCTTCACCAATCGCGGTATCGCAGAGACCGTGGAAAAGGTTCTGAACTCCGCCGTTGCTAACGCGGAGCACAACAACCATCTGCGCGCCGAGTCCCTCGTCGTGAAGAAGGCCTACGTTGACGAAGGCCCCACGATGAAGCGTATTCGTCCCCGCGCAAAGGGTTCCGCCGCTCGCATTCGCAAGCGCACGAGCCACATCACGATCGTCGTTGCCCCGCGAGAGGAGGCATAAAGCACATGGGTCAGAAAGTCAACCCGACTGGTTTCCGCATCGGCGTTACCGAAGACTGGCGCAGCCGCTGGTACGCCGACAAGAATTACGCCACCAACCTGGCAAACGACCTTGAGATCCGCGAGTTTTTGGACAAGCAGCTCGCCCGTGCCGCCGTCTCCAAGGTTGAGATCGAGCGCGCCGGCGACAAGATCAAGGTCATCGTCACCACCGCTCGTCCGGGCGTGGTGATCGGCAAGAAGGGCGCCGAGATCGACGCTCTCCGCAAGAAGCTCGAGAAGATCGCCAACGGCCCCGTGAACATCGAGGTCGTAGAGGTCAAGCGTCCCGAGCTCGATGCCAACCTCGTTGCTCAGTCCGTTGCTGAGCAGCTCGAAGGCCGCGTTGCCTTCCGCCGCGCGATGCGCAAGGCCGTTCAGTCCGCTCGCAAGAGCGGTGCCAAGGGCATCCGCATCCAGTGCTCCGGCCGTCTCGGTGGTGCCGAGATGAGCCGCCGCGAGTGGTACCGCGAAGGCCGCGTGCCTCTGCATACCCTCCGCGCCAAGATCGATTACGGCTTCTGCACCGCTAACACCACCATGGGCGCCATCGGCATCCAGGTGTGGGTGTACCACGGTGAGGTTCTCCCTGGCCAGAAGGCTCCCCAGCCGGCGCTCGAGGGTACCTCTCGTCCGAGCCGTTCCCGTCGCAACGACCGTAACGAAAGGGGGACGAAGTAATGCTCGTACCTAAGCGCGTCAAGCACCGCAAGGTGCAGCGTGGCTCCATGAAGGGCAAAGCCAAGGGCGGCACCCGTCTGAGCCATGGTTCCTGGGGCATTCAGGCCCTCGAGGCTCACTGGATCACCAATCGTCAGATCGAGGCTGCTCGTATCGCCATGACCCGCCAGATGAAGCGTGGCGGCAAGGTTTGGATCACGATCTTCCCCGACAAGCCGATCACCAAGAAGCCGGCTGAAACCCGCATGGGTTCCGGCAAGGGCAACCCCGAAGAGTGGGTAGCCGTCGTTAAACCGGGCCGCATTATGTTCGAGCTCGATGGCGTTGACGAAGCGACCGCAAAGGAAGCTCTTCGCCTTGCTATCAACAAGCTGCCCATCAAGTGCAAGATTGTTTCCAAAGAAACGGAGGGGCAGGCGTAAATGAAAGCAGCAGAGATTCGTGAACTGTCTGCCGACGATCTGCAGGCGAAACTGAAGGAAGCGCGTGCTGAGCTTTTCAACCTGCGTTTCCAGATGGCTACCAGCCAGCTCGACAACACCGCTCGTGTTGGTCAGGTTAAAAAAGACATCGCTCGCATCCAGACCGAGATGCGTGCCCGCGAGCTGAGCGCTTAAGGCGAGAAAGGTTAGTGCAACATGAGTGAAACTCGCAATTCGCGCAAGGTCCGCCAGGGCGTTGTGGTCAGCGACGCCAACGACAAGACCATCGTTGTCGCCGTCAAGGAGCGCAAGCCGCATCCTGTCTACGGCAAGATGATCACCACCACCAAGAAGTTCCATGCGCATGACGAGAACAACGAAGCCGGCATCGGCGACACTGTTCAGATCATGGAGACGCGCCCGCTGTCCAAGATGAAGCGCTGGCGTCTGTCGAAGATCGTCGAGAAGGCAAAATAGCACGTGCGTTTTTGCATGCTATTCACGAGAAAGTTAGGTTAAGCAATGATTCAGATGCAAACCATGCTCGCGGTCGCCGACAACTCCGGCGCTCGCAAGGTGCAGTGCATCAAGGTCCTGGGCGGCTCCAAGCGCCGTTACGCAGGCCTCGGTGACGTGATCATCTGCAGCGTCAAGGAAGCAATGCCGAACGGCTCCGTGAAAAAGGGCGAGGTTGTGCGCTGCGTCGTCGTGCGCGTCAAGAAGGAAGTGCGTCGCGCCGACGGCAGCTACATCAAGTTCGACCAGAACGCGGCAGTCCTGATCAACCAGGACGGCTCCCCGCGCGGTACCCGTATCTTCGGGCCTGTCGCTCGTGAGCTCCGCGACAAGAAGTACATGAAGATCGTGTCTTTGGCACCGGAAACGCTGTAGGGAGGTTTGTGAGATATGTCTTCGATGCATGTTAAGAAGGGCGACACCGTGAAGATCCTGTCTGGTAAGGACAAGGGCAAGACCGGTGAGATCCTCCGCTCCATCCCGCAGCGTCAGCGCGTGGTCGTCGAGAAGTGCAACATGGTGAAAAAGGCTATGCGCCCCACCCAGCAGAACCCGCAGGGCGGCATCACCACCGTTGAGGCTCCTCTTCACGTTTCCAACGTGATGCTTGTTTGCCCGAACTGCAAGGAAGCCACCCGTACTTCCAAGCGCGTTAACGAGCAGGGTAAAAAAGTCCGCGTTTGCAAGAAATGTGGAAAAGACATCGACAAATAGGTGTCAAGTAACGTATAATCTTCAATCTGCGCGCCTTTCGGTGCGCAGGTTGTTGTATGACCCTGGGCAATCCAGGGACGCCGGGTCGGAAATCCGGCGTTCAAATCATCGGATGAGAGGCAAAAATGACTACTCCTCGCTTGAAGGAAAAGTACAAAAGCGAAATCGTCGCGAAGCTCGAGAAAGAGCTCGGCATTTCCAACATCAACAATGTTCCGCGTCTTCAGAAGATTGTCGTGAACATGGGCGTTGGCGCTGCCGCCAGCGACCACAAGCTGCTTGATGCTGCTATGAACGACATGCGCATCATCACCGGCCAGCAGCCCTGCGTCACCCGCGCCAAGAAGTCCATCGCAGGCTTCCATGTTCGCGAGGGCCAGGCTATCGGCTGCAAGGTCACCCTTCGTGGCGACCGCATGTGGGAATTCCTCGACCGCCTGCTGTCCACTGCGCTTCCGCGCGTTCGCGACTTCCGCGGCATCTCCCGCACCAGCTTCGACGGCCGCGGCAACTACACGCTCGGCATCACCGAGCAGCTGATCTTCCCTGAGATCGAGTACGACAAAGTTGACCGCACCCGTGGTATGGACATCACGTTCGTCACCACCGCTGAAAACAACGAGAATGCTCTTGCGCTCCTCGAGGCGCTCGGCTTCCCGTTCAAGAGCAAGTAAAACAAATCGGGTCGCACTCGCGGCCCATTTGCGTAACCTCGGCATTAAGGCTGCCTAAGGGAGGCGGCCTTTAAAGCAAGAAAGAAGGAATGCATGGCTAAGAAATCGATGATCGCCAAAGCCAAGCGCGAGCCGAAGTTCTCCACGCGTCAGCACAACCGCTGCACGCGCTGCGGACGTCCGCGCGCTTACTATCGCAAGTTCGGCCTGTGCCGCATTTGCGTGCGCGAGCTGGCGAGCAAAGGCGAACTTCCCGGCGTGACCAAGTCCTCTTGGTAGTCCTTTCCGGATTCACACGCTAGGGTGTGCCGGCGCATCAGGCGGAGGCGTTATGGGCGCCAACGAACCGAGCGCTTAGGCTCATCAAGGATCAAAGGAGAAAAACAAAAATGAGCATGACCGACCCCATCGCAGATATGCTTACGCGTGTGCGTAACGCTCATTCTGTCGGCAAGCCGACGGTTTCCATGCCGTCGAGCAAGAAACTCGTCGAGATCGCCCGCATCATGCAGGAAGAGGGCTACATCCAGGGCTTCGAAATCATTGATGGCGAGCCCCGCGCAACCCTCGAGATCACGATGAAGTACGGCCCCAAAAAGGCCAAGACCATCCGCGGCATTAAGCGCATTTCCAAGCCTGGTCTGCGCATCTACGCTGGCAAGAACGACCTTCCGCGCGTTCTCGGCGGCCTCGGTACCGCAATCATCTCGACTAGCCAAGGCGTTATGACCGACCGCGACGCTCGCAACAAGGGCATCGGCGGCGAGGTTATCGCGTACATCTGGTAGGAAAGGAAGAGAAAGATATGTCGCGTATTGGCAAGCAGCCCGTCGCCGTTCCTGCCAACGTTGAGGTGACCATCGACGGTCATAACTTGACGGTGAAGGGCCCGAAGGGCGAACTGCACCGCAGCTTCAACCCGATGATGACCATTGCCCGCGAAGGCGATGAGATCATCGTTTCTCGTCCGGATGACTCCCGCGAGGCCAAGAGCCTCCACGGTCTCACCCGTACGCTCATCCACAACATGGTCGAAGGCGTCGAGAAGGGCTTCCAGAAGAAGCTTCAGCTCGTCGGCGTCGGCTACCGCGCCGCGCTCAAGGGCACGTCCCTCGAGCTTTCTCTTGGCTACTCGCATCCGGTTATCGTCGAAGCGCCCGAGGGCATCAGCTTCGAGGTTCCCAGCCAGACCGAGATCATCGTTCACGGCGCAAGCAAAGAGCAGGTTGGCCAGATTGCAGCCGACATTCGCAAGTGGCGCAAGCCGGAGCCTTACAAGGGCAAGGGCATTCGCTACGAAGGCGAAGTTGTGCGTCGCAAGCTTGGCAAGGCTGCTAAGGGCGACTAGTGGGCTTAAGCGCTACGGTAATTTACTGAAGGGATCATCATGAGAAGCAATGATTTGAAGCATGAGAAAGGCTTAGCCCGTCGCCATCGTCGCGTTCGCGGCAAGATTTCCGGTACGCCTGAGCGTCCGCGCCTTTGCGTGACGCGCAGCAATTCCAACATCTACGCGCAGGTGATCGACGATGTGTCGCATACCACCATCTGCGGTGTTTCCACCCTCGGCCCCGAGTTCAAGGCTACGGGCAAGAAGGGCGGTACCGTCGAGGGCGCGGCCGAGATCGGCACCATCATCGGCAAAATGGCTCAGGACAAGGGCGTCACCAAGGTCGTGTTCGACCGCGGCGGCCACCTGTATCATGGACGCGTCAAGGCTCTTGCCGACGCCGCCCGTGAAGCAGGCCTGGTATTCTAGAAGGGGTTAAGCGTATGGCTCGCAAACAGCAAGAAAACGCTGCCGTTCCTGAGCTCCAGGAGCGCGTCGTTTACATCAACCGCGTATGCAAGGTCGTCAAGGGCGGCACGCGTTTCGCACTTACCGCACTTGTCGTCGTCGGTGACGGCAACGGTCGCGTCGGCATCGGTCTGGGCAAGTCCAAGGAAGTGCCCGTGGCCATCAAAAAGGGTGTCGATGACGCGAAGAAGAACATGTTCTCCGTGCCTATCACCAAGGAAGGCACCGTTCCCCACGACATCGTGGGCGAGTTCGGCGCCGGCCGCGTGCTCATCATGCCTGCTGCTCCTGGTACTGGCGTTATCGCTGGTGGCCCGGCGCGTGCGGTCATGGAGCTCGCTGGCATCAAGAACGTGTTCGCCAAGTCTCTCGGCACCAACAACGCTATGAACGTTGTCAAGGCCGCTGCAGACGGTCTCCAGAAGATGCAGAGCCCGGTCGAGGTTGCGGAGCGCCGCAACATGTCCGTCGCTCAGATCTTCGGTGGGAAGGAGAACTAGTAATGGCTGAAGCACAGAAGACGCTGCGTGTGACGCAGGTCAAGAGCTCCATCGGTTACAAGAAGGATCAGCTTGCCACGCTCAAGAGCCTCGGCCTTGGCAAAATCGGCCGTTCCCACGATCTCGTGGACAACGAGTCCGTCCGTGGCATGATCTTCAAGGTGAAGCATCTTGTGAAAGTGGAAGAACTGTAAGTTGGGTTTTCTCCTACTTACATATTCTCATTAAGGTATAATCTCGGATTGGCGCGCCGAACACTCGGTTGCGCCAATCTGGGCGTTATAGGAAGTTAGCTGGCGGCGAGCTGCCAGCCCCAGGTAAAAGAGCCTGGAAGCGAATGTAAGGAGTTATGAACAATGGAACTTAAGGATCTCAAGCCTGCAGAGGGCTCCCGTCACAGCCGTAAGCGCGTCGGTCGCGGCAATGGCTCCGGCTATGGCAAGACTGCCGGTCGCGGCCTGAACGGTCAGAAGTCTCGCGCTGGCGGCGGCAAGCGCCCCGGCTTCGAAGGCGGCCAGACTCCTCTCGCGATGCGTCTGCCGAAGCTTCCTGGCTTCCGCAACATCAATCGCGTCGAGTACCTGCCGGTCAATGTTTCCCGTCTCGAGGAAAAGTTCGAGGCTGGCGAAGTCGTCAACGGCGAATCCCTCAAGGCAAAGGGCATCATCAAGCACGAGGATGCGCTGGTGAAGGTTCTAGGCGACGGCGAGCTCACGAAGGCTCTCACCGTTTCTGTCGATAAGGTGTCTGCTTCCGCTAAGGCGAAGATCGAAGCAGCCGGAGGAAAGGTCGAGGAGCCTTGCTAAGCTCTATCATTGACGCATTCAAGGTACCGGAGCTTCGCAAGAAGATTCTGTTCACGTTAGGAATCTTGGCACTTTACCGTTTTGGTGCCTACATTCCCGTGCCTGGTATCCCGTTTAACGAGTTCGCGAATTCGTTCTCGAACTCGGGCGTCTCGATGACCATGCTCGACTTGTTCACGGGCGGTGCGCTTTCGCACTTCTCCGTGTTCTCGCTAGGCATCATGCCCTACATCACCGCATCGATCATCATGCAGCTGATGCAGGGCGTGATTCCCGCCGTTGGCCGTTGGGCGAAGGAAGGCGAGACTGGTCGTCGTAAGATCACCCAGGTCACGCGTTACCTTACGCTGGGCCTTGGCTTGATCAACGCCATCGGCTACCTGCTGCTCTTCAAGTCTTCGGCTTACGGTGTGGTTTTCTCCGACCAGGTCCCCGAAGTGCTGACCGACATCATCGTGGTGTTCACGCTCGTTGCCGGCACGGCCTTCATCATGTGGATGGGCGAGCTTATCACTCAGCGCGGTATCGGCAACGGCATGTCGCTTATCATCTTCGTGAGCATTGTCTCCCGCGTTCCCGCCGCAATCTTCTCGTCGGTGAACCTGCAGGCTGATCTTGGCATGGGCATTGCTATCACGGTGCTTATCCTCATTGTGGTTCTCGCGTGCATCCCTGCCATCATCTTCATCGAGCGTGCGCAGCGTCGCATCCCGGTGAACTACGCCAAGCGCGTCCAGGGTCGCAAGATGATGGGTGGCCAGTCCACCTACATCCCGTTGAAGGTGAATGCTGCGGGTGTTATCCCGATCATCTTCGCGAGCTGCATCATCTACTTCCCGGCTCAGCTTGCCGCGCTCTTCAACGTTGGCTGGCTGACGGCTTTTGCCGATGCAGTTTCCACTGGTTGGCTCAATTGGATTTTGACCGTGCTGCTCATCGTGTTCTTCGCGTACTTCTACACCTCTATGGTGTTCAACCCCGAAGACACGGCGGACAACCTGCGTAAGCAGGGTGGCTTTATCCCCGGTGTTCGCCCCGGGTCCGCTACGGTCACCTATATCAAGAATGTGATTCATCGCGTGACGCTTCCGGGTGGTATCTTCATCGCTTGCATTGCCGTCATCCCGACGATCATCTTCTACTTCAGCGGCAATCAGCTCATCCAGGCGTTCGGTGGCACGTCGATCCTCATCATGATCGGCGTTGCGCTCGACACCATGAGCAAGGTTGAAAGCCAGCTGAAGATGCACAACTATGACGGCTTCTTCAAATAAAGCCGTGTGGCGTATGCTCTAAGCGTGCGTCGTGCCGAAAGTAAGGCCACGGGCAAGAGCTCGTGGCCTTTTCCATTTGCGTGAAGTTTCGCGCTAGCGTTTCGCGTTTGATAGAATAGGCGATGGAATTTATCCATGCTGATTGAAAGGAACTCAATCATGAATATCGTGTTGCTGGGTGCTCCGGGCGCTGGCAAAGGCACGCAGGCTGCCATGCTCGTTGAAGAATTTGGCACGCCCCATATCTCCACCGGTGACATGCTTCGTGCTGCTGTGAAGGCTGGAACCGAGCTGGGCAAAAGGCGAAGTCTTACATGGACGCGGGCGACCTTGTCCCCGACGATGTCATCATCGGCCTGGTGACAGAGCGCCTCGGTGAGCCCGATACGGAAAAGGGCTTCATTCTCGACGGTTTCCCGCGCACGTCCGCTCAGGCTGTGGCGCTTGACGCCGAGCTCTCCAAGCTCGGGCGTCCGCTGTCCGCGGCTCTCCTCATCGACGTCGACTCCGAGGTCATTGTGAAACGCCTCACTTCTCGTCGTATGTGCAAGGAATGCGGCTTCATCGGCTCCGCTGCTGACGCGCAGTGCCCCAAGTGCGGTGGCGAGATGTACCAGCGCGACGATGACAATGAGGCCACTGTTCGCAACCGTCTCGACGTCTACGAGAAGTCCACGAGCCCGCTTATCGACTACTATCGTGGTTGCGATCTGCTGGTTTCCATCGATGGCGACCGCGATCCGAGTGTTGTTTACTCCGACGTTAAGAAGGCTCTGAACCTTTAGTTTTCAGCCGCGTCGAGCAGCTTTCGCTGTAATACGCATGAAAACCTGTATTTAGGTAAGGCCCCGTTCAATGAGCGGGGCCTTTCTCCGCTATAATGATGAGTCATGCCAACGCTCCGAAGGAATATCACCTATCTCTATGAGTCTCGTGTTCTCCCGAGGCGCGCTCTACTTGTGCATTTCGCAAAAGTGGCTGCGGCAATTCTCGCGATTGCGCTACTTCTTGAAGTGTTCGTGTTCAACATCAACTTCTATACGTCGCTCGGATATAACTCAATCGATTTGAGCGACTCGCTTGAGTTGCAAGAAACCAGCGATGAGCAATATAAAATCACCGAGGTCGACAACGTAATCGAGTTCTCCAACTTGAATACCGAGGTCCACAATGTGTATCTCAAATTCGACTGGGAGCAGCCTGCGCAAAACCTCACCTTCAAGATTCAGTTCACCGATGACGCCCATGCGACGTATTTCGACTCGACGGAATATACCGTTGGCGTTCCTGATGTGGACATCTCGACGATGGTATCGGAGAGCCAATACGTCAATTTGAAGACCACGGGCTATGTGAATAATCTTCGGATCGAGCTCGTTGGTAACGAGAAGACGAACTATCCTATTCGTCTCACGAGTCTTGTGCTGAACGCGCATCGGCCGTTTTCATTCAGCTTCCTTCGATTCTTCGGCGTGGCGGGCATTTTGGCGCTTACGTACCTGTTCCGTCCCGGGTCGAGCATCTACCGTGTGAGTATCACCCGTCGGCCGAAGGTGTCGAAAGCGGGCGTTATCTGCGCTGTGGTGATTGAGGTGGCGCTGACGTCGTCGTTTCTCTTCATGGGGTCGAATCTTGTGGGCGTGGCGACTTCCATGTACAACTCTGGTTCGTGGGACGGCCACAGTATCGTGAATTCCTTCGAGGTCGGCGGTGACAATGCGCAGCAATATGCTGAGCTTGCCAAATCGATGTCACAGGGGAAGCCCTATCTTGAAGAGGAGCCTCCTGAATGGCTTCAGCAGATGGACGATCCCTATGACAAGGGTGCTCGCGATGAGCTTCAGAAGGAAACGGGCGAGCCTTATCTGTTCGACGTTGCCTACTATCAAGGCCACTACTACGTGTATTTTGGCGTGGTGCCTGTTCTGTTGTTCTATTTGCCATTCTACCTGGCAACGGGGGCTAATTTTCCCACGGCAATAGGTGTGCTCATTGCAGCGATTGCGTTTATCCTTGGCTGTTCGGCGCTCCTCGATAGGTTTGCACGGTATCACTTCAAGCAAGTGAGCCTCGGGTTGTATTTGCTTCTCCAGATTGCCCTCATTTCGTGTTGCGGCATTCTCTATCTTGTTAAGTTCCCTACGTTTTATTCGCTGCCCATTATGTGCGGGCTTGCCTTCTCCGTATGGGGGCTTTACCTCTGGATGTGTGGCCGTAGCTCGCAGAACCCGTGCGGGTGGTACCTCGGCGGCTCGCTTTGCATGGCGCTGGTCGCGGGGTGTAGACCACAGCTCATCTTGCTGTCGTTTCTCGCGTTCCCGCTGTTCTGGCGCCTCTACATCACTGAGCGCAAGCTGTTCACGCGAAAAGGCGCGGTGGAATTCGCCTGCCTAATAGCGCCCTATATCGTTGTGGCGGCGGGTATCATGCTCTACAACAAGATGCGATTCGGCTCGCTAACCGATTTCGGAGCCAACTATAATCTGACGGTGAACGATATGACGAAGCGCGGGATGAATGTCGGCCGCCTGGCTCCTGCGATCTTCACGTATTTCCTGCAGCCTCCTTGCGTGACGGGGGTGTTCCCCTTCCTGCAGGCGGTTCCCTTCGATACCACCTACATGGGACAGACCATCAAAGAGGTCACCTTTGGCGGCGTGCTCGCTTGCCTGCCGGTGCTTTGGGTGCTTCCGTTTGCCCCGCGTATCCTGAAGCTGCGCATCTCACAGCGATCCACGCGTACAATCATGGGCGTTATCGTGGTGCTCCTTGCATCGGGGGTCATCGCGGCCCTTCTTGATGCGGAGATGGCGGGTATCCTGCAGCGGTATTTCGCTGACTTCAGCTTCATGCTTTTGGCGGCCGCGGTGCTTCTCGTATTCGTTGTGAACGAGAATCTCGTGCCCGGTTCCACGATGGCGCAGGTGTTCACCAAAGTGCTGCTGGCGCTTGTCGCAATCAGTGTTCTCTACAGTACGCTCATCTGTTTCATACCCGAAACTGGATGGTATTCGGATGTCTACTCGTGGGCATACCAAAGCGTCCTTGAAACGGTACAATTCTGGACATAAATGAGTAACTGGCAAATGCACATCAAGGCAAACGGAAAGTAGGAGAGCGGCAGAGATGGCCGCCAGCTGGAAAGGAAATCAGACGTGAACGTAGTGGTTACCGAAAACTATGAGGCGATGAGCGCTGCGGCGGCGAATGTGATCGCGGAGCAGCTGAAGTCCAAACCCGACAGTGTTCTCGGGCTTGCGACGGGTACGACGCCCATTGGCCTTTACGCTGAGCTCGTGAAGGCCTGCGATGCGGGTGAGATCAGCTTCGCTAACGCTCAGTCGTTCAATCTCGATGAGTATCGCGGGTTGCCTGGAACCCATGACCAAAGCTATCGCTATTTCATGCAGGACAATCTCTTCGATCATGTTGATATCGACGTTGCGAAAACGCATGTTCCGGACGGCTCGATGGAGGACGCGCAGGCTGCTTGTGACGCGTATGAGCAGGCAATCGCCCAGGCGGGAGGCGTAGATCTGCAGCTTTTGGGCCTGGGGCATAACGGACATATCGGCTTCAACGAGCCGTGCGATTCTTTCCCCGTGTCCACACATTGCGTAAAACTCACGGAGAGCACCATCCAGGCGAACAGCCGCCTGTTCGATTCGGCGGATGAGGTGCCGCGCGAGGCTTACACCATGGGCATCGGTACGATCATGAAAGCGCGTAAGATCCTTCTCGTGGTGAATGGTGCTGCCAAGGCCGAAATCGTGCGAGACGTGCTTCAGGGGCCCGTGGTTCCTCAGGTTCCTGCGAGTGTTTTGCAGCTGCATCCCGATGTGACGGTTGTCCTCGACAAGGAAGCGGCGGCAGCGCTCTAGGCTGGTGGTTTGGACGGACTGGGAGGGTCGCTCGGGCTGCCTGAGAGGTCGCTCGGACGGTCCCAGGTCCTCAGGTTGCGTCAGGTTTCTTGGCCAGCTCGAGCTGGCGTTGGGCTGTCAGGAGATGAAAGGGCGTTCCAGTGGGCTTGAGCCGCTTGGAAAGCGCCGGGTTGCTTTGAGGTCCTGGGTTAACTGCATGTGCGGCGCCTAGGTTGCTTGGGCGCCAGGTCTAGCGGCGGGCAGGCGCTCGGGTGGCAAACGGACGCTAGGACATCCAATTACTCAAAATAGTGGGTGCCGTGGACAAAAATCGTCGATATGTGAGCCTTCGCGCGAACGGAAGCGCGTCGCTCAAATGGTGACCTGGGAAAACGTCGGTAGGTTTGCGTTATCGGCGAAATAAATCTGCCTCAAGACTCACATATCGACGATTTTTGTCCAGCGTGACCCTAATTTGAAGAAGTTTGCTTTTGGGAACTTTTCGCAAAGAAGGCGACTATGCTGTTCGGCGGTTTGAGAAAGGGAAGCGCATGATCATTTCAGGTGGTAAGGTCTTCAGCGGCGCGGGGTTCGACAATCGCGACGTGTTCATCGAGGGCGAGCGGTTCGCGCAGGCGTCGACAGGGGAGTGCCTACCTCAAGATATGGTCGACGCTTCCGATTGCTGGGTGCTCCCTGGTCTTATTGATGTGCACTTCCACGGAGCGATGGGGCATGACTTCTGTGACGCCGACGATGAGGGTATTTCCGCAATCGCCCGCTACGAGGCATCTCAGGGCGTCACAGCCATATTTCCGACGACGATGACACTGCCTGTAGAGCGCTTGATTCCCATTGTGACCTCGATTGCGGCTCATTCTGCCGGGGAAGATGAGGCGGCGATTGCGGGCATCAACATGGAGGGCCCCTTCATTTCGCCCGGGAAGGTCGGGGCGCAAAACCCGGCCTTTGTGCGCGGGGCTACGGTGGCGGAATTCGAGCGGTGGCAGAAGGCGGCCCAGGGCAAGATCAAGCTCGTCGACGTGGCGCCGGAAGAGCCTGGCAACCTGGAGTTCATCCGCGAGGTCTCTGATCAGGTGAGAGTGTCGCTCGCGCATATGTGCGCCGATTACGAGACGGCTGCTGCCGCGTTCGACGCAGGTGCGCGCCATATGACGCACCTGTTCAACGCGATGCCCTCGCTGCATCATCGCGAACCCGGCCCGATTGCCGCTGCGGCCGATCGTCGCGACGTGACGTGCGAGATCATCGCCGACGGCGTACACATTGCGCCTTCCATGGTGCGGCTCGCCTTCTCGCTGTTCCCCGGGCGCATGATATTGATTAGCGACTCGCTGCGCGCATGCGGGCTCGGTGATGGAACCTTCGAGCTTGGTGGACAGGAGTTCACCGTGCACGGCAATCGTGCGACCATCGAGAATGGATCGCTTGCGGGTAGTGTGAGCAGTGTTATGGCCTGCCTGCGTACTGCGGTGACGAAGATGGACATTCCGCTAGCCGACGCGGTTCGCACGGCAACGATGACGCCGGCGAAGGCTCTCGGCGTCGACGACGAGCGGGGAAGCATTGAACCCGGAAAGATTGCCGATGTCGTTGTGCTCGATAATGATTTGCAGGTAAAGCATGTCATCCTGCGAGGAAGGTTGCTGTTCTAAGGGAGAGCAAAGAGCGATTACGAGGAAGCGGTTACCGCTTTTGGAGTTGAATAGCAAGCTGCGCGCTGTTTCATGAAAAAGTGCATCCTGAAGGGCGGATTCTGGCACAAAAGCCGAGGTATCCCACAGATAGAACTGCTGAATTGGGGAATGCGACGGCTTCGCATTTGCCTGAAAAATGAAAACCCAGGTCAAGCGATTGCCTGCCCTGGGTTTTCTATATGGTTCCTTACTATCGAGTGGGGTATTTCGGCATTTGTGCCAGAATCCGCCCGGTGGGGCGTTCTATTTATTCCTCCACTGCTTCCACGAACCAGCTTGTGATGGACGTGGGATGCGTAATCGCGGTGCCTACGACAACTGCCCAGGCGCCTGCGTCCATGGCGGCCTTCGCGTCGGCGGGCGTATGCACGCGGCCTTCGCAGATGACGGGCTTGTCGGGGAATTCGTCGACCGCTTGGCGCACGAGTGCAACATCGGGGCCGTCGGCCATCCCGCAATCGATGGCAGCACCGGGATGCGAAAGCGTGGTCGAGGCGATGTCGCATCCGATGGCGAAGGCGTGGCGAATATCCTCGATCGTCGAGCAATCAGCCATCACAAGCACGCCCTCCTCCTTGAGCGGGCGCACGGTATCTTCAAGCGCCTTGCCGTCAGGCCGCGGACGGTCGGTCGCGTCAACTGCGACGATGTCGGCGCCGGCGGCAACGCACGCGCGCGCATGGCGCAGCGTCGGCGTGATGTAGACGCCCTCGTGCCCTTCTTTCCAGATGCCGATGACAGGCGCCTCGGTGCGCCCCTTAATGGCGGAGATATCGGAAAGTCCCTGGCAGCGGATGCCGCCGGCGCCACCCAGTTCACAGGCGCGTGCCATCTGTGCCATCGTTTCGGGGTGGCGCAGGGGCTCGCCCATGTACGCCTGGCAGCTGACGATAAGCTTACCTTTAAGCTGTTGGATGATGGGGTCGACCATGAGGTGCTCTCCTTTGCGTAGTGCGGAATGGGGGCATGCTGCGGGCGTGCGGTAATCACGCGCAGCCTGTGGGTTTTACGAGGTCGCTCAAGCCGCGAGCTGCGACACTAAAGCGAATCGATAAGATTCTCAGCAGCGCCGATGAGCGGGGCGAACGCACCAAGCTCGGCATTGACGATGGGAAGGTCGCGTTGGGCGGGAGGGATCTCTCCTGTGAATCCACGCTGCAACTCCGCGCGCCACTCTTCGCCTGCTTTCGCCACCGAACCCGACAGGATGACGATGTCGGGGTCGAGGATGTTCGTGAGGCTGGCGATAGCTTGGCCTAGTGCGAAACCTGCTTCCTTAATGATGCGCCGCGCGGGTTGCTCGCCCTTTGCGGCGAGCGCGGATATCTCGGCTCCGGAGAGATGCTCGTCAGTGGCTTCGAAATAGCGCGCTTCAATGCCGCTACCTGCAGAAACGCTTTCCAGATGCCCACGTCCGCCGCAAGCGCAGGGGATTCCTGTGGCGGAAGAGGAAGCCATATGCCCCACTTCTCCTGCGAAGCCGTGCTTGCCGCGCACGATGCGGCCATGCGCTATGACAGCGCCGCCCACGCCTGTTCCCGCAGCGATCATGATGCAGGTGTCGGCCCCTCGCCCCGCGCCCCAGCGAGCTTCTCCCACGGCGTAAGCCTGCACGTCGTTCAACACGGCGGCAGGCAGGCTGCAGCGCTCACGAAGCGTGCTGGCAAGCGGTTGGCCGCCCCATCCTGGCATGAGGTCGTTCGCGTAGGCAATGTCACCGGTCTTGGCGTCCACGCGACCTGCGGTGCCGACGCCGACGCCAAGCACGGGCGAGCTCGCATCGGCGGAAAGTTCGCAAGCGAGTGTGCAAATCTTATCGAGAACGCTCGCGCCGCCGCGCGCCGCCTCGGTCGCAATAGTGCGCGACTCTTCGACGACGGGCGCGGTGGTGGGGGAATCGTAGCGCACGATGCCGCCCGTGATTTTGGTGGCGCCCACGTCGATTGCGACAACGCGCGCCGGGAGGGCGCAATGAACGGGGAAGGTTGCCATGCTGCTCCTTGGATGGGTCTGAATGTTGCTGGATGTTGCGAAAGGAAGGGGGCGCGACGCATGGGCATTCACCCTTGCGTCGCGCCCCTGTAAAAGTGACGTTATTTGCGAATGGGAGCGTCAGCGTCCATGAGGCCTGCCTTCTTGAGGACCTCGACGATGGCTGCGACATCTTCGCCTTCGAGCGCCTGGACGGGCTCGCGCATCTGGTTCGTGTTGAACACGCCCATCTGCCATAGCGCCGTCTTGAACGCGCCAACGCCGGCGCCGAAGCCAACGGTCGCCTTCACGACGCGGGTGAGGAACATGAGGCGAGCGAGGTGATCCTGCAGCTCCTTGACCTTCGCCCAGTCGCCAGCCTGGAACGCCTTGTACTGCTCGACATAGCTGAACGGGTCGAGGTTCGCGAGGCCGGGAACGGAGCCGTCCGCACCGCCGAGGTAGGCGCCGTCGACGCAGACCTCATGGCCCGTGAGCAGCTGAAGAGGATGGCCAGCATCCTCGTTTTCAAGAACGAGCCAGCGGAAAGAGACGTCGTCGCCGGAGGAATCCTTCACGCCTTGGAGCACGCCGTCCTTGCCGAGGCGCACGAGCATCGTGGGGTCGAGCTTGGTGTGCACGCACACGGGCAGGTCGTAGGCGAACAGGGGCAGGTCGGTGTTCTCGCGGATGTCGCGGAAGTGGCGCTCAACCTCGCGCGGGCCGCCGAGCGCGTAGAACGGGGCAGTTGCCACGAGCGCATCGACGCCGTAGCCTTTCGCGCGCTTGCACTGGTCGATAACGCGCAGGGTTTCCATGTCGATGACGCCGGCGAGCACAGGCACACGGTGGTTCACGATAGCCACGGCCTCCTGCAGCACATGGTAGCGCTGAGCGTCGGTGAGGAAGGCGACCTCGCCCGAGGACCCCAGGAAGAACAGGCCGTTCACGCCTGCGTCGATCATGCGGTTGATGGAGCGCTCGAACGACTCGAGGTCGAGCTGCTTCTTTTCGTTCAGGGGGATTACCACGGGTGGAATTACGCCGTGGAATTCTTTGGTATCCATGCCTGGCCTTTCGGTTGACGGTCTTGTCTCAAACTCGAAAAGCATAGCACGCAGGGAAAACGCGTCAAGGAAAGGCCGCTTTTCATCACACGAAAAGGGGAGAGGGGAACAGGGTTTTGGCGAAATGTCGTCTGACGTACGATGGGCGTGAGGCGCGTTTCGCGCGCAGTTCCGCACGAGCCAAACAGCCCAGTGGGCTGTTTGTGCGAGCAGGACTGTTTGGGCACGGAATGCGCCCCACGCCCATCCCAAAGTCAGGAGTGTCCTCGTTGCCGCCAAACAAAAGGGCGACCCTTGCGAGTCGCCCTTCGTTGGCTCTTGGCTTGCTAGCGTTTACTCTTTCCCGAGGTTGGGGTGGAGAAGCGAAGGAGCTGCGCCCAAAAGCAGGCGCGTGTAGTCGTCCTTGGGGTGGTTGAATACCTCTTCGGCGGTTCCCCGCTCGACCGCCTGGCCGTGGTTCATGACGATGATGCGATCGGAGATATAGCGCACCGTTTGAATGTCGTGGCTGATGAATACCATGGCAAGGCCGAGTTGCTTCTTCAAGTCCATAAGCAGGTTCAGAATCTGAGCGCGGACCGACACGTCAAGGGCGGATGTCGGCTCGTCGGCGATGATGGCATCGGGATTGAGCGACAGTGCACGGGCGATGGCCACGCGCTGACGCTGGCCGCCAGACATTTGGCCGGGCAGTGCATCAAGGACGGATTCGGGCAGGCCCACCATCTCGATGAGCTCGTGCACGCGGGCTTCGCGCGATTTGGCGTCGCCAACCTTGTGTACGATCATCGGGTCTGTCAGCTGGTCGCGAACGCTCATGCGGGCGTTCAGCGCGGTCGCCGGGTCTTGGAACACGACCGAGATCACGCGGCCGATGATGCGGCGCTGTGCAGCAGTGCGCTTCGTGACGTCGGTTCCCTTGAAGTAAACATGCCCCGACGTAGGCGTCTGCAGGCCGCACATGACGTTTGCCGTGGTCGACTTGCCGCAGCCCGACTCGCCGACGATGCCAATGGTCTCGCCCGGCATGAGCTTCAGCGTGAGGCCGTTCACCGCGTGCACCTTGTTCGGGTGCAGAATCGAGCCCGTGCGCGTCTTGAAAACCACGTGCACGTCGTCGAGGAAGATGATGGGCGTCTTCTCGTCTTTCGCACCAGCAGCGGTAGCATCCGTGGTGGCGTTGTCCTTCGCCGCATCTTCCTGCTCAGTGATAAGCCCGTGGCCTTTGGCAGTCTCAGCGTCGTTTACAGACTCCGTGTCGCTCGCTGCGGCGATAAGGTCCTTCTCGGCGATTTCCGCCGCTTGGTTGTTCTTCTCGGTCATTTACTCTGCACCTCCCGTAAGGTAAGGCTCGATTCCCACGCGCTTTAGCTCGCTGTCGGGAAGCTCGGCGTAGTAGTGATCGGTGCCCTTCACGCGCTTGAGCATCGGGCGGACGTTCGACACCTTGTCCGGGTGGCTCGAACGCGGGCGGAAGCGGTCGCCTTCGGGGAAGTCCTTCGGGGAAGGAACGCTGCCGGGTACCTGATGCAGGCGGTCGCCGCCGGCTTCGATGGAAAGTACCGAGCCGAGAAGGCCGCGCGTGTACTCGTGAACGGGGCTGGTGAGGATGTCCTTCACAGGGCCCTGCTCCACAACCTGGCCTGCGTACATGACGGTGATCGAGTTCGCAACCTCCGCGACGAGCGCGAGGTCATGGCTCACGAACACCATGGCGAAGCCGAGCTCGTGCTGCAGCTTGTTCAGAAGGTCGATAACCTGCTTCTGCACGGTGACGTCGAGGGCGGTCGTCGGCTCGTCGGCGATGACGAGCTTCGGGTCGCGCGTGAGCGCCATGGCGATGAGCACGCGCTGGCGCTGGCCGCCGGAGAGCTCATGCGGGTAGGAGTCGAGCGTGCGCTTGGGGTCGAGGCCTACAAGCTCCAGCAGTTCCTCGGCGCTGCGGGTGCCGCCGCGCTTGGTGAGCTGCTTCATCTGTGCCTTGATCAGCATCGACGGGTTCAAGCTCGAAAGCGCGTCCTGGTAAATCATCGCGATCTCGCGGCCGCGTAGCTCGTTCATTTCCTTGTCGGAAAGGGTGAGCAGGTTCTTGCCGTCGTAGAGGATCTCGCCGGAAATCTGCGCCTTCTTGTCGAGCAGACCCATGATGGTGAGGCTCGTGATGGATTTGCCGCAGCCGGATTCGCCCACAAGGCCCATGGTCTGGCGCGGGCGGACGACGAAGCTCACGTGATCGACCACGTTCACGTCGCCATGGCGCGGGAACTTGATGCAGAGGTCTTTCACCTCGAGGATCGGCGGCACGTCGGTGCGGGCGGCGAAGCGGTCGGTGCGCACAAGCTCGACCTCGCGCAGCGCGTCGAGGCGCTTGGTGAGCATCTCGGCCTGAGCGGCGTAGGCGAGCGTCGGGTCGGCGACCATGCGGTCGGCCTCGCGGTTGGCCTTAAGGTCGTTCTCGTCAACTTTGACGGCGGCCTTCGGCGCGGCAATCGCGTCGGTGATGCCCTCGGAGACGATATTCAGGCACAGAACCGTGATCATGATCATGAGGCCTGGGAACAGCGCCTGCCACCAGCGGCCGGCAAGCACGCCGTTGCGCGCGTCGGCGAGGATGTTGCCCCACGTCGGCGTCGGCTCGGGAATGCCGGCGGAGATGAAGGAGAGCGACGCTTCGAACACGATGGCGTCAGCGACGAGCACGATGGTGAACACGAGCACCGGGGCGATGCAGTTGCGCACGACGTGCTTCCACAAGATCCACGGGGCGCGGGCGCCGGAAACAACGACGGCGCGCACGTAATCCTGGTTGTATTCGCTCATCACGTTCGCACGCACGATGCGGGCAATCTGCGGGATGTAGAGAAAGCCGATGGCGAAGATGAGCGAGGGCACGCTGTTGCCGAACACGACGATGAAGGTCGCGGCGAGCGCGATGCCGGGGAAGGACATGATGATGTCCAGGATGCGCATGATGATGTTGGAGATGCGCTGGCGCACAACGGCGGCGATAGCACCGATGATAGAGCCAACCACGAGCGCGAACGCCGTGGCGCCCAGGCCAATGGTGAGCGAGTACTTAGCGCCGCACATCAGGCGGGACAAAACGTCGCGTCCCTTGTCGTCGGTGCCGAAGAGGTGTTCGCCGTTCGGCGCGGTGAACGAGGTGTAGATCGCATAGGGATCGTAGGGGGCGATGAAGTCGGCGAGGACGGCGACGGCGATGATCGCGATGAGCACAACGAGCGAGATTCGCGCGCCGATCGTCATGTTCTTCCAACGGCGGAAGCGCACTTTGCCGGCGCCCGCCTCCATCTTCTTTGTGAGGTTGCCACGAAGTTGAGCCATGGTGCTACACCGTCCTGATTCGCGGATCGATAAGGATATAAAGCATGTCGACGATCACGTTGACGATGATGAAGGTGATGGCAACGACGAGGACGACGCCCTGAACGAGCATGACGTAGTTCGAGGTGACGCCCGAAAGGATGGCCATGCCCATACCGGGAAGCGAGAAGATGACCTCCAAGACCACAGCGCCGCCGATCATGTAGCCGAACTTCAGGCCGAGCACGGTGACCGGCGTGATGAGTGCATTGCGCAGCACGTTGCGCGCGACGACGGTGCCGTAGGGGATGCCGAAGCCGCGGGCGGTGCGCACGTAGTCCTTGTCGAGCTCCTCGACCATCGACGTGCGGATGATGCGCGTCATCTGTCCGGTCAGGGGAACGGCAAGCGCGATGCCGGGCATTGCCATGCGGGCAAGCCAGCCGCCCGGGTTCTCCGTGAATGCGGGCAGCGCACCGGATGCAGGCAGCACGTGCAGCATCGAGGAGAACAAAAGGATGAACAGCACGGCGAGCCAGAACGACGGGGTCGCGATGCATGCGATCGAGAAGATGCGGATGACCTGGTCAGGCCAGCGATCGCGATAGAGCGCCGAGATGACGCCCAAGATCGTGCTCGCGATGATCGCGATGATGAAGCCGAAGAAACCCAGCTGCAGCGTGATGGGCAGCGCCGTCGCGATGCGGCCTGCGACGGATTGGTTGGCGGGGCCGAAGGTTCCCAGGTCGCCATGGAAGAAGCCCGCCATGTAGTTGCAGTACTGCACAACGACGGGGTCATCGAGGCCGTGTTGTTCGCGGTAAAGCGCAAGTTGTTCCGCTGACGCGTTTTCGCCCAGGGCTGAGTACGCCTGATCGATGGGTGATAACGACATCAGGAAGAAGACGAGAACGGTGACACCGAAGATCATGATGGGCAGCCAAATCAGGCGGTTGCCAATCAATCGCAACAGGTTATTCACTTGTCCCCTCCTTTCAGTTTCTGCTCGTGAGAGCACCCTAAAATAACGTTCGGCACCTCTCCGAGCGGTGCCGCGCCCAAGAATTGCCAACCTAGCATTATAACGGTCGGTTCCATATCAAAGACCGTTAATTATTGCAAGCGCATAAATCCGATAGCGTTACTGCAGTTGTTTCTCGCAAACGTGCCACCAGTTGTTGCCCGTGCCCTTCGCGTATTCGCATCCGACGCAAGGCTTCGTGCAGAACTCGACGGTTCGCATGTCGTCGGTGAGCAGCTCGCTTCCCTCGTAGGGGGTGTGGGGGAGGGTGGGGCAGGAATTTTCCATGGCCTTGATGTACATCGCTGCAAGTTGCTTCATGCCGCGCTTCGTGGGGTGCGTGCCATCGATCGCCTCGTAGTCGAAGCCGAGGGCCGCTGCGTCGACGGGCGTGCAGTTGGGCTCGTCGGCTGCGGCGTTAAGGATGGCCTTGCTGTACTCGTCGACGCAGATGCCGCGAAACCATCGAGGCGAGGTCGACTTCTTCGCGCACTTCACGCGTCCGGGGAGAAGGGTTGCGGCCCAGATGTGGGCTTCAGGCCACTTCTCGTGCATGGTATGAAGCATGCTGCGATACGATGCCGCGAACTTCTCGACTGCACCGTTGGGCGCGAGCCCCGCGACCTTCCCCTTGTCGGGGCAGCTTGCCACAAGTTCGGCCGGCGCGTTCGGCGACCCGCCGCAGATCTGCGCGTACGCCGACCCCCATCCGTAGTCGTTGATGCCGATGTAGACGAGAATATCGTCAGGTGCCTTCCCATCTCGCTCGAGTGCGGCGATGCGGCGCTCGCTTGCTCCTTGGGGAAACACATTACCCTCGCACACACAGCCCGACCAGGCCGCATTCGCGAGAAGCTCGCCGCCGAAGTGGTTGATGACCTGCATCCACCAGGTGTCGGCGGGCGTTTGCACCCCTGTTGCCTCGCGTTGTTCGCCCGTATAAAAAATGCTCCAGCCATCGGGGGTCACTCCTTCGAAGGTGCTGATGGAGTCCCCGTACACTGAAAAAAGTCGCTTCATGCGTAAACCCTTTCCTCCCTCTTTCGAATGCAATGCAACCAGTATAGTTGCGCTTGCCTGCTTTCCGCGTTTCGCGGTTGTTTCGCAACAAAAAGCCCGCCTGGGGAGGCGGGCTTTCGTGCAAGATGAAGCAGGCTTTTAGGCGAGCTTACTTAAGCTTAGCGTTCTGGAAGTACAGACCGGTGGTCGGGCTGGGCTCGAAGCCTTCGATCTTGTCCGCCCAGTAGCCGGTGAGGACCTTCTTGTGGAACAGCGGGTACAGAGGCACTTCCTCGGCGATGATGTCGAAGCACTTGTTGTAGGCTTCCTGGCGAGCGCCGGAATCGGTGGCCTTGCGTGCCTCGTCGAGGTACTGGTTGAATTCGGTGCACTTGCCGTCGCCGGCCTTCGCCCAGCAGGTACGGCCCTGGCACCAGTCGGTGTTCTCGCCGTAGAACCAGGCCAGATGCACGTCGGCGTTGGTGCCGAAGCAGGACACGTCGCCAGGTGCCAGGAACACGTCGTAATCAAGCACGGAATCGTCTTCCTTTGCGGCGAGCGCCGGGTAGGGGGCAGCCTGGACGTCGAGCGTGCAGGTCAGGCCGACTGCCTGGAGATCCTGCTGAATCTGAGCCGCGAGGTCCTTGATCCAGTTGTCGATGACGAGGAGCGTGAAGGAGAGATTCTCCTGGCCCGCTTCCTTGAGCAGGGACTTCGCCTTCTCGGGGTCGTACTTGTAGACGGTGGAAGCCTCGTGGTAGGCCGGGTTGTCCTTCGGCAGGTAGGACGTGAGCGTCTCTGCCTGGCCGCCGAGCTGGTTGGAGATGAGCTTGTCGTAGTCGATGGCGTAGAAGAAGGCCTGACGAACGCGCTTGTCGTTGAAGGGCGCCTTCTGGCAGTTGAACATGAGGAAGCCGATGCCGTAGCTGCTGACGCTGTCGACGGTGACGCCGGCGTTTACGAGCTGGTCGCTGTTTGCGAACGGGATGTTCTCGCCAGCGACGGCGGTGCCTTCCTGAAGGGCGGTCACGCGAGCGGTGTTGTCGACGCGGACGAGCCACTGCATGGCGTCAGCGTTTGCCGGCTTTGCGCCGTTGTAGTTGGCGTTCGGCGTGAAGTTGAGCTCGCCGCCGTCCTCGCCGTTGCACTCGCCGAAGGCCCAAGCGCCGGACCCGATCGGCGGGGTGGGCATGGATTCCTTGGTGATTTCGCTTGCCGGGAACACGCGGCACAGGGACAGGCGCTCTTTGAGCAGGCTGTCGCTGTCGACCGAAGGATAGGCCAGCTTGAAGGAAACCGTGGAGGCGTCCTTGGCGGTCACTTCGTCGATGAAGGAGAGCATGTCCTTATAGGTTGCGTTAGCCTTGTTGGCCTCGACCACGGCGACGACGTCGTCGGCGGTCACTTCGGTGCCGTCTGAGTACTTAGCGCCCTGACGAAGCGCGACCTCGTACTCGGTGTCGGAAACCTTCGTCGGCTCGCCGGCTGCGAGGGCAGCTTCGGTCTTGCCGCTGAAGTAGTTGAGCTCATAGAGGCCCTCGAGGCAGTGCTGGATTGCGGGGAGCATGAGGGCGGAGCTTGCGCCGATGGGGTTGTAGTTGGCGTTCTTGTAGCTGCACGCAGCGACGATGGTGCCGCCACCCTTGGCAGTGCCGTCTGACTTCGCGTCGTCAGACTTCTTCTCGCTCGATCCGCCACCGCAGCCGGTCAGCGAAAGTGCGGCGAGTGCGCCTGCGGCAGTGGCGCCGGCGACGAAGGAGCGACGAGTGAGTTTCACTTGTTCCATGAATTACCCTCCAACTTTTATCGTTCGGGGACGACCCCCGTACGCTCGTGCGCCTTCCTTTGCACACGAACGTCTCACATTATCTTCGAAGACGCTCGATAAATAAAGAGATAGTAAAGGATTTGAAGCATCTTGTTCGAAAGTTGTAACGTTGGGCTAAGGGGGACAATTCTGCGCACTGTTACCTAATCAGTCACGTTTGACCAGCGACGAAGGGCTTCAGAGGTTCCTTCCTGTCCCCTAAACATCCCTCCCGACGCCTCGTTCGCTCGTCTGCGTGTCCCGCCGCGCCCATTTACCGAAGCGTAACAACCCTTGCAAGCGCCGTTTCCCGCTGCAGGCGGGTGGAGTGCGCTCGCACTGCTAGTATTCGTGAATGTCTATAAGAACAGACGAGATTGTGCACGAGGGCGCAGGGGGCACGCCTCATGCGCCTTTGCCCTTCCGTAATTATCTGAGGAGAGTGAGCATGGCACGAGAATTCAAGTCGATGGACGGCAACTCCGCGGCGGCGTACGTTTCCTATGCGTTCACCGAAGTGGCGGGAATTTATCCCATCACACCGTCGAGCCCCATGGCTGACCTGGTCGATCAGTGGTCCGCCCAGGGTAGGAAGAACATCTTCGGCACGCGCGTGAAGGTGTGCGAGATGCAGTCGGAAGGCGGCGCCTCGGGCACGATGCACGGCTCGCTCGCGGCTGGCGCGCTTACCACGTCCTACACCGCATCCCAGGGTCTGCTTCTCATGATCCCCAACATGTACAAGATGGCAGGCGAGCTCCTTCCCGGCGTCTTGCACGTGTCTGCCCGCACCGTGGCAACCCAGGCCCTGAACATCTTTGGCGATCACTCCGACGTCATGGCCTGCCGCCAGACCGGTTTCGCCATGCTCGCCGAGGGCAACGTGCAGGAAATCATGGACTTGGCCCCAGTGGCGCACTTGGCCGCTATCAAGGGACGCGTCCCGTTCTTGAATTTCTTCGACGGCTTCCGCACCTCGCACGAGGTCCAGAAGGTCGCATGCTGGGATTACGCCGATCTGGCCGACATGTGCGACATGGACGCGGTGCAGGCATTCCGCGACCACTCGCTCAACCCCGAGCGCCCCTCCATGCGCGGTTCGCACGAGAACGGCGATATCTTCTTCCAGCACCGCGAGGCATGCAACTCCTTCTACGATGAGCTTCCCGCCATCGTGGAAGACTACATGCACCAGATCAACGCCAAGCTCGGTACCAACTACGAGCTGTTCAACTACTACGGCGCGCCCGACGCCGACCGCGTGATCGTGGCCATGGGCTCGTTCTGCGACGTTGCCGAGGAGGTCATCGACTACCTCAACGCCCACGGCGAGAAGGTGGGCCTGGTGAAGGTGCGCCTGTACCGCCCGTTCGTCACAAGCAAGTTCGTGGAAGCCCTCCCCGAAACGGTGAAGAAGATCGCCGTGCTCGACCGCACGAAGGAGCCGGGTAGCGTTGGCGAGCCTCTGTACATGGACGTCCTGAATGCGCTTGCCATCGAGGGTCGCTCGGGCATCACCGTCGTCGGCGGCCGCTACGGCCTGGGCTCCAAGGACACCCCGCCCGCGTCCGCGTTCGCCGTGTTCTCCGAGCTTGCGAAGGGCGAGCCTCGTCGCCAGTTCACCATCGGCATCGTCGACGACGTGACCAATCTTTCCTTGCCCGAGGATCCCAACTGCCCGAACACCGCGGCGCCGGGAACCATCGAGTGCAAGTTCTGGGGCTTGGGCGGCGACGGCACGGTCGGCGCGAACAAGAACTCCATCAAGATCATCGGCGACCATACCGACAAGTACGTGCAGGCTTACTTCCAGTACGACTCCAAGAAGACGGGCGGCGTGACGATCTCGCATCTTCGCTTCGGCGACAGCCCGATCCGCAGCCCTTACTATATTAATAAGGCAGACTTTGTTGCATGCCATAACCCCAGCTATATCACGAAGAACTTCCCCATCGTGAAGGACGTGAAGCCAGGCGGCATCTTCATGATCAACTGCCAGTGGACGCCTGAGGAGCTCGCGCATCATCTTTCTGCCGACGCCAAGCGCTACATCGCGGAAAACGACGTGCAGCTCTACACGATCAATGCGATCGACCTTGCCATCGAGATCGGCATGGGCAAGCGCACGAACACCATCCTGCAGTCGGCGTTCTTCTCGCTTGCCGGCGTGCTTCCGCAGACCGAGGCCATCCAGTACATGAAGGATGCGGCGACGAAGTCGTACCTGAAGAAGGGCCAGGCCGTCGTTGACATGAACCATAAGGCGATCGACGCTGGCGCAACCGCGTTCGTGAAGATCGACGTTCCCGCTGATTGGGCGAATGCCGCAGGCGATGTGGCCGCCCCCGAGCTTGAGGGCAAGCCCGAGCTCGTCAAGCAGGTTCGCGAGATCATGGAGCCCGTCGGCCGCATGGACGGCGATTCGCTGCCCGTGTCCGCGTTCGTCGGCCATGAGGACGGCCAGTTCGAGCAGGGCGCTTCCGCCTACGAGAAGCGCGGTGTCGCCGTGAGCGTTCCCAAGTGGGATTCCTCCACGTGCATCCAGTGCAACCAGTGCTCGTTCGTGTGCCCGCACGCCACGATCCGCCCCTATGCGCTCACCGACGAGGAAATCGCCGCTGCGCCTGAGAACCTTGTGGCCATCCCCATGAAGGGCAAGCTCAAGGACGCGTATCGCTACACGCTCGCCATCTCGCCGCTCGACTGCATGGGCTGCGGCGTCTGCGTCGGCGTGTGCCCCACCGACTCGCTTTCCATGGTCGGTGCCGAGGGCGAACTCGCCGAGCAGGACGTGTTCGATTACTGCGTGGCGAAGGTTGCCGACAAGCCCGAGGTGCAGGACAACACCGTGAAGGGCAGCCAGTTCAAGCAGCCGCTGCTCGAGTTCTCAGGCTCCTGCGCGGGTTGCGCCGAGACCTCTTATGCGCGCCTGGTCACCCAGCTGTTCGGCGACCGCATGTTCATTTCGAACGCGACCGGCTGCTCCTCGATTTGGGGCGGCCCCGCGGCGACCTCGCCGTATACGGTGAACAAGGAAGGCCGCGGCCCGGCTTGGGCGAACTCGCTGTTCGAGGACAACGCCGAGCATGGCTTCGGCATGCTGCAGGGTCATACCGCCGTGCGCCAGATGGTAATCGAGCAGACCGAGCAGCTGCTTGCTGCCGGTGTGCCCGAGAGCGTGGCCGCCGCGGCGCAGGCATGGCTCGATGCGCGTGACGACTCCGCAACGACGAAGGAAGTTTCCACTGCTTATGTGGCCGAGCTTGAGAAGCTTGCGGAAGGCGAAGGGGAAGCGGCCGCGCTTGCGACGAAGATCCTCGCGAACAAGGATTACCTCGCCAAGAAGTCCATCTGGATCTTCGGCGGCGACGGCTGGGCCTATGATATCGGCTACGGCGGACTCGACCATGTGCTCGCATCCGGCGAGGACGTGAACGTGTTCGTCTTCGACACCGAGGTGTATTCCAACACTGGCGGACAGGCGTCCAAGGCTTCCAACATCGGCCAGGTCGCGCAGTTCGCGGCGGCGGGCAAGAACATCGCCAAGAAGAGCCTCGCCGAGATCGCCATGCAATACGGCTATGTGTACGTGGCTCAGGTCGCCATGGGCGCGAAGCCGGCGCAGACGATCAAGGCTATCGCCGAAGCGGAGGCCTATCCGGGACCGTCGCTCATTATCGGCTACTCTCCCTGCGAGATGCACGCCATCAAAGGCGGCATGAAGAATTGCCAGGAAGAGATGAAGAAGGCCGTCGACTGCGGATACTGGAACCTCTTCCGTTACAACCCCGCGGCACCCGCGGGCAAGAAGTTCACGCTCGATTGCAAGGAGCCTGCTGGCGGTTACCAGGACTTCCTTATGAACGAGGCGCGCTACAGCCGCCTGACGCGCGAGTTCCCCGATCGCGCAGCCGAGCTCTTCGAGCGCAACGAGGAAGCGGCAATCGATCGCTACAACCATCTGGTGAAGCTGAAGGAGCTCTACGCCGAGGACTAACAAGGCGGAATAGCTCGCATAATCGCAGCGCGCAAGGAGGGCGCGGTTCCCACGGGGCCGCGCCCTTTCATGTTTCGAGGTTCCAGCGGGGTCGTGCGATCCTTTTTTCGCGCGGATTGCACGGGGCCGCGACTCTCCTTGTTTCGCGAGGTCGCACGGGGCAACATCCCCTTTCGTTTCGCGAGGCTCGTTGAACTGCGTCCTCCTTCGTCTCGCGAGACTCGCTTCTCGCATTCTCCTTTTGGGCAGGCATGCTGGAAGTATCAAGCATGTGCGTTCTCTTCCGATTTCGGCCCGCCGTGGACATAAAAGGTCGATATGTGAGGAGTGTCAGAAGGCTAACTTCATTTCGAAAAATCTGACCTGGGCAAATGCCGGCGGAAGCGCGAGCGAGCGGTCACCTGCGAGCCCGAGGACTCACATATCGACGAATTTTGTCCACCCCCCACCCGTCTCTATGTTAAACCACCGTTGACATGTCGGCGATCTGCCTGGTCCAGTAGACCATGGCGTCGCCGCATTCGAGGT
>NZ_CAKTTZ010000029.1 GCF_934617235.1 uncultured Ellagibacter sp. | reverse complement strand
CTCCGCGCCCGTCAAGACGACGGTGAAAAACGTCCGCGCGTTCGAGGACGGCGACAAGGTGTTCCTGCAGAGCGTCTACAACTTCGCGGGAGCCGGCGAGCAGGTCGCCTTCGACATCTTCCGCTTCAACGGCCAGGGGCTCATCGCCGAGCACTGGGACAACCTCGCCGACGTCGCCGGGCCGAACCCCTCCGGCCGCACGCAGACCGACGGCCCCACCGAGGTTTCCGAGCTCGACAAGACAGGGGAGAACCGAGCCCTCATCGAGGCGTTTCTCGAAGACGTCATGCAGGGGAAACACCCCGAGAAGACTCCGGAGTACTTCGCGGGCGATGCCTACCTCCAGCACAACACCGGAATCGCCGACGGGCTCTCCGGCCTGGGGGCCGCACTCGAGGCGCTCGCCGCGGACGGCATCCAGATGATCTACGATAGGACCCACCAGGTTCTCGCGCAGGGCAACTTCGTCTTGGGCGTGAGCGAGGGCACCTTCGGCGGCAAGCCCACGTCGTACTACGACCTCTGGCGCGTGGAGGACGGCAAGGTTGCGGAGCACTGGGACGTCATGGAGACCATCGCCGATCCGGCCGACTGGCAGAACGAAAACGGCAAGTTCTAGCACCGCAACAGAACTGGACTAATGCCGCGGCGCCCTCTACAGGAGGCGTCGCGGCCGATCGTGAGGGGGCAAGAGATGGGCTGGGAGAGGGCATGGCAAGGGCAGGGAGCGCGAGGCGGTTTCGGCCTGGCGACATCCGGTCGCATCCCCGTCGCCAGCGCTGGGCAGATAGACGCCGGGTACTGCCTGCGCTTCCTGAGGCGCATTAGGGACTGCTCGTTCGCGACGGTCGACGCTGAGGGGCTTCCCGCCGTCCGCGTGATAGACGTGATGTTCATCCACGTGGTGTTCGACGTCTTCCTGGAATCGGACGAGAGGATCTACCGTGACATTCTTTTCATCTAACTTGTTCGCCGGCGGCGAATACGTGCGCGCCAAGCGGGGTGTGGCCCTCGTGCGCGGGGCCGACGCGACGACGGAAGAAGCGGCCGAGGCGATGAGGCGGGAACTCGACAGGTGCGACGCCGTCCTGGTGGGCGCAGGCGCCGGGCTCTCCGCCGCGGCGGGCTTCTCCTATTCCGGCAAGCGCTTCGACGAGAACTTCGCGGACTTCCGCGACCGGTTCGGGATAACCGACATGTACTCGGGCGGGTTCCATCCCTTCCCCGACTTGGAGACTTACTGGGCGTGGTGGAGCCGAGCCATCCTGCTCAACCGCTACGAGGCGGGGGCTGGCAAACCCTATCTCGACCTCCTGCGCATCCTTGAAGGGCGAGATTACTTCGTCCTTACCACCAACGTCGACCATCAGTTCCAGCTGGCGGGGTTTGACAAGGCTCGGCTGTTCTACACGCAGGGAGACTACGGCTTGTTCCAGTGCGCCCGCAACTGCTCCGGCGAGACATACGACAACGAGCGGCAGGTCCGCGAGATGGTGGGCAGCCAGAAAGACCAGCGAGTGCCAAGCGAGCTCGTTCCCCGTTGCCCACGCTGCGGGGCGCCTTTGGTTCCCAACCTGCGCGTCGACGGCTCTTTCTGCGAGGACCGCGGATGGCATGAGGCGGCCTCCCGCTACCGCGCGTTCTGCGAGACGCACTCCAGCGACCGCGTCCTGTATTTTGAGCTGGGCGTCGGAAACAACACGCCCGTCATCATCAAATACCCCTTCTGGAACGCCGTGGGCCGGAACGGCAATGCGACGTACGCCTGCGTGAACATAGGAGGGGCGTGCGCTCCAGCCGCCATTGCGGGCAGGAGCATCCTCGTGGATGGCGATATAGACGAATTTCTTCAAACGTTTTAGTCCTTGGGTCTTCAAGCCCTAAAGAAGCAAATAATCGCAGGTGAAATGAGATTTCATGTTCGCTAAATTTTTTGGGACGAATCTGTCGCGTATCCGTGAGGATGACGCGCGGCGCTCCTGCGAGGCGGTAAAAGCGGCGCTTAGGCTCTTGTCGCCTCGCGGCTTTCGGCGGGGACGCTTCCCTTGGCTTCCATGCCGCTCATCGATGCTGCGCCAACGAAATGCTTGCGTGGTGCAAATAGCGCTATCATCAAGTGGCAAAAGACGAGAATCATCCGAAAGCAAGGCATGAAAATCACCCCTAATGACGAACCGTTGCGCTTCGACGGCGACAATAGCTATCCCGATTGCACCTGCTGCGGGCAGTGCTGCGGGCTGAATGTGCTGGCCATCACGCCCGAAGAGCTCGACGCCATGCATAAATGCATCGACCGCAAACACGTGCGCCCGATCGATCGCAAAGGTGAGCGCTGCCCGCTGCAGTCCCCTGAAGGCGGCTGCATGATCTGGGAGGCGCGCCCGCAGGTATGCCGCCTGTTCAACTGTCATGTTCCGCGTATCGAGATTCTGAAGCAGAACCCTTCGATCGTCGTTCCCGAGGACATTCCCCTGCTTGATTTGACGGAGGAGTTCGTGCGCGGGCGCTCCGGCTACGAGGCTATTGCCCGCCTCATGCGCGCGGCAGCAAGCTAGCTTTGCGCAGACTCCGCGTTATCGCCCCCTCCTTCGCGATCGATCGCGCGCCACGCGTATACTGAAAAGGCAAATAAGCGGACGCGTGAAAGGTCTTGACATGGCAGACGAAAAGCCCGTTGTGGGCATTATCATGGGCAGCAAATCCGACATGCCGGCGATGGAGCCGTGCATGCAGCAGCTCGACGAATTCGGCATTTCCTACGAAGTGAAGGTGGCGAGCGCCCATCGCAAGCCGCTTGAAGTGCACGAATGGGCGTCTACGGCGCACGAGCGCGGCATCAAGGTGATCATCGCCGCGGCGGGCAAGGCGGCGCATCTTGGAGGCGTCGTCGCGGCTTACACGCCCGACCCCGTCATCGCCGTGCCTATGAAGACGAGCGATCTGGGCGGTCTTGACTCCCTTCTGTCTATGGTGCAGATGCCCTCTGGCGTGCCTGTTGCCTGCGTCGCGATTAACGGCGCGAAGAATGCAGCTATCCTCGCGGTGCAGATGCTTGGCACTAACTGTGACGGATGCCGTCAAAAGATCATCGACTTCAAAGCGGCTATGGCTGAGGCGTAGCGCTTCACGTCCCGCGCGGGGTTCTGTGAAACATAAGTGGGCAAATTGTGCGACCTTATGTTTCCAAATATTCCTATGCGAAAATACTTTGCAGCGTTACGTCTCGTGCGGAATCGGCGTTTCAAGTGCGGCTTTACGTCGCCGACCCCGCACGTTTTCATGCAAAGGGAAGGGTTTCATGAAAGCTTCTACAATCGCTAAGGCCGTTTGCGCGGTGAGCCTGTCCGCCTTGTGCGTGGTCAGCATCACGGCGTGCTCGGGCAATTCCACGTCGGGATCGAAGGGTATTGAAGGCGTGGCGGCAACCGTCAATGGTGCCGAAATCCAGGAGAAAGACGTCACGGATTCCGTGGAGAGCATTCGCTCCCAGATGTCTTTGACCGACGAAGACGCGTGGGGCGAGTGGATGGCCAAGTATGATTACACTCCCGAGAAGGTTCGCGAGGAGGTCATCGACTCTCTCGTGACCAAAGAGCTGATCATCCAGGGCGCCGAGGAAAAGGGCGTCACGGTGAGCGACGACGAGGTGCAGTCCTACGTCGACCAGATGAAGCAGAATTATGCGAGCGACGACAAATGGAACGAGGCGCTCCAGGCCGTCGGCATGACCGAAGATCAGTACAAGGACAACATCAAGACCTCCCTTTTGCAACAAGGTCTCCTGAAGGCCTTCGAAGGTGACGACCCCTCCGACGAGGACGTTCTCTCCTATGCTCAGACCTATATCTCCAGCTACGATGGCGCGAAGC
Organism: uncultured Ellagibacter sp.; assembly: GCF_934617235.1. GTDB lineage: Bacteria > Actinomycetota > Coriobacteriia > Coriobacteriales > Eggerthellaceae > Ellagibacter. Next base: position 29,050 of record NZ_CAKTTZ010000029.1, on the reverse strand, counting down.
GTTCCTCCCACATCCTGTTTGACGCCGACGATGAGGCGACGGCGCAGAGCGTGCTCGACCAGATCAACGCCGGAACGCTCGATTTCGCTGAGGCCGCCAAGACCTATTCCAAGGATAGCTCGGGCCAAAACGGCGGCGATGTGGGTTGGGATAAGCTCAACTCCTTCGTGAGCGAATACACCGCCGGTCTTGCCGACCTTTCAAAGGGCCAGGTCAGCGGGCTTGTCACGAGCAGCTATGGCATTCATATCATCAAGTGCACCGACGAGTTCCACGCTCCCGCTGAGCTGACGAGCCTCGATCAGCTGCCCTCCGAGTTCGTCGACCAGTTCAGAAGCTCGCTTAAGTCCTCGAACCAATCGAAGGCCTATCAGCAGTGGCTCTCCGACGCGAAGGAAAATGCGGACATCGAGATTAAGGATATGCCGAGCGGCTTGCCCTACGACCTTGATATGTCGAAGTACCAAAGCGATGACTCCTCCGACTCGTCTGATTCCTCTTCCACCGACGGGAGCAGCAGCTCCGCCGACAACGAAGTGAGCGCTGCGGACGCTTCCTCCACCTCGGGCGACAGCACCTCGAGCGACTCTGCTTCGAGCGACAACAGCGAATCGGAAACTAAGAAGGCAGCATAGGCTTCATGGCTGACAGTCAGTTCGAGGGAGGGTGCGAAGTGGATTCGCGCCCTCCCTTTCTTTCTCTGAAAAATGCGATCGTAAAGCGGTCGGGCAAGACAATCCTGCAAGTTGGCTCCTTCGAGCTTGCCGAGGGCGAGAGCATGGCGTTGCTCGGTCCGAATGGCGCGGGCAAGTCCACTTTCATCAAGCTGATCACGCGTGAGATTCTCCCGCTTTACCAGGACGAGCCTCCCGTGCTCTTCCGTGGGAACGCGCGGGCGACACTAGAGGATGTGAAGAAGAGCCTCGGTATCGTGTCGTCAACGATGCAGGACCAGATCACGGTGCATATGCCGGCTATTGAAGTGGTTGCGGGCGGCTTGTTCGGCTCGCTGGGTGTGCCGAAGCGTGTGAATGCGAGCGAGGACGACTACGCGCGCTGCCGAAAGACCATGGCGACGCTTGGCGTTGAGTCGATCGCCGACAGGGACGTGATGACGCTCTCGACAGGGCAGGCGCGCCGCGTGTTGTTTGCTCGTGCGCTCGTTCATGACCCCGATGTCGTCGTGCTTGATGAGCCGTGCACGGGCCTCGATCCGCAGGGGATGCACTACGTGCGTCGGTCTATGCGCTCGATTGCGCAGTCAGGGCGCGCGATTCTGCTGGTCACCCATTATGCCGAGGATATCATCCCCGAGATCGAGCGGCTGCTGTTGATCAAGGACGGCTCGGTGCACGCAGACGGATCGAAGGAAGAGCTCCTGACCGATACGGCTATGTCGTCGTTGTTCGACGTGCCGATGAACGTCGCCGAAGTGACGCCTGGCCATTACTCGTTGACGAGCGAATACTAAGGACGGATGCCCTGGTGGAGTTTGATTTTTCCACTTGGCGGCATTGTGAAGGGCGGGTTTGCGAGTTTTTGAAAAATTTCCTTGTAGGTAAACAGGGTCTTATGTATAATACTTAGCTGCTGCAATTGGCAATGCGGAGAGATGTCCGAGCTGGCCGAAGGAGCACGATTGGAAATCGTGTATGCCCCAAAAGGGTATCTGGGGTTCGAATCCCCATCTCTCCGCCAGAAAAAAGTAACGCGCTTCGGCGCGTTTCCCGTATAAGGGGCTCAAGCCCCACACCCCATGCGGAGGGGTGGCAGAGTGGTTGAATGCGGCGGTCTCGAAAACCGTTTTGCCCGCAACCCGGGTAACGAGGGTTCGAATCCCTCCTCCTCCGCCACGAAATTATGAGCCCTCGCAATCGCGGGGGCTTTTCATATCCCGGGGGCTCCCCGGGGATTCGAACCGATGAGGTGGAATTCCGTTAAGAAAACGTGCCAGTGGCACGTTTTTAGGAATTCGCCCGACCGAGCTTGCGAGGGAGGGGTGCGGGTTCGCGAAGCGGACGCGCGAATCCCTCCTCCTCCGCCACGAAATAATGAGCCCTCGCAATCGCGGGGGCTTTTTCTGTGCTTCCCTCCAAAAAGCCAGCTTAGTGGACTACACTGGGACAATCGATTATCGAAAAGCAAAGGAGCGACCTAATGGCCGATCGTACTGTTGAAAACTCATCCGAGGAAGTTCCCGAAATTCCCGAGATGCTCGAAAACGTGCTCCTGTTCGCCCTCGACGAGGCGAAGGAGAAGATGGAAGAGGGTGCCGAGCTCGTTCCGTTCACGACGCTGGTGGTGAAAGAGAACCTGTTCATCGAGTCGCATCCGGGCGATTCTTCGGAGGAATGCTACAACCTTGCGCAGCATACGGTGGAAGGTGCCCGCGGTGCGGATGCCTACGCGTTTTGCTATGACGGCTACGTCGAGACCGACGATGGCACGAAGGACGTTATCATCGCCGAGGGCGGCGTGCCGGGCGCAGAGGACGGCTATGCGGTTGGCTATCTTTATACGATCGACGACGAGGGCGGCTACACCTTCGAGGAGGAGGCTGCCTATATCGGTGAGGCTCCGAACTTCATGGCGAAGCTTAAGAGCGGAGTCGATTACGGCGAGGACGAGATCGACGAGAAGTATTTGACGGAAGACGATGAGGATTCTTCGACGGAAATCGACACCGACGGAGAGTGAAGCCTCCTTTTGGATGGAATATCTGCGAGAGCCTCGCGCAAAAGCGCGGGGCTCTCATTTTCTTTAGCGGAGAAAACGCGCCGAGAATCGGGAAGGAAACGGGAAGGTTTCTGCCAGGTTTGCATGCTAGGATGCACCTAAAAGCGAGCTCGGCGGCTCGAGAAGATGTGTGGTTCAGGTGATGGGAGGCAGCTTTAGTCTACCCGAAGCGGGATGCCTACGTTAATATAGACAGGCTGTATCCTGCTCTGGGTGAAATGCCTTCACCAGACCCAGAGCCGTAAAGTCCAAAGGAGGTGAGCTGATGAAGGCTTACGAACTGCTGTTTTTTGTCGCCCCGACCATTTCCGACGAAGATCGCATTGCCGTCATGAAGCGAATCGAGACCACGATCGCTGAGGGCGAAGGCAAGGTTGACAACGTCGAAGAGTGGGGCAAGCGTAAACTTGCTTATGAGATCAATGGTCTGACCGACGGTGATTACACTCTCGCCAATTTCCACGCTGATCCTCAGAACGTTGCCGAGCTCGATCGCGTTCTGCGCATCAACGATGCTGTGGTCCGCCACATGATCGTGAAGCGCGAAGACCGCGACTAACTGGAGCTTAATGGGCGCCCTTGGCGTCCGGCACATGGGAAGAGGCAAGAATCATGAGCATCAACAGAGTAATCATCAGCGGTAATCTGACGCGCGACCCTGAGCTTCGCAGTACTGCGGGCGGCACTTCCGTTCTCGGTTTCGGCGTGGCGGTCAACGACCGTCGCAAAAACCAACAAACCGGCGAATGGGAGGACTACCCCAACTTCATCGATTGCACCATGTTCGGTGCTCGCGCCGACGCCTTGAACAAGTATTTGTCCAAGGGCACGAAGGTGACGATTGAAGGCAAGCTGCGCTGGAGCCAGTGGGAACGCGATGGGCAGAAGCGCTCCAAGATCGAAGTGATCGTGGACGAGCTTGAGTTCATGTCGAGCCGCAACAGCGATGCTCAGTATTCTTCCGGGCAAAACTACGGGCAGCAAGGCGGCTATCAGCCTGCTCCTCAGGCGAGCTACCAGCCCCAGCCGGCCCCGGCGATCGATGCCTCTTCTTCCGTCTACGATGATGACATCCCGTTCTAAGGAAGAGCAAGTTGAAGAAAACGTCAGATTACGCGAAGCAGCCGCGTCGCAAGTTCTGCCAGTTCTGCAAGGACGATGCTGAGTACATCGACTACAAGGACACGCAGATGCTGCGCAAGTATGTGACCGACCGCGGAAAGATCAAGCCGCGCCGCGTGACGGGTGCCTGCACCCAGCATCAGCGCGACATCGCGAACGCCGTGAAGCGCGCTCGCGAAATGGCTTTGATGCCCTACGCGGTTCCCGCCGTGAGCGGCCGTGGCGACCGCCGCAACCGCTAGGCGAAGGAGGTACCATGAAAGTCATTCTGCTTAAAGAACTGAAAGGCAGGGGCGGCGAAGGCGACGTCATCGAAGTTGCCAACGGCTACGCCAACAACTACCTGCTGACCCAGGGCTACGCCATCAAGGCGACCGCTGGCAACCTCAAGCAGCTCGAGCAGCGCAAGCACAACATCGCCAAGCGCGAGGAAACTCGTCTTGCCGACGCTGAGGCTATGCGCACCAAGCTCGATGGCGCAATCGTCAAGGTTCTCGCCAACGTTGGCGAGGAAGGCCAGCTGTTCGGTTCCGTCACGTCTTCGATCGTCGCCGACGCAATCAAGGAGAACCTTGGCGTCGAAGTCGACCGTCGTCGCGTCGAACTTGGCAACCCGATCAAGGTTGCCGGCGAGCATGCTGTCGCAGTGTCCATTTACCGCGACATCAAGGCTACCGTTACCGTGAACGTCGTGAGCGACAAGGCTCCCGAGGCTCCGGAAGAGGAAGAAGCCGTCGAGGCTCCTGCCGAGGAAGCAGCTGCTCCCGCTGAGGAGACCGAGGCTGCTGCCGAATAGCGCATCGCAATCGCGAACACGCTTTTCTCGAGACCCCTTGCCCGTTTGGGCGAGGGGTTTCTTGGTGTTTGGAGGGCGTTTCGTCCGGAGCGCTCGCGGTGGGGTAAGATACAACGGATAAAACGATTTTTTAGCGACTCTAATCAACGCACCCAGAAGGAAGCCATCGCATATGCCCGACAACCGCCCCAATGCCTCGCGCAACCAGGATTTTGCGCCGCAGTCCACGCCGCAAAACAGGCCGCTGCCTCAAAACATCGAAGCGGAGCAGTCCGTTTTGGCTGCGTGCATGCTCAACGCCGATGCCGTTGAAGAGCTGGTATTGAAGCTGAAGCCCGAGAACTTCTTCCGTCCTGCGCATCGCATTATCTTCGAGGCGATATGCGACTTGAACATCCGTCGCATCCCCATCGACCAGATCTCGCTCGCCGACACCCTCAACGCGTCGGGGCAGCTTGATGCAGTGGGCGGCAAGGCGTACCTCGTCGACCTCGCGGACAACACGTTTGCGCTCACCAACTGGCAAAACCATGCCGACATCGTGAAGCGAACGGCTATCTTGCGCGAGCTCATCTTCGCGTCCGCCCAGATCAATGCGCTCGCCTATGACGCTCCTGACGATCTGAACGAGGTTGTGGAGTCGGCTGAGAAAACGCTGTTCAACGTCACGGAGAAGCGCGTCTCTTCGACGTTCGCGCGCGTCGACACCCTGCTCACCGAGGCGTTCGAGGAAATCACGAAGCTGGCGGAGCAGAAAAGCCACATGGCGGGCGTCCCCACCGGCTTTAAGGACGCAGACGACCTGTTCCACGGCCTGCGCGCGGGTGACTTGGTCATCCTCGCTGCAAGGCCTGGCGTCGGCAAGACGTCGTTCGCGTTGAACCTTGCGGTAAATGCGGCAAAGGCGGGCACGTCGGTCGCCTTCTTCTCCTTGGAAATGTCGGCAAGCCAGCTGATGCAGCGTATCCTGTGCGCCGAGGCGCGCGTGAGCCTTTCGAAGATCCGCGGCGGCTTCATCGCCGAAGGGGACTGGAGCGCTATCGCCGATGCATCGAATGCGCTCTCGAAGCTCGATATGTACATCGACGACTCGCCGGGCCTTTCCATCCTGGAGGCGCGCGCGAAGGCACGCCGCGAGTTGCGCCATGCGCAGGGAAACGGCCTGATCATCGTCGACTACCTGCAGCTTATGCAGCCCCCGCAAACGCGCCGCGACGGCAACCGTGCCGTCGAGGTCGGCGAGATTTCCCGTGGTTTGAAGATCCTCGCGAAGGAGATGGGCATGCCCGTTATCGCTCTCTCGCAGCTCTCCCGTGCTGTCGAGATGCGCGGTAAGAAGCGCCCGATGCTTTCTGACCTGCGCGAATCGGGATCCATCGAGCAGGACGCCGACATCGTCATGTTCATCGACCGAAGCATGAACGAAGAGGAGGGCGAAAGCGACGACCGTCCCGATTGGGGTACAGCCGAGCTGATCGTCGCCAAGCACCGCAACGGTCCCACGCGCGATATCCCGCTCGCCTTCAACGCCGAATATACGCGCTTCATGGACCTCATCGATGACTCGCGCGTCGGCGGATACGCGTAGGGGCGAGGGCCGATGGCGGAGCGCCTGACATTCATCCATGCTTCCGATCTTCACATCGGGGCTCCCTTTCGCGGCCTTCGAGCGCTTTCCGAGCGTTGGGCGAAGCGCCTGATCGAGGCAATTCCCGAAGCGTATGAGCGCGTGGTGTCCGCCGCTATCGACAACCGCGTCGACTTCGTGGTGATTGCGGGTGACATCTTCGACACGGCGCGGCCTTCCTACGCCGACTACCTCACGTTTTTCGACGGTCTTGCGCGCCTTGGCGCCGAGGGGATTCCTGTGTACCTGTGCACGGGAAACCACGACCCTTACACCACCTGGCAGCGCGACCTTTTCAACCTGCCGGAGAACGCGACCATGTTTGCCGCCGACAAGCCGAGCTTTGCCCTCTATCGTCGGGCGGGCAAGCCGCTGTGCGTCCTCGGCGGGCGCGGTTACTACAACCAGACGTGGCCGGCCGACGCCTGTATCGCCGAAGGCGTTACGCGCGCCGCCGCGAACGAGGCCCTCGGGGAAGATGCCGCTTCGGCACCTTTCGGTGTTGGCGTTCTCCATACTGGTCTTGACCTGGATCCGAACAAGGCGCCTGTGGCACCCGCCAAGCTTCTGGCCGCCGGGTTCGACTACTGGGCGCTTGGGCATATCCACCAGCAGCTTATCTACACCGACGACAACCCCCGTCTTGTGTTTTCCGGCTGCATTCAGGGGCGTGACATCAAAGAGACCGGCCCGCGCGGCGTGAGCCTGGTGACGCTTGAGGAAGGGCGTCGCAACACGGTCGAGTTCATCCCCACTGCTAGCGTCGTCTGGCAGCGCATGAAGGTCGACATTTCGAACTGCGCCACGATTCCCGATGTATCCGACCTGGTCACGCGCGAGCTATTCCGCGTCAACGGGAAGGCTCATTGCGGGGAGATGTGCGTGCGCATCGCGCTTGTCGGCTCGACGCCCCTCCACGAAGTGCTTAGCCGCCCTGGGGTGATCGACGATTTGAGGAGCCAGATCAACGATTCCCATCCCGAATTCTTCTGCGATGCGCTCATCGACAAGACGCGCCGGCCCTACGACCTTGCGGCAGCGCGCCGAGAGGGAATGTTCCCCGCGATGTTTCTCGGGGTCGCCGAGTCGATGCGCCAAAACGAGGCGGACGAAGCGGCGTTTCTGCAAGACGAGTTCCTGAAGAGCAACATCGCTTTGCCAAGCTCGCTCGTGCAGAATATCCCGACGCTCGCCGAAGAGGCGCAAGACCTGGTCATCGACCTTTTGTGCGGGGGCGATGAGCGATGAGGCCCTTCCTGAAGCATATCAAGATGCAAAGCTTCGGCGCGTTTTCCGGCAAGGTTGTCGGACCCTTCGGCCCTCATCTGAACGTGGTTTACGGACCGAACGAGGCGGGGAAGACGACGACGGCGTCGTTTGTCCGCGGAGTGCTTTTTGGCTGGGAAGAGGCGCGCGGAACCCGCAATACGTACAAGCCGGAAGCCTCCGATCGCGCAGGTTCGCTGTTCTTCGACGATGGTGAGCGAGGCGAGATCGAGCTTTCCCGCGCACGCAATGCCGAAGGGCTTAAAGGCGACGCCTCGCTTGTGCACGATATCGACCGCGAGACGTTTTCGACCATGTTCTCGCTCACGAGCGACGAGCTTCGGCGTCTGCGCAACACGACTGATGTCACGGCGCGGCTGCTCACGGCGGGGTCGGGCACGGGAACGTCGCCTGCGCATGCCCTCTTTGCGGTACAGGCGCGCCTTGCCGCCTGCACATCGCGCGCGGCGAGTGCCGAAGAGTCGCTGGTGAATCTGGGCTCGCAGCTTGCGGACGCGAAAGAGGAGATGGCGCGCGCCGCTGAAATCGCTGACAGCCTGCGTCGCAAGGATAAGGAATTCCACGAGATGGAGCCCGAGCGCGATTCGCTCAGCGCGCGCCTTTCGAAGTTGAACGCGCGCATCGAGGAGCTCACCGCGTACCGCGCCCGCATTGAGAAGCTTGCGGCCGAGCGCGAGGAAATCACCGAGGAGCACGCGCGCCTGACCGAGGAGCAAACGCAGGCGGCGCTCGCAACGCGGCGTGGCAGGCACGCAATCCCTCGCGAGCTGATGGCTATGGCGGCGGCGGAGGACCGTGAGCTGCGCGATCGCATCGACGTGTTCGCCGACAGGGAATCGAAGTGCTCGCACGGCGTTGACCTGGCAAAATCAAATTACGCTGCATCGAAGGCCGCTTATGAGGTGCGCCTTGAGGCTCCCGATACCCGCGAGATGGAGATTCGCGCCCGCCATCAGCGCACGGCGCAAGTGGTGCTCTCCGTCGCGCTGCCGCTCGTATTCATCGGATGCGGCGTGCCCCTTGTGGTGCATGGACGCGAAATTTCGAGCCTTTCGTTTACGGCGCTTGGCCTGGGCTTGGTTGCCATGGCGGTCTTTCTTGCTGCGGGCGCGCTTGTGATGCTGTTCCGCCCGAGCAAAGAGCAAGAAGCGCGAAAAGCCGAGCTCCAAAGCGCGCAGTGGGTCATGCTGCAGGACAAGAAGAAATACGAGTCGTGCCTCGCCGAGCAGGAAGCGCTCGAGGAGGAGATCCGTGCATTCCTCGAAAGCCGCGGGTTGGGGGAAGCCTCGGCGAGCCTGCGCCGCGCGCGAACGATTCTCGATGAGGCGAAAGACGCGCGCAGCAACGTGGCCTTGCTCCAGCAGCGCTCCCAAGCGCTCACCGCTCGCCTGACCTCGCTCGAGGAGAAGATCGCGCGCAACGCCGACGCGCTCGCAAGCGCATACACCCAAGCGCATCTGCCGAGCGAGAACGCGACGCTCTCGGCGCTCGACGCGAAGATCGCGCGCAAGGTCTCGCAACGCACCAACCTCATGGAGGCATTCGAGAACATGAACCGGACGTATGGCGAGCTCAAACAAGAGCTTGCAACAGCGCGCGGAGAGCATACGCTTGATGAGGCGCGCATGGCCTACCAGCAGATTCGCACGCGCTACAACGAGTCGCTGCAGACGTTCGCGAGGCTTCTGCTTGCTCGTCGTATGCTGGAGGTGGCGATCTCTGCCTGGGAGAGCAAAAGCCAGCCTGAAGTGTATGCGAAGGCGAGCGAGCTTATGTCGCTTATGACCGAGGGCCGCTGGGTCCGCGTCTACATGACTACTGACGGCCACCTGCGCGTGGCCGATTCCGTGCACACCGAACGCGAGCCGGTTCACCTGTCGCTCGGCACGTGCCAGCAGCTTTATCTCAGTTTGCGCATCGCGCTTCTGCTCGCTGCCGACAACGTGGGTCGCGCGATTCCCATCTTGGCCGACGATATCCTCGTGAACTTCGATTCCCGCCGTCGGCAGGGTGCTGCGCGCGCTTTGGCCGAGCTCGCGAAGGCGCGTCAGGTCATCATGTTCACCTGCCACGAAGAGGTTGTTTCCGTTCTACGCGAAGTTGGTGACGCTACCAACGTCATCGAACTTGCCGTGTAACCCATCCCTTATAATGCAGGGGTTGCAGGAAAAATGCCGATCGGCCTCGCTTGCGCGGGGCGGCGAAAGGATGAAAGCTCATGCCCAGTACAGTTCTCGTCGGTGCCCAGTGGGGCGACGAAGGCAAGGGTAAGATCACCGACCTCATTGCGAGCAAGTACGATTACGTCGTACGCTACCAGGGTGGAAACAACGCGGGTCACACCGTTATCCATGGCGACAAGAAGCTGGCGTTGCACCTGATGCCCTCCGGCGTCATGTACGAGAACGCCATCCCCGTCATCGGCAACGGCGTTGTCGTCGACCCGGGTGTGCTCGTGAAAGAAATGGCGATGCTCCAGGCTGAGGGCATTTCGTGCAAGAACCTGAAGATCAGCTGCGACGCGCATGTCATCATGCCGTGGCACAAAGACCTCGACGGTGCTGACGAGAAGAGCCTCGGCGAGCACAAAATCGGAACCACCAAGCGCGGCATCGGCCCGTGCTATCAGGATAAAGCGGCTCGCAAGGGCATCCGCATCCAGGATTTGTTCGATGAGAAGATCTTCCGCTTGAAGGTTGAAACCGCTCTCAAGCAGAAGAATCCCGTTTTGAGCAAGATCTACGGCCTCCACACCTATACGGTCGAAGAAATCTGCGAGGAATACCTGCCTTACGCGCGCATCCTGAAGCCTTACATGGCTGAAACCGCGCACATGCTCAACAGCGCGCTGCGTGAGGGCAAGTCCGTGCTGTTCGAGGGCGCGCAGGGCACGCTGCTCGACATCGACCATGGCACTTATCCCTATGTGACCTCCTCTTCTTGCTGCGCGGGCGGCGCGGCGACGGGCTCGGGCGTGGGTCCTGTGAATATCGATCGCGTGCTCGGCATCGAGAAGGCCTACGTGACGCGCGTCGGCGGCGGCCCGTTCCCCACTGAGCAGCGCTTCCCCGAAGACGGCGGCGTGGGCGAAGAAGCCGAAAATGGTGAGCTTCTGTGCTCTGTGGGCCACGAATTCGGCGTGACCACCGGCCGCAAGCGTCGCTGCGGATGGTTCGACGCGGTCATCGCGCGCTATGCCGCAGAGGTCAACGGCCTCACCGACGTGGCGCTGACCAAGCTCGATGTACTTTCCGCCTTCGACACGATCAAGGTGTGCGTCGCCTACGAATGCAACGGCAAGCGCTACGACTATTTCCCCATGCAGCAAAGCGTGCTGTTCCATGCCAAGCCCATCTATGAGGAGCTTCCTGGCTGGAAGGGCGAGGACATCACGGCGTGCAAGTCCTTCGAGGAGCTGCCCGAAAACGCGCAGAAGTACGTTGAGCATCTTGAAGAGATCACGGGTGTGAAGATCTCGATCGTGGCGGTTGGCCCCGATCGCGATCAGACCATCATGCGCGGCTGGTAAGCTATGGGGTGCGCGGGCCTTACGGCCCGCGCAACGAGCCGCCGCTGCGCGCGGCTCTGGCGGCGCAGCTGGCGCTCCAAAGATTTCTTACGTACCTTAAAGTACGCGTCGAAATCTTTTCACGCCAGCTGCACTCGCCAGAGCCGTGCTCGTTGACTTTTGTTCGACCTGCGGGTTTCGTGGTTCGGCTCGTGAGCTTTCCTTGTTTGTATTCGGCGAACCTGGGAGAAAGGGTTTGTTATGAACATATTGGTGCTTGGCAGCGGCGGTCGCGAGCATGCGATCGCGTGGGCGCTTTCTCGCTCCCCCAAGTGCGATGAGCTGTTTGTCGCTCCTGGTAACGGAGGCACGGCGTTGGTCGCGACCAACGTTGGCGACGTCGACATGATGAGCGGATCGTCCGTGTTGGCGTTCGTGCGCGAGCGCGGCATCGACCTTGTGGTCGTAGGCCCTGAAGCCCCGCTTGTCGCGGGTGTCGCCGACGAGCTGCGCGATGCGGGGGTCGCGGTCTTCGGACCCGACGCTGCAGGCGCGCTGCTCGAGGGAAGCAAGGCACACAGCAAGGCGTTCATGGAAGAGCACGGCATCCCGACGGCGGCATATGCCACGTTCGATGCCTGCGAGCCTGCGATTGCCTACATTCGCGAGCAGGGCGCGCCCATCGTGGTGAAGGCAGATGGCTTGGCGGCTGGCAAGGGCGTCGTCGTCGCGTCGACGGTCGAAGAGGCCGAAGACGCTGTTCGCGAGTGCTTCGACGGCAAGTTCGGCGATGCCGGCAAGACCGTTCTCATCGAGGAGTGCATGACCGGCCCCGAGTGCTCGCTGCTCGCCTTCGTGGTGGATGGTAAGGCGTTCCCCATGGCCCCCGCTCAGGATCACAAGCGCGCGTTCGACGGCGACGAGGGCCCGAACACGGGCGGCATGGGCGTTTACTCGCCGGTGCCCATCGTGACCGACGAGGAGATGGCGTCTATGGTGGCCATCATAGACAAGGCGGCAGCTGCCACGGCGGCGACCGACGGCACGCGCGATTACCGCGGCGTGCTCTACGGCGGCTTCATGTTGACTCCCGCAGGGCCGAAGATCGTGGAGTTCAACGTGCGCTTCGGCGATCCCGAGACGCAGGTCATTCTCCCTCGCCTGAAGACCGACCTGGTCGACGTGATGTGCGCTGTGGCCGAGGGCCGTGCCGACGACGTGTCGCTCGAGTGGGCCGACGAATGGGCGGTATGCGTCGTGCTCGCGAGCGCGGGATACCCGGGCACCTACGAGAAGGGCAAGGTCATCTTGGGAATCGACGAGGCCGAGACGCTCGATGGCGTGTCAGTCTTCCACGCAGGGACCAGCCATAACGCCGACGGCGAGCTCGTCACGGCCGGCGGGCGCGTGCTCAACGTGGTAGCGCTCGGCAAGACCTTCGAGGAGGCTCGCGAGCGCGCCTATGCTGCCTGCGACCTCATCAGCTTCGAGGGTAAGCAGTTCCGCACCGATATCGGCGCGAAAGCCGCACGCGGCCGTTCCGCCTGGGGATAAGAACGTTACGAACTTGGACCCCGACGCTTAACGCCGTGTTCGAGCAGTTTGGACTTGCAAGGACGGCCCTCTGGGTTGCCTGCCGTGAGGAACTGCGTGCGGTACAAGCGTCGGAGTTTGAATTTCGGCCCCCTTACGAGTGCGGCGCCGAAGGCTATATAACAGGGAAGAAGTTAGAATATGCTTTCTGAACGAATGCTGAGCACGGTGGTTCGCGCGTGCTCGAATCAATATCTGAAGCTCACGCCGACCGATGACGTGAAGGTGTTTCCGCCAAAGCCTGGTCAGCGCTACATGCTCTATATGCATGTGCCGTTTTGCGAGCGCTTGTGCCCGTATTGTTCGTTCAACCGATTCCCGTTCAAGGAAGAGCGCGCGAAACCCTACTTCGCCAACATGCGCAAAGAGATGATGATGCTCAAGGATTTGGGCTACGATTTCGAGAGCGTCTACATCGGTGGAGGCACGCCTACTATCATGATCGACGAGCTGTGCGAGACGATTGACATGGCGCGCGAGAACTTCTCCATTAAGGAAGTGTCGTCCGAGACCAACCCGAACCACCTCATCCCGAGCTACCTCGAGAAGCTGAAAGGGCGCGTCGATCGCCTTTCCGTCGGCGTGCAAAGCTTCGATGATGGCCTGCTCAAGCAGATGGATCGCTACGAAAAGTACGGCTGCGGCCAAGAAATCATGGAACGCATCCAGGAGGCAAGCCCGTATTTCGTGTCCATGAACGCCGACATGATCTTCAACTTCCCCGCGCAGACCGAGGATATCCTGATCAACGACATCGAGCGCGTGATCGAAAGCGGCGCGAGCCAGACCACGTTTTACCCGCTCATGGCGTCGCCGAGCGTGCAACGATCCCTCGCGCGCACGGTGGGCAAGGTTGACTACAAGCGCGAGCAGCGTTTCTATGAGATCATCTGCGAGCTTTTGATCGGCGGTGACAAGCCGCTGTTCGAGAACGGCAGCGCTTGGACGTTCAATCGTCTGGGCACGGGTGCCGCAGGCGACGACGCGATGATCGACGAGTACGTGGTCGACTACGAGGAGTACCCGGCAATCGGCTCGGGCGGCATCACGTATCTGGGCGAGAACATGTACGTGAACACGTTCTCGGTCGGCCAATACAACGAGAAGATAGAGAGCGGCCGCATGTCCATCATGGGCAAGACGCATTTCTCCAAGCGCGACCGCATGCGCTATCGCTTCATGATGCAGCTGTTCGGCCTTCGTTTGGACAAGAAGCAGTTCAAGGAGGATTTTGGCTGCTCGATTGAGGTGGGTCTTCCCGCCGAGATGGCGTTCATGACGGCTGCGGGCGCTTTTGCCACGAACAACGACGAGGAAATCACGCTGACGCCGAAGGGCCGCTACCTTATGGTGGTCATGATGCGCCAGTTCTTCATCGGTGTGAACAATCTGCGCGATCAAGCGCGCGCGGCACTTCCGGGCGAGGAAAAGGAGCTTCTGTTCGGCTGCTAGGACGGCGTTGGGCCGGCCGTATGGAGCACAACCCGTAGTTGGTGGTCATTTGAGCGAGTTGTGCGCGCCTAAAATGTCGAAAAGGGGCGAGTATCTGCGAGCAAAAGGGGCTTCGGCAGCAAAAGGCCTGGTCGCAACTTTTGCTCGCTGAGCGTCAAGCGAAACGAATGTCGCATAACTCGCTCAAATGACCACGAAGTCGCTGTACTCCTATAGAGAGGGCGCCCGATGAGCGTAGTTACCATCGTTTCCAGCGCTCCGGCGTATGTGGGCGGGGTGTCCTTTGCGCTTTTCCTTGCGCTGCTCGCCTGGGCGAGCGCGATAGACTTGCGCGAGAGGAGGATTCCCAACAAGCTGGTGGGCGCGATCGCGGTGCTTTGGCTTGCTGCGCGCGTGCTGCTTGTTGCGATGGTCCTCGCCTGCTCTGCTGGTGGTTTCGACGTGGGTGCGCAGGCTTGGCTTAGGGGCTCGGTTGCCTCCGTTGCGACCATGGGGCTTGCTCCTTTCGGCCTGACGCTTGGCGATGGGGTTGTGGGGGCGCTTGTGCTCGGGGGCGGCTCGCTTGCGGCTTCGCTCGCGTTCGAGCATTTCACTCAGCGTCCCTCCATGGGAGGCGGCGACGTGAAGCTGCTCGCGGCGGTCGGCTTGTTCCTCGGATGGGAACGGGGGCTGTGGTGTTTGTTCGCGGCGTGTCTCGCCGTTCTCGCGATGCAGGTGGTCTCGCGCGTTCGCAAAGACGGGGGAGGGGTTGGCTCCCGTACGTTTCCGTTTGCCCCGGCGATTCTCGTCGGCGTTTTGGTTGCCTCGATACTTTGAAAATAGTTGTTGACACGCTTCACCGTTTGCCATAAAATACTATCTTGCGTTTGCTCGAACGGATTCTCCGCGAAAGGCAAGCACTTATGGTCAGGTAGCTCAGTTGGTAGAGCAGCGGACTGAAAATCCGCGTGCCGAGGGTTCAAGTCCCCCTCTGACCACCATAAACTCAAGGCCCCGCTTCGGCGGGGTCTTTTGTATTTCCAGCTCATTTGTCGAGGTTCGCGCACGTCCTTTCGAGTGGAGCGAGGGGGCGAACCCGGTGCTGGCGGGCGTCGCTACGACTCGATCACGTTGCTGTCGCGGGTGACGAAAATCGCCTTGCGGATGGCGGGGTGCTTGCGGGCGAATGCGAGCCCTTGCGCGGTGCCAAGTGCGAGCAGGGTGGTGGAATAGCCCTCGGCGTCGATCGATCGGTCGGCGACGACGGTCACGCCTGCCACGTCGGTCTGGACGGGCATTCCCGTTTCGGGCGAGAGGATATGGTGGTAGAACTTCCCGTCGACCTCGCAGCAGCGCTCGTAGATTCCGCTTGTCACGGTCGAAGCATTGCGAATCGGCAGCGCGCCGATGATAGCGCCTTCCTCGCGGGGGTCGCGGATGCCGATGTTCCATGGCGCACCGCCGGGTTTCTCGCCGTGCGCCACCACGTTTCCTCCTAGGTTGATAAGGAAATTCTCCAAGCCCTCTTCGATGAGCGTTTGCGTGAAGCTGTCGGCGATCCATCCCTTGGCGATTCCCCCGACGTCGATTGCGGCTTGCGGGTCGTTTATCTGGGCGAGGTGGCGCCCGCCGTCTTCCCATACGCGGACGCCGCGCCAGTCGACGTGGCCGATCGCCTCGCGAAGGGCATCCTGCGAGGGGATAACCGCGCGCCGCAGGTCCCAGAGCTGCACGGCGGTGCCCATCGTGATGTCGAATCGGCCGGCGCTGTCGGCGCAGTAGGCAAGCGCGCATTCCAGAAGCTTTGCCGTGTCGGGTGCGATTTCGACGGCGCTGCCACCTGCCGC
This sequence comes from uncultured Ellagibacter sp., assembly GCF_934617235.1. Taxonomy (GTDB): domain Bacteria; phylum Actinomycetota; class Coriobacteriia; order Coriobacteriales; family Eggerthellaceae; genus Ellagibacter. The sequence continues at coordinate 13,103 of NZ_CAKTTZ010000029.1, read as the reverse complement.
ATTCACACGAGCGATATCGGAGTGGGGAAGCGTCCTCGAGAAGAGCCGCTCGAACCTGCGCGCATCCTCCCGCACGCGTTCGAATGCGGCGAGGCAGGTACGCTCGTCCGCAAACGCCTGCAGCGTGATCGCCGTATTGAACGCGAAAAATCGCTGCGTGACCAGGCCCGCCTCGTTGGGGCCGCTCGTTTCGAGGAAGTCCTCTTGGGGAATCGCGTCATGTGCCGCACTATCCATGCTGTCTGCGCTCCTTGTAGTACGCGACGGCGATTTGCGTTCGGTTCTTCAGGCCCATCTTCGAGAGAATGCTGCTGATGTTGTTGCGAACGGTGCCCTCGCTCAGGTATGCCGTCGCCGCAATCTCGCGGTTGTCCAGGCCTTGTGCAACGAGGCACGCCACCTCGTATTCACGCTCGGTCAGGCAGGCGAAGGCTGCGGGGCGCACGGGGTTTCCTTCGCCAGCTGCCCCGCCGGGCCCGCCAGACCCGCCGGATCCGCCAGACCCGCCAGACCCGCTCGCCCCGTCGATCGCGGCGGCTTCTCGCTCCTCGTTGAGCGCCTCCACCTCCGTTGCGAGGCGCTTGTTTTGCGTGCGCAGCGCGATGGCTTGCGACTCCATGGCGTCCCGGGTAAGATGCGCAATCGCCTGCCGTGCGGCGGAGCGGCTCGTGCGAGCGGAAAGCGCGATCGATGCCGCTAGGGCGCAGGCGAGCTCTCCCGTCGCGAGGGGCGCAAGCCCCTGCGTTGCCGCGCAGGCGAGAAACGGCACGACCGCAAGCGCGCAAAGGGCTCGCAAGGCGTTCGGCTCGTGGGCGCACCGGGTGCAATCGTAGGCGATGAGCGGAGTGAAGGCGGCTGCGGCAGGAGCCACGCAGGCGATAAGGCAATATGCCGCATGCGTCGAGAAAACGGCGGGGCGCGACGACGCCTCGCGCAAAAGCGCGCAACAGAGGGCTCCGAGCATAGCTACGGCAAAGGGGAGTGCCTGCTCGTAGTTTCCCTGCGCCATCGAGACGGCGCCTTCCCCCGAAAGCTCGCAACCCGCAACGGCCAAACAGCATGCGAGAACGATTGCCTTGTCCGTGATTCTGTCCATGGCTGCATGGTACCAAACCTGCGCGCCCCTTTTCTCCGCGCGTCTTCATGCACATGTGGCCATTTGGTAAAAACACACTTTACCAGCGGAAATATAAAGGAATGACAAAAGTCACTGGCTTGAAAGGCGCACTTGCCGCACTATGGAGAAGGCGGGAAGGCGCAACTTCGGGCGCACCCGCAATCGGGCCCTCTCATTTCGAGGCCCATTCGTTGGGAAGACTTGCAGGAAGGAAGCGCGATGAGCGAACTGCCGCATAAGGCCGACGGAAACGGCGCGCCGTGCGTGGTCGAGGTCGACAATCTGGTGAAGCGATACGGTGATGTGCTTGCGCTCGACCACCTCAACCTGCGCATCGGGCAGGGCGAGGTGTTCGGGCTTTTGGGACCGAACGGGTGCGGGAAAACCACGGCGATGAATTGCATTCTGCAGCTTTTGACCTATGACAAGGGGGACATCCGCCTGTTCGGCGAGAAGATGTCGCCCGTGCGCTACGACCTGAAGCGCCGCATCGGCGTCGTGCCGCAGCAGGTCGCCGTGTTCGACGAGCTTACCGTTGCCGAGAACGTCGACTGCTTCTGCGCGCTGTACGTAAACGACAAGGACGCCCGCCGCGAGATGGTGGATGAGGCCATCGAATTCGTCGGGCTCGAGGATTATCGCCGGATGCGCCCGAAGAAGCTCTCGGGCGGTCTTCTGCGCAGGCTGAACATCGCGTGCGGCATCGCGCACCGACCCGAGCTTATCTTCTTCGACGAGCCTACCGTCGCGGTCGACCCGCAGAGCCGCAATTCCATCTTGGGCGGCATCTTAAGGCTGCGCGACGAGGGCGCGACGGTGGTCTACACGAGCCATTACATGGAGGAAGTCGAGCAGATCTGCTCGCGCATCATGATCATGGACGGCGGCCGCATTTTGGCGCAAGGGACAAATGACCAGTTGAAGCGCATGATTTCGGTGGGAGAGAAAATCGTGGTGGAACTCCCTGGCGTATCGGATTCCCGCGGCAAGGCTGCGGCGAGCACCGTTCGCGAGCTTCCCTCTGTTATCGAGAGCGTGTTCGCGGACGGCGAGATCCGCGTGTCGTGCGAGGCGAGCGAGCATAACCTCATGGATGTGCTCGGGGCGCTTGGCGCCGCGCGCGTGCGGGTGGGGCGCGTGTACTCCGATCCGCCAACGCTCAACGATGTGTTCCTCGAAATCACCGGCCGCGAGCTTCGGGACTAGGGGATGGCCATGCGTGCGCTTTATTGCCATACCGTGCGAATGCTGCTGCGGCAGCGTGACATCGTCATCTGGGTGCTGGCGTTTCCGCTGATCTTGGCGTCGCTGTTCAACGTGATGTTCGCCCACTTCGACGAGTATTACCGCGCCGATCCCGCGCCGTGCGCCATCGTTGCGGACGAGAACTACCACTCGGATCGCGCCGTCTTCTTCCGCGAGATGCTCGAGGAGGTGTCGAAATCAGGCGATGACCAGCTGCTTGTCGTGACCGAATATCCCACAATCGACGAGGCGCAGGCCGCGGTGCTCTCAGGCGATGCGGCGGCGGCAATTTGGCTTGACGACGAGGCGCTGCCGTCGATGTCGGTGTCGCCGCTTGCCACCGACACGCTCGACCAGAGCATCGTGCGCGCGGTGCTCGATCAATATCGTCAGATCTACGGCGAGATGAAGCAATCGTTTTTGCGCGGGGCGTCTTCGGGCGCGGGCGCTGCGAATGCGCCTGTGGGTGCCGACGTCGCGGCCCCCGCCGATGCCGTGACCTCCGAGGCGACTCCCGCCGACGCTGCCCTCGCGGCGCCGTCGGACGCCGACATCGCGGCCTTCGCGCAAAGCCCCGAGGCCGCAAGCGCAGCTCAGTCGTTCATGTCGGACGCGGTGAAAACGCAACAGGTCGAGGTGCTGCGCTCCGCATCGAGCGGCACGGTGCGCTACTACTATGCGCTTCTGGGGTTCGCCTCGCTTATGAGCATCACGGTGTCGCTCGTCGCGGTGTCGGCGACGCGCGCGAACACCGCCGCGGTGGGGGCTCGTCGCCAGGTGTCGGCGATGTCCCCCGCCCGCCAGCTCCTCACCGCCATGGCCGCGAGCTTCACCGTTTCCTTCCTCGCGCTGCTTGTGGCCTTTGCGTTCATGCGCGTGGTGCTTGGCGTGGAATTCGGCGGACGGGAAGGTCTCGCCGTGGTGGCGCTCGCGGTGTGCGCGCTCATGGCGACAGGGCTGGGCGCGGTTCTGGGCGCTATCCCGAAAATGCCCCAGTCGGGCAAGCTTGGCCTGGCCACCGGCGTGACTTGCTTCTGCTCCCTGTTCGCCGGATTGTACGGCGAGCCTGCCATGCAGCTTTCCGACCACCTGTCGCAAAGCGCTCCCTGGGCGTTGGTCGTGAACCCGGCGGCCGAGGCGGCAAACGCGTTTTACGACTTGACCTATTACGATACCCTGCAGCCTTTCTTCACGACGCTTGGAGTGCTCGCCGTGATGGCGCTTGCGTTCCTCGCTGTTGCGGCGCTGCTGATGAGGAGGCAGAACTATGACCGTCTTTAAGCTTGCCCTCAAGGTTGTGGTGCGGCATTGGCAGTATCTTCTCATCTATGTGGTCGCCTTCACCGCTATCGCGCTTGTTGGGTCGGGGGCGCTCCAGACGTCTGCGCCGGGGGAATTTCAGGAAGATAAGCCGAAGGTGGCGGTGGTCGATCGCGACAACACGACGCTCTCCGAGGCGCTCGCCGATTGGGCTTTGGCCGACGCCGTCCCCGTGTCCGTGGAGGACAGCGTCTTCGGGCTGCAGGATGCCGCGGCAAAGGACTTCGCCAGCTATGTGCTTATCATCCCCGAAGGGTTCGAGCGCGATTTTCTGGAAGCGGCGCGGACGGGGGCTGATGCTCCGGCGCTCGAGACGGTGGTGAGCTACCAAGGCGCACGCGGCGCACTTGCTGACCAGCGGGTTCGCTCCTATGTCCAGTCGCTCTACGGGTTTGCGGCGACGGATGCGCAAGGCGATGCCGCGGGAATCGTCGAGGCAGCCAACGAGGCGTGCGGAAGCGAGACGCCGGTCGAGCTCGTTTCGGTGGAATCGGAGGGCATTCCTGCGGACTATCTGAACTATGCGGCGTTTTCCGCCTATGCGCTGTTCGCGGCGCCCTCCATCTTCATTGCGGCGGGCTTGGCGGCGCTTCAGCGCACCGAAGTGCGCAGGCGCCTGACGGCGGGGCCGGTTCCGAGTGGTCGCTACGGGTCGCAAATTCTGCTGGCATGTGTTGCGATTTCCCTGTTCGTTTGGGCTTTGGTGGCGGCGATCGGCCTTGTCGCGATGCACCCGATTCAGACAGGTGCTCCTCTTCCCGGGATTGTCGTAATCGTGTCGGCGCAGCTTGCCTTCTCGCTTGTCGGCGGCGCGGTGGGGTTCCTTCTGTGGCAGATCGGCGCGAGCGAGTCGATGGTAAATGGCGTCGGCAATATCGCGGGCCTCGTGTGCAGCTTTTTCAGCGGCGCGTGGATTCCCCTGTCGGTCATGGGAGAGGGCGTGCGGGTCGCCGCCTCGTTCACGCCGTTCTTCTGGGCGACTGACGCGATGACGATGGTTGCGGAAGCGCCCGACATCACGGGCGGCGTCCTTGCGCAAGCGGGCGGCGAAATCGGCGTGACGCTTTTATGGGCCGTCGTGATCGGCATTCTCGCGGTCGCGCTCGGTCGAGTCAGGCTGAGGGAGCGCGGCGTGTAGGGGCCGGGGCGCTCCGTGTCCGGGTCGCGTTCGCGCCCCCCCGCTCGCGCCTGCTCTCGTGGTCGAACGCCCCCGCCGGATCGCGTTCGCGGTCGCTCGCCGGGTCGCGTTCGGGTTCGCTTCCTATCCTTTCGCGAGATTGCTTCGCTCAGGTGGCGTTTCTTCGTATGCTTCGGGTTTCCCTTGCGCTACACTGTTCCCCATGAAGACGGGGCAATTCAAACAATCGAGGGTGCGGAAATTGACCGCAGATGAGCTGGCCGAAATCGACCAGGCGGATTCTCCTGCGCTCAGCATCCTTTCACGCTGGGCAAACAAGAAAATGCAGTGCGCGCATTGCAAACGTTGCACGCTTCGCTGCGAGGTGCTGAAGGAGCCGGGCCTTGACGTGGGCATGGTTCAGGAAGCTTACGAGCGCATCATGTCCCTTCCCGTCGACGAGCGCCCCTCCGCGGTGGCCGAGCTCATGCAGGCGAACTACGACATGTACCACGCGCTTCGGCGCTGCTGCTTCTGCGGCTACTGCACGGCCGACTGCGCGGTTCATATGCTCGCCCCCGACCGCATGCGCGACTGGCGCGAGCTGTTCATGGAATCGGGGCTCTACCAGCCCGAAAAGCTCACGATGGTTGACAACGAATGGCACATCTTCAGCGCTTACCGCGCCATCTTCGGCATTGGCTATCCCGAAATCGTCGCACTGCGCGACGCGGCTGCGTATGAGCCGGGAACGTTCGACACGGTGTTTTTCCCCGGCTGCTCGCTCGTGAGCTATGCGCCCGATTTGACTCGTCGCGTGGGCGAATGGCTTACTGCTGCGGGATTCAAATGGTGCATGTCCGACGACTGCTGCGGAAGCCCGCTCATGAGCGCGGGGTTCTTCGACCGCGCCGCGGCGCATCGTGAGAAGATTTTCGACCAGATAAAAGCTGCGGGCATCACGCGCATGGTAACCGTTTGCCCTGGTTGCGGTGAGGAATTCGCCGATCTTATGGCTGACGACATCGACATCATCCCGCTGCCCGAGCTCATCTTGGAGCGCGGCCTGGAAATGGAACGCGCCGCGGGCCTCGCCATGCGCGCGGACGGTATGCCCGAAGATGTCGCCGCCGCAGTTCGCGCTGCGGGCCTCTCTCCTGCCGAGGTGCCTTCCGTCACCGTGTTCGACTCGTGCCACGATCGCCACGATGGGCGCCATGGTCGGGCGATTCGCGGTGTGCTGCGCCGCTATATGCCGCAGGTTGAGATTCGCGAAATGGACGAGCGCCGCAAGCAGACGCTGTGCTGCGGAGCCGGTGGCGCGGTTGCGGGCTACGACCCCGACATCACGAAGCGCCGCGTCATGCGTGTGGTGGACGAGGCTCACTCGACGGGGGCGAACACACTTGTCACCATGTGCCCCACCTGCACGTACACCATTGCGCAGGAGAACTTGTCGGCGACGCCCGACCGCGTGATCGACAGCCATAACTACCTGGAGCTGTTCTTCGGGCAGACCATCGACTGGGCGGTCGTATTCGATCAGCTCGGCTCCATGTGGACGGGTGAATACGGCCCGTGGCTGAACGCCACGTTCTTCTCGTAAGGAACCTTCCGGCTTTTGCTCCCTTCCCCCCTCTCTCTCCTTCGGCGAAGGACTATTTTCGGGTTGCGCGTAAAAGGGCTGGTCAACGCTTTGGTTCGCATATATGAACCTAGGCAATCGCGCTCGCTTTCTCATAATGATGAGATGGATTGGCATCGATTTCCGACCGATTCGAACTCATTTCCCGAAAGCGAGGAGGCTCTCATGAGCAAAACGAGCAAGGCGAGAAGAAAGGTCCTGGCGTGCGCTCTCTCATGCGTGCTCGCGTTCGGGCTTGTGCCTGTGCCCGCGTTTGCGGAAGCGGCGACCGACACGGCAGCTGCAACCGACGCGGCGCCCGCAGTCGAAGACGCGCTCGGCGCTGCTGCTGCGGCGGCAGGTGCGAATGCGGCACCCGCGACCGACGCGACCGACGCAGCTGCTACGGCGCAGGACTCCGCAGCATCTGGAAAAGACGGCGTTTCTGCTGGGCAGGCGGCTTCAGGCGAGGGCATCGCGCTTCAAGGCGACGCATCCGAGGCGACCTACGATGCGCAGGCCGAGCGCTGGGCCACCTCGAAGGGCGTTGCGGGCTTGAAGACCGAAAACGACAACGGGTATGTGGAAGGGGAGGCCACGCCCGCCCAGATGTATTTCACTATCGATGAGCAGACGAGCGCAATCACCATCACCGGCATCGACGGCGGGGCGACTGCGGTCGAAATGCCCTCCTCGATCGACGGGCATTCCGTCGTCGCACTAGGGTGGGGCGCGTTTTGCGGCTCGTCGGTCGAGGCCGTCTCGCTGCCCGATAGCCTGGAGGCGCTTGGGGAAAACGCGTTCTACCAGTGCGCGAAATTGCGCACGGTGGCCTGGCCGAATAATCCCGCATTCACAACCATCTCCGCGGAGGCGTTCAGGGAATGCCCGCTGCTCGAGGATGACGTGGTGGCGGCAATCCCCGCGAGCGTGACCGAAATTGGGTACATGGCCTTCGCATACTGCGAGCCGAGAACGTACGTGCAGGGGGAAACGCCCGAGCCGTTCACGGAGATCGTCATTCCCGACTCGGTGAAGCGCATCGAGTCCGAGGCGTTTCGGTGCTGCAGCCATGTTCGCTCCATCACCATCGGGTCGAGCGTGGAATACATCGGCAAGCGCGCGTTCTCCGGAATGTCGGTAGGCGGCGCGGGCATGCCGTCGATTGAGGGCGTCGAGGTGACGCTTCCCGCGAGCTTGCAGTCTATGGGCGAGGACGCGTTCGACAACACCGTCATCCGCTCGGCGGCGGGGTCGACGACCTGGCTTCGCAACGCGGTCGTGCTGCGGGTTATGAACCCCGATTTTGCGTTCGAGGAATACGAGTACGGCGGCACGCTGGAATTCGACGGCAAGAAGTACGTGAACCCCTTCTCCATCGGGCAGACGATCATCGCTTACGACACCAACTCGAGCGGCGAGCCCTCGTGGATCAAGCGCTTCGCCGATTCGGTCGAGGGGCAAACCGACGAGCACAACCCCGACAAGCCCGCCTACACGTTCCAGTGGATGGAAGAGCAAGTCCAGGTCACGGGCACAATTCCCGCGGGCGCGAGCGCGGTGCTGCTGCAAAACGGTACGCGCACGGCGATCGAGGTCGCGGCGGACGGGTCGTTTACCGCGCCCGCGTTCACGAATGCGACGGCGACGGTGTGCGTCTCCCTCGATGGCTACTACGACAAGACCTTCACGCGCCAGGCTTCCGAGATGGAGGGAACCTGGGATATCGGCGTGCTTTCCGAGGGCGACTTCGAGAAGATTCCCGCCTCGCGCAACATGGCGGTGAACGTGATGGCGCAAACGGGCGTGAACGAGGCGGGCAGCCCCCTGTATGCCCCAATGGCGCTCACTGACGACCTCGCGCTTACGCTTTCGCAAAACGGCGTGGTGCTAAAAGAGGGCGAAGACGCCGATTACGTGCGCCAGAGCTGGGGAATCGTTCTGTCCGAAGCGCTTGCGGACGCGAACGAGCCGCTCGCGCTTACCGTTGTTCCCGCCGATGCGCTCAGGCTCGGGGGCGCGACGGTTTCCGCCAAACCCGAAGCGGGCTCCTTCGATGTGAAGCTCGCTCAGTGGGGCACGGCGACGGTGCAGGTGAAAAGCCCGTTTGCGGGCGCGAGCACGGTGATGGTGTTCGACTCTCGGGGCGCGCGCGTGGCGAGCGGCGACACGTCCTTTATGGGATACGAGGCCGATGGGGTGACGCCCATCATGAAGACGAAGACGCCGCAGCTCAAGGCAGGAACCTACACGGTGATCGCGGTGAGCCAAAGCGGTGTCGACCTCGCGACGCCGACGCTTTCCGCCTTCCTGCGCATGGGGCTTGAAGAGGGCGAGCAGTACGCGAAGGCGACCATCTCCATCGAAGATGGCAAGGATAGCTCCGTCGTGCTGGAGGCTCCCGCGTTCGACGTTTCCTCGTGGCGCAAGCAGGTCGGTGTGAAGACGTGCGGCTTCATCGCGCTGCGGAATTCGGCGGTCGTAGGTGGAGAAGTGTCCTTGCGCGCGAGCTATGGCCTGACCGACGGGGTCAAGGCCGAGAAGCTCATGCTGTCGCTCACGAGCGACCAGGTGGGAAGCCCTTGCGCCGCCGTGTCGGCACCCGGCGAATCGTATAGCATCATCAGCGGGATCGAAGGGTCGTTCGATGGCGGCTCGTTGTCGTTCAGCCTTTCGGGCGACGAGGCGAACGCATCGCGCGTGGTCGACATACGCGCTGTGCCGCTGCTCGAAGGGTCGTACAGCGTGAGCGCCTTGCTTGCGCTCAGCAACGGCAAGACGGTGCCTCTGGGGAGCGTCTCGTTCACCTCGATGGACGGCTTCATATCGCTCGATTCCGACGAGGCAGCGCTTTCCGGAAACAAGGCGCAGGTGTACGCGAAGCCCGGAACGTGGACGGCGCTCAGGGTTGGCGACGGGGCCGCCCTTGCGCCGAAGCAGACGAACGCATTGGGCTATGCGACCTTCGAATACGACCTCCCTGCCGGCGTGATCGTGAACGAGCGCGTGAAACTGACAGCGGCTCTGGGCGATTCTGCGGACGCCGCGAGCGCTGCCCTTGCAAACAATCCCTGCGATACCGCTTACGTGAGGTTCGTTCCCCGCGCGACGGTGGACACGTTCAAGGTGACGAATCGCGGCACAACGCAGACGCTCATCGAGAACGGCAAGGAGACGGGCAACGGCCTTATCACCCGTCATCAGTTCGCCAACAAGCGCAACGCCTACTGGACGTTCGATCTGACGCTGAGCGTTGCCGACGGCGTGCAGATGCAGGATGAGCTGTCGCTTGTCGTGCTTTGCATGGGAGGGCAGACGGTGCAGGTTCCCCTGAAGAAGCGCGAAGAGGGGCAGGGTACTGTGCGCTTCACCGGCGAATACGTCGATGAGAGCTACCTCGCGATGGTGAAAGACTACGAAGCCCAGGGGCTTACCGGGACTATGAGCCTCGGCGCGTTCGAGAACGTGTTCGTGCCGCAAACCTACGCGATTTCAAGTGCCTCGCTCGGTCTCGTGGCGATCGATGCCGATACCACCGTGAAGAAGGCGAAGGAGTCGGCTGACGAGAAGAACGCCCAGTTCAACACCGTTTTGGTGAAGGGGAGCGAAGAACTTGCCGAAGAGGCGCAGATAATCGACCAGGAGTTCGACGCCTTGATCGACGCGATTGCCGAGGATGCGGAGGCTGCTGGTGCAACCGAATCGGCAGAAGAGTTGGCTGCCGCCATCAAAAGCGAGGTCGGGAGCGCTTCCGATGTCATCACCGAGGGTGGCAATGCTGATGGCGTCACTATCGACAAGATGATCTTCGACGGTGCCTACAGCCCCGATGACGAATGGTATGCCGATTGGGCGGCGGCCGAGGCGAGCGCCGATCCCGAGACGAAGGCGGCCATCGCCGCTGTTAAGAACGCAGTTTCGCGCAACGACGCGTCGCTGCAGCGCTGCGAGGACGAGATCGGCAAGATGATCGGCGTGGGCTCGCTTGGCCAATACGGTTCATGGATGGAGGCATTTGTCGCCTCGCTTCAGAAGAATGCGGGCGTGAAGGTGAGCCGCAAGGCGGTCGACACGAGCAGCTATCGCGCGCTCGATGCCAAGTCCGGCTTCAAGGAGAGCGACGACGAGACGGTGAGCGGCTTTACCGCCTACTTCTACGAGGACGACGAAGAGGATCCGATCTACCTCGAGGCCGATTTCGAGGACATCGCCGAAAGCGACCAGAGCCTGTCGATCAACACGAACTCGGTTGCTCTTGCCGCAAGCACCTACGACAACATCGTCGGCATCGTGACGCCCTATCGCAAGGCGTTCACCCAGTTTGGCAAGACGGTCGGCGTCGATGGGCTTGCGGGCAAGATCGCGCGGAACCTGCGCCGTCTCAAGGGCATGGAAATCGAGGCCAAGATGTGGGGCGTGACGGCGAAGATGAGAAATCCGCTCGGCGCTGGCTTAGGCGCGCTCGACGCAGGCCTTTCCTGCTATGCTGCCAACGACGCCATCAACAACTATGCGGCCTCGTGGGAGGCATACAACCAGCTCAAGGGCGATCTTGAGGGGCTTAAACTCCAGCGAGACTACCTGTTGCGCAAGGAACCGAAGTCAGACGACGACTGGAAATGCATCAATGCCATGAACAAGGAGCTCTCCGAGGGCGAGCTCTTCCGCGATTTGCTCGAGGTGCAGGCGCACCAGGATGAGGCGAACGCGAAGATTGCCATCACGATGGCCGCAGGCGGTGCCGCGGCGACGCTCGCGAGCGGCGGCACGGCGGGCGCGGTGCTTTCGACCATCGGCGCCGTGAACGATGCCTCGTCGGTTACGGCGAACACGCTGCGCGCCGAAAAGCTCAATGCGGCCCAGGCCGATTACGAGTATGCCCAAGCGCTTCGCGAGCGCGCGTGCGAGGGCAAGATTGTGATGAACCCGAGCGAGATGACCGACGCCGAGCTTGCCAAACGCGCCGGTCATGGGGACGCGCACGCGCAGAACGTGCTCGAGGCGCGCTATGCCAGGTACCGTTCGAATGTCGCGGTTGACCCGTCGGGCTTCGTGTACGAGGCGGTCGAGTCGAACCTGGTCGAGGGCGCCACGGCAGAGATCTGGGTGGCAGACGACGATGAGGGAACGAACGCGCGCACGTGGGAAGCCGGCTCGTACGAGCAGGAAAACCCAATCCTCACCGACGCGAACGGCGCATTCAACTGGGATACGCCAACGGGTTGGTATCAGGTTCGCGTGACGAAAGACGGGTATGAAGAGACCCGGTCTGCGTGGCTTCCTGTTCCGCCTGCCCAGATGGGTATCATGTTAGGGCTCGTCTCGACTGAGGCCCCGGCTGTCACGCGCGCAAATGCCTACACCGACTGTGTGGAAATCGAGTTCTCGCAGTACATGGACGCAAGCGATGAGGCCACGGCGCAGCTTGCGGTGGAAGGCCTGCCAAGCAGCGCATCGTTTGAGTGGGTTGATGCGGCCCCGGGCGCTGACGGGAAGCCGCTTTCCCGCGTGCTGCGCATCAAGCCGGCAACGTCGCTTGCAGCGGGATCGGCAGTGAGCCTCGTGCTTTCGGGTGCGAGAAACTACGTGGGAGTTGGCGCTGAAGGCGGCGTGCACAGAAGCGGCGACCTTGTCGTCGGCGTGCGTCCGGCAGAGCTGAAACTCAATGTTGAGCAGGGGATATCCGTCGTTGAAGGCGAAAGCGCCCAGATTGTGGCATACGTGCATGACGCAAGCGGCAATCCGCTTCCCGGCGTGGTGGTAGATGCCGCGATCGACTTCGCCGAAATTGTCGTGTTCTCGGAGGACTTTGCGGTGACCGACGCCGAGGGCAAGGCGACCTTCGAGGTGTACGGCGTTCTCTCCGGGCTCGCGGGACTTATCGTCTCCGTTGGCGACACGACGCTTTCGAAAGATGTCGATGTGCGCGTTTGCACTGATCAGGTGCGCCCAGCTCGCCCCACGGCAACGCTCGGCAGCGTGGTGCTCGATGCTTCGGCTCCCAAGGAGAACTACGTCACGGTGCCACAGGGCACGAAGCTTGAACTCACCGCCGAAGAGGGCGCGACCATCTATTACAGCACGAACAACACGTGCCCCTGCCGCGACGAGGGCCGACAGATTTATTCTAGTCCCATCACCTTGACGGAGAACGGCTACTACCGCATCGCGGCTTACAAAGAGGGGCTGGAAGACGAGTATTCTGAGCGCTTGAACATCACGGTAACGGTCGAGGGCGCAGGCCCCGGCGGTGGCGAGGATCCCGGCCCCGATGAGCCCACGTTCAGCGACGTCGACTACGGGGAGTGGTACGCTCCTGGCGTTTCGTTCGTGGTCGCGAAGGGGCTCATGCGCGGCTATTCTGATTCCGATGCCTTCGGCGTGGGGAACAGCTTAACGCGCGCCGAGCTGGCGATGATTCTTTGGCGATACACCGACCCCGACGCTGCGGCCGCGTTCGTCGCCGAAGAGTCGAAGAACGAGACGGGCCTTCCCGATGTGGCGGACGGCGAGTGGTATACGGGTGCTGCGAACTGGGCTGTTTCCGCGGGCGTGATCAACGGCTACGAAGGGGAGAACGGCGAGCGCACGGGCTTCGGGCCGAGCGACCCGGTCACGTGCGAGCAGCTGCTGCTCATTCTGTACAACTTGAAGGGAACGCCTGCCGACCCGTCGTCGCT
>NZ_CAKTTZ010000028.1 GCF_934617235.1 uncultured Ellagibacter sp. | reverse complement strand
GTCTTGCGGTCGCGCGCCTGCTTGGCGCTGCCACCTGCGGAATCGCCCTCTACAATGAAGATTTCGGACTCTTCGGCCTTCTTGGAAGAACAGTCGGCAAGCTTGCCCGGCAGCGCGAACGAGTCGAGCACATTCTTGCGGCGCGTCATTTCGCGTGCCTTTCGCGCGGCCTCGCGCGCCTTCAACGCCTGCGTCGCTTTGCTGATGATCTTCTTGGCGGGAGTGGGATTCTCCTCAAGGTATTCCGCAAGACCCTGCGTCACAGCGTTCTGCACGAGCGGACGGATCTCGGTGTTGCCGAGCTTCGTCTTCGTCTGACCCTCGAATTGCGGATCGTGCAGCTTCACGGAAATGATCGCAGCCAAACCTTCACGCGTGTCATCGCCCGAAAGGTTGGAATCCTTTTCCTTCAGAATGCCCTTGCTACGTGCGTAATCATTAATTGTACGCGTGACGGCCTGCTTGAAGCCGTCGAGGTGCGTGCCGCCCTCGTGCGTGTTGATGTTGTTGGCGAAGGCCATAACGGAATTCGTCGAGTAGGACGTCGACCATTGCATGGCAACTTCCACCGTGCCATCTGCGTTTTCAGCAGAAAAGTAAACGGGGGTGTTGAGCGTTTCTTTACCCTGATTCAAGTATTTAACGAAGTCGACGATGCCGCCCGCGTACTGGAAGACCTCCGAACGCGGCTCGGGCGCCTTATCCGAAAGGATCGAACCCGGGTTTGCACGCTCGTCGTGCATCGTAATCTTAAGGCCCTTGTTAAGAAATGCCATCTCGCGAAAACGCGCAGCGAGGGTGTCGTAGTCATAGATGGTGGTCTCCGCGAAAATCTCGGGGTCAGGCCAGAAGGTGACCTTCGTCCCCGTGTTCGTCGCCGCTCCCACTTCGTGAAGCTTCGTCTTCGTGTGGCCGTGGTCGAAATCGATTTCATATTCCTTGCCGTCGCGCTTTACATTGACCTCGACGCGCGAGGAAAGCGCATTGACAACGGATACGCCGACGCCATGCAAGCCACCCGAAACCTTATATCCTTCGCCACCGAACTTGCCGCCAGCATGGAGAATCGTCAAAACAACTTCAACCGTCGGGATCTTTTCTTTCGGGTGCAGATCCACTGGAATGCCGCGGCCATTATCGGTTACCGTAATCGAGTTGTCGGGATGAATCCACACCTCGATGGCATCGCAGTAACCCGCAAGCGCTTCGTCAACGGCGTTGTCGACAACTTCGTATACCAGATGATGCAGGCCGCGCGGACCCGTAGAGCCAATATACATACCGGGACGCTTGCGTACCGCTTCGAGACCTTCGAGGACTTGAATGTCAGAACCATCGTAGTGATCGGGTTTATTAGCCACTGACATGCTCCTTTTTCGGTACGTTTGGAAGATGCTTCGCGCATTACGCGAACTGACCTATTGTACCATAGAAGGAGAAAACGAACTGTTTAAGGGGTCTCTAAGGCCTTCTAACGCATGATTCTGCACTTTTTCGCCATTTATGACCTTTCGCTCTTCTTCCATTCCCTGTCGGTTACCATCGCCTTTTCTAGGGCGCGTCGGACTGCCTCGTCCTCAACAGAGGAAACTGTCTGCTCAACTTCGGACAATTCCGCAGGTGAAAGTGGTACTACGCGCGAGGTCACTTCTTTCCTCCCACATTCCTCCCTATAGGGATGACGCTTGCGCATGTCGAAGCGAGAAGGATACGTCTTGAATTCGTCGATGCGCTCGCCGAAGCGCTCGTGCAGCCTGAGAATAATCAGATGCTGTCGGCAATGAACGTCGGAACGGAAATTCCCATCGTCCATATACACATAGAGAGACCGAATGCCCTCCTCTTCTTTTATGTAGACGGCATTCACATGCTCAAGAACGTAGGGCGCGTTCTCCTTGTACACATACTCGATCGCATCTTTCCACATCGTGCGTACTTCGGCGGCGCGGCGCGCGATGAGCGTCTTCTCGTCGGTTGGCAGCGACCCCATGAGTCGGGCCATTTCTTTTCCGATGTTAGCCACGCGAAGCCTCCTTTTCTCCGAGCCTCACCACACGGGCATTCTTTAGAAGCGCATCGTCGAAATAGGCAAGGTTCGCCGTGGTTATGAATGTTTGCATATCGCCCGAGATAAATTCCACCAGCGCGTGACGCCGATGCTCGTCGAGTTCACTCATCACGTCATCGAGAAGCAACACTGGCTTTTGATTGAGCATGTCATCGATAATCGACGCCTCGGCGAGCTTGCACGCAAGGACAATCGAGCGCTGCTGCCCTTGGCTCCCGTAAAGGCTCGCATTCTTCCCCTCGATGTAGAAGTAAACCTCATCGGCGTGGGGTCCCACAACACTCTTCTTGCGTGCTAGCTCTTCCCCGCGACGCACTTCGAGGGCGCGAGCCAGCTCGTTGCGCGCCTCATCGCGTGTGAAGGAGGGAATCTCGCGTGATGTTTCACGTGAAACAGACGTCATCCACGAGGGAATATACACTGCCTCCAACTTCTCTCCTCGCGCGATATCGGCATAACGGCGGGAAATCTCCAAGGCCAGTTTCGCGAAGAGCGCCGCACGATAGCAGGAAAGCTGAGCGCCGCATGTCAAAAGCGTCTCGTTGATGCTGTCAATGAGCGCCGCCGGCGCCTCTTCTTTGAGCAGCCTATTCTTGTAGCGAATTACCTTCTCATAATCCTTCTTGATAAGGTAGTGATTCGGCGATAACTGCGAGCCTAACGTATCGAGGGCAGCCCTTCGTATGCTCATCGAACCCTTGACCAGCTCCAGATCGTCTGGCGTAAACGACACGGAAGGAACAAGCCCCTTCAAATCGGAGGGCCGCTTTGCCTTGCCGTTCAACGTGTACTTCCTCTTATGGCTCTCAAGCAGCATCACGATATCGAGAAGCCGATCCCCATCGGTCACGCGCGCATCAGTGCGGGCGAAGTTCTCCCCGTGCTTGATCACCTGATCGATTACCGGGTGTCTGAAGGAAGTAAGGGCGGTCATGAGCTGGATGCCCTCCACAATGTTCGTTTTCCCAACCGCATTCGGTCCTACGAACAAGGTGAGCGCCCCGATGTCGTTCAACTCGAAGCGCTCGTAATTGCGAAAGTTGGTGAAACCTATGTGCTCAATAAAAAGCGTCACGAGATGCGCACCGGCATGACGAGATACAGGAAGTTTTCCGGGGCCTGGGCCTTGAAGATGCCAGGCTCGCGCGAGGTCCCCACCTCCAGGAATACCGAATCGCCTGAAATCGAAGAGAGGCCGTCAAGCACATAGGCAAAGTTAAATGCGATTTCCGCGTCGTCGCCCTCGATTTCACAGGAAAGCGTCTCCTGGGCAGAACCGACATCCTGCGAAGCAGCGGACAGCTGGACTGTTTGCGATGCAGCATTCAAATCGAACTTAATCGGCGTCGAAGACGAGCCGAGAAGAGAGGTTCTCTTCACAGCGGCAACGAGATGGCTGACGTCTATCTTCGCACGCGTGCCGTGCTTTCCTGAAAGCAGCTGCTTATAGTTGGGGAAATTCCCCTCAATGCGGCGATTGATGAATACGGTATCCTCGCAGCTCACGAGAATCTGGTTTTCAGCGAGCGCGATTTGAACGTTGGATTCCGTTTTCGGCAGGGAGGCGATATCCTGCAGAAACGATCCGGATATGACCGCTTCAAACTCATCGGCAGCGGAATTGGGAAGCTCGACCTCAGCCAAAGCCAATCGATACGAGTCGGTCGCAACCATCTTGAATCGATTGTCTTCAAGCGTTACCAAGGCGCCCGTCAGAATCGCGCGGCTTTCATCCTTCGACACCGCGCGCGCAACCTTTTTCACCATAGCGGCGAACTGCGTGAAGGGAACATCTATGCGCTGAGACACATCGACGTGGGGGAACCCTGGGAAATCCTCGTAGTTGAGCGCCTTGATGGAAAATGAGGAACTATCGCAGGTGATGAGCGCATTTTCCTCGTCAGCGTCGACGTGAACCGCAGCATCGGGCAAATTCTTCACGATATCGGAGAACAGTTTACCAGGAACAACGGCCTTGCCTTCCTCTTCCACGAGCGCAGCTGCGGAATACTGGATAGACAGCTCGAGATCAGTCGCCTGGAGAACGAGCGAGTCGCCCGTTGCCTCAAGGAGAATGCCAGAAAGTACAGGAAGCGTCGAGCGTGTGGAAACACCTTTGATAACGATCGCAAGAGCATTTTGCAATTCACTTTTACTGATGCTGAACTTCAAGGGAACCTTCTCTCTTTCATTTCTTCTGCGCGTCATTATACAGGCTCGAAGGGATGTGGATTATCTTTAAGGGAAAGCACCTGAAAATTCAGAGCACCCTTCTTTCAAAGTGATTTTCAGCGCGATGAAAGCTGAAAAAACAAGCTTTCCCACCCTCCCTTTATCCACAATTCCTTCTTTTTCTCGTTTTTCCACCGTTCGCGCCTTCCATCGTTGTGGAAAATGTTGAAAACCGTGCATTTACGTATAAACGCTGGTGGAAAAGCTTGTGTTTACCTTGTTTTTATATAGGTTGCTATGTATTTATTCTTTATGATTGCGACCTGGGCTTATATAGAATGAAAGCCTGTTTGAACTGGGATTTCGCTCAACATATCCCACGATGTAGACTCACCAGATTCTCCCCATTAACCAATAGAAAATCACTCACCTGGGCTTTTAATTTTACGTACGCCTTTCATCAGGCAAAACCGATTTTTCTCACCTGTCAATGAAAATTTTAACAATCCGCTTTTTCCGTTTTCTCTTTTCCACCGTGCTTTTTCATCGTTTTCAACTTTTACTGAAGGAATTGTTGAAAACTATGAAAGCACCTCGTAGATTTCCACAATTCTTTTAACCGAAAGTGAATTTCTTTCTTTCTCAACCACGAAAAACGCAGGTGGTCTTCTTTCATTGTTGAAAAACAGCTACAATTCAACTGAATAAAACTGAAAACGCTGAATAAATGGAACACGGTTTTGAACGAAACAAACAACACACCACATGACGAGCCAATGTCTCAGCCTCAAGCCGAGGCGTCCTACGACTACGATTTCGTGTCCTCAGTTGCACGCATCGCGCTCTATGACGACCTGCGCAGCGCGCCACGGGTAACCGAAATCATGCCAGCACCGACACCCGACTATATCGAAGCGCTCGCCTCGACCATCTACGGCCAGGCAAAGCAAGCGGGCGGGGCTATTCCCTATACCGTCGTGCGCGAAGTGTCGGAAAATTTCATCCACGCACGGTTCACCGAGATTATCGTTTCCATCCTCGACGGGGGAAACACCATCCGATTCGCCGATCAGGGGCCTGGTATCAGCGACAAGCAAAAAGCCCAACTACCTGGCTTTTCATCGGCAGTCGAACCGATGAAGGGGTACATCCGCGGCGTAGGGTCGGGGCTTCCCATCGTTTGCGATTACCTGGATTTCACCCATGGCTCAATTTCAATTGATGACAACATCGGCCAGGGGACCGTTGTCACCATCAGCCTGAACGCCGACAACGAGCGCGGGGAAGAGGAAACCCCGGAAGCCAGGGAAATCCCCGCAGGCAAGTATGCTCCTTGGGAGGAAAGCTTCGTTTCGGAGCGGGTTGAGCCTGCCGCCATGCAACCCATGGCACAACCGATGACACAATATCTTCCACAACAGGGGTATGCTCCCCAAGTTATGCCAGCCTATACAACCATGCCGGCGCAGCCATACCTTCAACAAGTAACGCCCCAGGTCATTCAGCCGGTTATGCCAGCCTATCAGCAGCCATACGTTCAGACTCAGCCGCGAGCTTATCCCACGCCTTCACTCAATGCGCGGGAAAAGGCGTTCCTCACCGCTTTGCTCGCTGAAGGGGCACTGGGCGTGACCGACCTCGTCCGGCTTACGAACACACCTCAGGCGACCGTTTACACCACGCTCAAGAAACTGCAGGAAGAAGGTCTCATCGAGATGGTTCCCGGCCAAAAGAAGCGCACTCTTACCGCATTCGGTATGGAAGTTGCCGAAACGATGTAGCTTGATCTTCGCCTGAATTTCCTTCGTGCGCCGTGCGTGAAGCAACAACGCGCGGCGCTTTTTGTATACAATTGCAAATACTTCGGATAGCCTCGGGAGACTTATATGGACAGCTCTGAACTCAATCGTAATTGGAATAGTGTCTGCGAACAGGTGAAGACGTACAGCAACGTCGACGCATCGCAGGTCAACGCCTTTTTCTCGCGCCTTGTTCCCCAGGCGATGAGCGAGGGATTCCTCATCCTTACCGCGGACAACGATTTCATCAAATCGTGGGTGGAGCAACACTACCTCGACGTTATCAAACAGGCGCTGAATGATTTGTTCCAGGTGCCCTTCAACGTCATTATTGCCGTCGATGAAGCCGCCGGGGCTGCACAGCCGAAACCCACGGCCGCCCCGGTTCCCCAAACACCGGCCGCGACGGCGCACACGCCCGCCGCGACGTTTCAGGTGCCTACCCCCGAGCTCCAAACGTCTCCCCAAGCGTTTCAAGCGCCCGCATCCTCACCTCAAAAAAACGCAGGGGGCACCTACACCATCCCCAACAATCCCATGCCCTCTTCACTCGATTTCAGCATTTCAGCAGCTCATGAGGCTGTAATGCGCAATGCCGCCGGTTCTTTCCCGAAAAGCGAGAGTCAAAACGCCTCCTCTATCCAGTCGGGACAAGATTCCCCCCAACCCTTCGACGAGGGCTTTGCGCACTCTCCCGACTTCGATTACCGGGGGGAAGAGGAGAAAGCTTCGGCTCCCCATAAACGTGCGGATGGACCCGCTTCCCTGACATTCGAGAATTTCGTCATCGGCGATTCCAACCGAATGGCCTATTCCATGGCGGTCGATGTTGCCGAAACACCTGGCAAGATGCACCTCAACCCGCTTTTCATCTACGGCAAGAGCGGATTGGGGAAAACGCATCTTTTGCGAGCGATTCAAAACTACATCAACGAAACCCGCCCGCAGCTCAAGGTAACCTACGTCGATTCCGCAGAGCTTCTTTCGGACTACATGGAAGCCTCGGTGGCACACGACAAGGAAAAGGCGAGCTATCGCAACTTCAAGCAGCGCTACGAGGAATCCGATGTGCTGCTCATCGACGACGTTCAGTACTTTCAGGGCAAGAAGCAAACGCTCGACATCGTGTTCCAGATCTTCAACAAGATGACTGACCAGGGAAAGCAGGTCGTTCTCTCCGCAGACCGCGCGCCGAAGAACATCGATATCGACGAGCGCTATATCACCCGCTTTAATTCCGGCGGAACCTTCGATATCCAGCCTCCTGAAATCGAGACGAAGCTCGGCATCGTGAAAAGCTTCATCGAAGAGTATCGGGAAAGCGAGGGCGACCCATCGTTTTCCATCTCTAACGACATCCAGATGTATATCGCGGAGAATTCGGGATCGAACATCCGCGAGCTGAAGAGCGCGGTCACCAAGATCATCTATCAGATGGCCTTCACCCACAACTCTGATTTGACGCTCGATGATGTACGGGGCGTGCTGGAGAGCCATTTTTCGGGCGGTCCTACCAAAAGACTTGCCGTGGCCGACATCCAACGCGAGGTCGAGAACTACTATAAGATCAGCCACAGCGATATGGTGGGCAAGAAGAGGCCGCGCCACATCACCTATGCAAGAAAAATTGCGATGTACCTCTGCCGTCAGATGCTTGATCTTCCCTTCAACGATATTGGCAAGAAATTCAATCGCGACCACACAACCGTTCTGTACTCCGTGAGCGATGTCGAGAAGCAGCTTAAGGAAAGTCGCGATATGAACGAGGAAATCGAAGCGTTGAAGATGATCATCCGCGACCTGTAGACAAGACCTCATTTTCAACATTTTCCATTAATACCTGGTCATTCCCCCTTTTCTCAAGTTAAAAGAAGGGGGAATGAATGATGAATCGCACAGAAAATGAGAGCAGCCGCGTCGTTTAAGTCTTTATTGGGCGCTCCAGAAAAACGTCTCATGCTTGATAAGTTGCTCATTAGCAGGGAACAATCGGTAGAAAACCCTTCAATCGCAGTGGAGTGATAACGAAAGCGATAATTAGCAGTGGAAGTGCTTACACGATATATACCGCGAAATTCGAAATAAAAACCTCCATCTACCAGGGCTCTTCGTGCTTCTCAACCAATCCCCCGCGCTTATTATCATTACAAAGAGAAACGTATATATAAAAGAAAAGAGCTCAGAATAATAAGGGCTCAATACCTTTCGCCCGCGGGAAAGACCAGCTCGATATGAAATCTTTCTAAAATGACCTATTCGAAGGTTACTTCTGTGTTATATAATTCAGAAGTTACTCTACATCCATTTTGAATAGTCAGATCATGAAAGGGATAGAGATATGAAACGTACGTATCAGCCGAATAAGCGCAAGCGCGCTAAGTGCCACGGCTTCCGTTCTCGTATGGCAACCAAGGGCGGCCGTGCCGTGCTCAAGGCTCGTCGCAACAAGGGACGTAAGCGTCTCTGCGTGTAGCGAGGCTTTTCGTTGGATATCATTAAATCCAGCGCAGAGATCTCCGAGATGTTCTCGCAAGGAAAGCGTTTAAGCACCCCTTTCCTCACGATGATTTACACTTCGGGGAAAACAGAGGGGGCAGTGCAACACGACCTTAGGGGTCGTGTTGCTTTTATTGCAGGAAAAAAGAACGGTAATGCGGTGTGGAGGAATTCGGCGAAGCGCCGGATGCGCGCTATTTGCCGCGACCTGCAAGGCCCTTGGGCGGGCTACGATGTGATATTTCTTGCGAAGTCGTCCGTCACCCGCGCTTCTTATAGTAAAGTGCTATCCGCATGCGCCAAGGTAGTCGAGCGATCAGAATTGGTCATCAAAGGGGATTAACTATGGTCGATATGCGCAGTACCGTGAAAGGAATACCGGTAAAGATCGCCACATTCCTTATCATGTTTTATCGTGCTGCCATTTCGCCTCTTTTCCCTCCTTGCTGTCGATTCACTCCGACTTGCTCCGAGTACGCCCTCATAGCGTTTCGACGCTATGGTTTCAGGAAGGGGTTCGTACTCACTGCTAAGCGCATCTTGAGGTGTCGTCCGGGAGGACCTTACGGCTACGATCCCGTTCCGTAGGGTTCCCTTTGGTATACAGAAGGGAATAACATGTGGGAAGTCATTAAGGACTGGGTATTCGACATTATCCAGTTCTTCTACAATGGCGTGGGCGACTGGGGTATGGCGATTATCATCATCACCATCATTTTCCGCGTCATCGTTGCACCGCTCGTGCATAAGTCGACGACTGCTAACTTCGCCATGCAGAAGGTTCAGCCGCTGCTTCAGGAGATTCAGACGAAATTTGCTGATGATCCGGTACGCCAGCGTGAAGAAATGCAGCGACTCTACGCGGAAACCAAGTTCAACCCGCTTGCCGGTTGCCTCCCGATGCTCATCCAGATGCCTGTCTTCATCGCGCTGTATCAGGTACTCTACAGCATGGCCGAGCGCATGCCCGAGGGTATGACGTATCAGTTCTATCATCTTGTCCCGGACTTGACGAAGAACCCCGCAACGGCGATGGGCGAAGGTTTCCTAACCTTCATTCCTTATCTCATCCTGATGCTGGTCTTCGCGTTCGTGACCTTTGCTCCTATGCTTCTCCAACAGAAGAACAGCAAGGATCAGAACCAGAAACGCCAGATGCTCATGATGTCGGGCATCATGTCGCTGTTCATGCTTTGGATTTCCTGGTCCGCTCCTGCAGGCGTGCTTTTGTTCTGGGGTGCATCTTCTGTCTTCGCGCTTATCCAACAGCAGCTCACGATGCACTTCTTGAAGAAGAAGGATGCAGAGGAAGAGGCTGTCGTCGAAGTTGCACCGGTAAAGGTTGATGTGACTCGCAAGGTGAAGAAGCCCCGTCCTACCAAGAAGCGCTAGTTTGTTTCACGTGAAACATGAGGAGTAGCTATGAGTGAAGACAAGATCGAAGTCACGGAAGAAGAACTCGACGCTATCGCCGATACCGCTATTGCCGCGTTGCAGGGGATTTTGAAGTACTTCAACGTCGGGGAAGTCACGATTGATGAGTATGAAGGTGATGAGGGTGAGCTTATTCTCGATATCACCGGTGACGATCTTGCGGTTCTGATTGGGCGTCATGGCCGTACGCTCGATGCTCTGCAGTTCGTCATCTCCGCTATTACCGTTCGTTCGATGGGATTCCGTTACCCTGTCATCGTTGACGTCGAAGGGTACAAGAGTCGACAACGCGATAAGATCGAGTCTATTGCCCGCTCGACGGCCAATAAGGCAGCCAGCCAGCATCGTAATGTTAAGATGCGCCCGATGACTCCCTACGAGCGCCGCATTGTCCACATTGCGCTTCGAGATGATGATCGAGTTGATACCGCCTCCGAGGGCGAAGGAAGTGCCCGGCACGTAGTGGTCATTCCCCGTTAAGGTCATTTGGAGCCGGGATGTTTCGAAAAGAAGCATCCCGGCTTTTTTTATTGTAAGGAGCAAAGATGGATGTCATCGAACGTTATCTCGATGAGGTGCTTGTAGCGAATGAGACAACGAATCTGACTCGTATCGTATCTCGTGAAAGTGCGGAAATCCTGCATATCGAGGATTCGCTTTCGGGGATGAAGTATATGGATGAAGCTCCTGATGGGCCTTATGTTGACTTAGGTACCGGTGGGGGATTTCCCGGAGTGCCCCTTGCGATAAAAACAGGCCGTGAGACCTTGCTTGTCGACTCGGTCAAAAAGAAGACTGCGATTATTCAAGGGATAGTGGATAAACTGGAAATTGAAAATGTATCCACTTATGCTGGTCGTATCGAGGATCTCGGGAGGGAAATGCCCGCGCATTTTGCTGTAGCAACCGCGCGTGCGCTTTCGCAACTTCCTTCTTTGATGGAGCTTGCCGCTCCGCTTCTCGTTGATGGCGGCTTGTTGATATGCTACAAATCTCATCTTTCGGAAGAAGAGAGGGAGCACGCATTCTCCCTTGAGAATAAATTGGGATTGAAGTGTATTCATGAGGATATCTTCACCCTCTCCGATGGAGAGACGACTCGTTGTATGTTCGTGATGAAGAAATTCAAGGATCCAGACGTGAAACTGCCCCGTAAAACGGGTTTGGCCCAAAAGCGTCCCTTGAAATAATCGATTCTCGCAGAATCGTTACGAGATGTTTCACGTGAAACATCTATACTGAACTGAAGTCAAGAAAGGGGGCCATAGGTGGGTTGGTTCGATAGTCTAAAACGAGAAAGAAAAGAAGCTCAGGCTGTCACTGAAAAAGAAGAGCCGATTGTTGAATCGGTTCCTGCCGTGGACAACGAGAAAGAAGCGGTTGAAGAGGAGTATCAGGTAATCGAGAGGGAACCTGCTCCTCAAATTGAAGACCAGTCCCGCACTGTGCCCGTGAAAACCTTTGCTGAGAAGAAGCCGGTGACCCATGTCGTTGGTCAAACCAAGGTTATGGCGATCATTAACCAGAAGGGTGGCGTCGGGAAATCGACGACGGCTATCAATCTCTCCGCAGCGCTGGGGGAGAAGGGGAAGCAGGTTCTCCTTGTCGACCTCGATCCGCAGGGTAACTCTTCAAGTGGCTTAGGGGTCGAGAAGAATAGGGTGTCCCGCTGCATTTACGACGCGCTCCTTAACGACGTTCCGTTGACTGACATTATTATTCCCGATGTGTCGAAGGGGCTTGATATCGTTCCCGCAACGATTAATTTGGCAGGGGCCGAGGTTGAGTTGGTTTCCGAGATGGCTCGTGAGAATCGCCTGAAGGATGCCATCGGGCCCATGCGCGGTCGATACGACTATATTTTCATCGATTGCCCGCCTTCCCTTGGTTTGCTTACGATTAATGCTCTCGTTGCCGCCGATAAGCTGCTGATTCCCATTCAGTGCGAGTTCTACGCTTTGGAAGGTGTGACAAAACTTCTCGATTCGATGAAACGTGTCAAATCGCGCCTGAATCCGTCGCTTGATATCTTTGGCGTGCTTCTTACGATGTCAGACAACCGCACGACGCTTTCGCGCCAGGTATCGGATGAAGTCCGTCGTTATTTCGGAAAAATCGTATTCGAAACCTCTATTCCGCGTACTGTTAAGCTTTCTGAGGCTCCCAGCTTCGGTCAGCCGATCACGCAGTACGATCCAACGGGCAAAGGCGCCCAATCTTACATTGATCTAGCAGAGGAAGTGATTTCCCGTGGCTAAATCCACGAAAGGCGGCTTAGGTCGCGGACTTGATGCTCTTTTGGGCTCATATGAAGACACTGTTAGAGCCGATCCAGCCCCGGCTCCTGCAGCGCGCCCTGCGCAGATCCCCGCCCCTTCCCAACGTCGTATAGAGGAAGAGGAGGTGCTCGAGCGCGAGGAAATCAATGAGACGTATCCCGAGGACAATATCCATATCAAAGGTGTTGTTCAACGGCGCGCAGCAACGCAGTCGCCTGCTCCGGTGATTGAAAAGCCGTTGCAGGAGGTTTCTCAGCGTGTGGTGGAGAAGACCTCAGACGAAGTTCCCATTGATACCGTCTCCCCGAATCCTGATCAGCCTCGTACCCAGTTTAAGAAAGAAGAGCTCCAGGAGCTTTCTTCTTCTATTGAAACTCACGGGCTTCTGCAGCCAATCCTTGTTAGGAAGAAAGGTTCTGAATCGTACGAGATCATCGCTGGCGAGCGACGTTGGCAAGCATGTAAGATGGCGGGGCTCAAGAAGATTCCTATTCGCATTAAGGAAGCGGATGACGACAATTCGCTCGAGCTTGCGCTTATCGAGAATATCCAGCGTTCGAATTTGAATCCCATTGAAGAAGCATATGGCTATCGTCGCCTTATGGAGCGCCGCAACATGACTCAATCCGAAGTTGCGCAGGTTGTATCCAAGGGCCGTTCTACGGTGGCCAACGCTCTTCGCTTGCTCGACCTCCCTGAGCGCGCTCAGCAGCTACTGTTCGAGGAAAAGATTACTGCTGGCCATGCTCGCGCTATCCTGTCGATTCCTTCGAAGGAAGGTCGTGAGAAGCTGACTCAGAAACTTGTCGAGGAAAAGCTGTCGGTTCGGGAAACAGAAGCAATCGCTCGACTGCTTTCGGGGAAGAAGGAGTCAGCAGAGTCGACTCCTCGCACCCCGACGCCTGCTGCGTTCAAATCGGTTGCCAAATCGCTGCGCCGAGCCTTTGGAACTAATGTTCGCGTTAAGACGGTGAAGGGCAAGAATAAAATCGAGATCGAATTCAAGGATGAAGAGGATCTTGAGCGTATCTTTAAAGAAATGACCTCTTCTAACGACATGTAAGGCAATAAAAGGACCTTACATGATAGTGGAGTCGAAATAAGCTTCCTCGTCCCTTAGGTTGGACGAGGGAGCTTTGTTTTTCTTCCTGTATCTAAAATTAGCACTGCTGCAGCCATAGAAAGGGTCGTCGACTTGCGCCGACGACCCTTAATACTCTCTTCTTGTATTTGCTTTCGATTCGGAGAAGTTCCACCTTATACAGACAAGAGTTCGGAATTGGTTACTTCGCTTCCCAAACCTTGAGATTATTGTCGCTGGCAAACTTCTCAACAGTCGTATCCATGCCGGCCTTATGGGCACTGCTGTAGTCCGTGGTGAACTCGACGCCTTCAAGGAAGGATTTGACGGCAGTATCGTCGAGCGTTGTCTCGCACAGCGTAACTTCAGCATATAGACCTTCGGCGATGTCCGTATATAGAACGATGCTCGGTTGCTTGTTCCAAGTGAAGTCAAGCGTCTTCCACGTGTATTTGCCCAGTTTCACATCCTGGCCGGCAGTGTACTTATCCTTTGAAGCGGCTTTGTCGAATTGCTCTTGGGCGGTGCCCTCATCAATTTCGATATCGACAATCTTGTCAGCGTTCTCGATATTGCGGAACTCGACGATGTCCAACGGAGAACTATTACCGTTGGGTCCCGTCAAAGCATAACCTTCGAGCATCTCGCCTTTGAACATGTAGAAGTCGACTGCTTTGTTCTCTTCCTGTGCTGAAGGTTCCGTCTTCTCACTCGACGCAGCACTGGTGTTTGACGCAGCTTTATCGTTCGAAGAGGCTTGGCCGCCGCCGCAGGCAGCAAGCCCGAAGCAGAGAGCGACCGTTGAGGCAGCGATTACGATTGTCTTGGTAATGGATCTCATGAGCTCCACGCTCCTTCTCGTTGGTAAACGACCCTTGAAATTTCGCTACCTGACAACCTATTCCAATTTCGCTGAGAAAGAACCCAACGAAGTCTCATTTTAGGTGCCTTTTCGGTTCCTCGTGGCTATTTTTATAGAGAAAGGCTTGGAGAGTTGGGTCAGCGTTTGATACAGCTTCATTCATTAGGATTCTGTTCGAATGACAAGAGTGAAAAGATATATAAAGGCCGCCAATCAGTGCCGGCGGCCTTTAGGAAATTGCAGTCAACTCGATTTTTACCATCGAGTGATCTTTTCAACCCACTCCTCAGTTCAGTTGTTTATTTTTCAGCTGTCCGCAAGCACCCGCGATATCAGAGCCGCGTGATGAGCGCAAGGTTGCCTCAATATGGTGTTTCTCGAGCGAATCAAGCCAATGTTTGACCGTTTTCTGGGGTGTTGCCACGAAGAAGCTTCCCTCGATATCGTTCATGGGGAGGATGTTGACGTGGCAAAGCAGGCCCCTGCAGTATTTGATGAGAGCGTCGAGATCCTCCTGCGAGTCATTGACATCTTGAATGAGCAGATATTCGAACGTCACGCGGCGATTTGTTTTCTCGATGTAACGCTCAAGTGAGGTTCGCAGGCTCTTTAGCGACTGACGAGCAACGTGAGGCATGATCTCGTTGCGAATCGGCTGAATTGCAGAATGAAGCGACACAGCCAACGTGAATTGCTCGGGCTCATGCGAAAAGCGCTTGATTCCGTCGAGCATCCCGCAAGTTGACACGGCAATGCGGCGCGCGCCGATATTGAGGCCCTTCTTGTCGTTCATGATGCGCAAGGCGGCAAGAACGTTCTCGTAGTTGAGGAATGGCTCTCCTTGGCCCATGCCAACAACGTTTGACACGCGGCGCCCGAAATCTTCTTCTACGAAATAAATCTGATCGACGATTTCACCAATCGTGAGATTGCGCGTGAATCCCTCATGTCCTGTCGCGCAGAAGACGCACTCCATAGGGCATCCGACCTGCGTTGAGAAACAAACGGTGAGCCGCTCGCGCGAAGCATCGGCGGGAATCCCGACCGTTTCCACCAGCGCGCCGTCGGCAAGCTCGAGTACGTACTTTCTCGTTCCGTCGGAGGATTCCTGCTTATCGACAAGCTTTGGCATGGAGAGCGTGAAATTCTCGGACAGTTCTTGGCGCAGCGCAAGCGAGAGATTCGTCATCTTGTCGAAAGAGTCGACATGCTTGTACCACAGCCACTCGTAGATTTGTTTTGCGCGGAATGCAGGTTGTCCAAGCTGTTTCATAGCTTGCTGAAGACCCTGCATATCGTATGTTTTGATGTCTGTATTCATAAACGCCATTATAAGTCATTGTTAGACTGAAGAAAGTGAATAACGCGCAATGAAGGGGAGATATCATGCCAAGCGCTTTCGATACATCAGCATGCCGCGTCGCGCTGCTTTCTGGAGGTACGAGCGGAGAGAGGGAGATATCCCTTGCCTCCGGTGAAGGAGCCCTCTCAGCATTGCAAGAAGCGGGTTTTCCCGTTGAGTGCTTCGATCCATCCAGAAAAGAGGATTTGAAGGCGTTGATCGACGGCAACTTCGATGTGGCCTTCCTTTGCCTTCATGGTCGTAAGGGCGAAGATGGCGTGATCCAGGGTTTCTTGGAGACCATCGACTTGCCTTACACGGGGCCTGGGGTTTGGTCAAGCGCAACCGCTATCAACAAGGCTCGCTCGAAGGAATTCTATCGCCTTGCAGGTGTCCCTACTGCTCCGTCGATGACGCTAGAGTCTGACCAGAAGCTCGATGTCGACTCTATCATCGGGGAAATTGGGCCCCATGTGGTGGTAAAACCTGCTTCCGAGGGAAGTTCTATCGGCATATCCATTGTGGATAGCCGTGAAGCGTTGGAGAAGGCCATCGACGAGGCTTTCCAGCATGACAGCGAGATTGTGGTTGAAAAGTTTGTGCAAGGACGCGAGTTCACGGTTGCCGTCATTGGCAACGATGAACCGCGTGCCCTTCCCATTATCGAGATTATTGCCCAAAAAGGCGATTTCTACGATTTCGAATCGAAGTACGCGGCGGGTGGATCGAAGCATATTTGTCCTGCCGAGCTTTCGGAGGAAGATGCGGAAACTATCAAGCGGGAAGCTATTGCCGCCCATAAAGCGCTTTCCTGCGAGGGCGTTTCCCGTACCGATTTCATTCTCGATGATGAAGGGAAGCCGTGGGCACTTGAGACCAACACCATCCCCGGTATGACGTCGACGTCGCTTCTTCCCGACGCAGCGAAGGCAGCAGGGATTCCTTTCCCTGAGCTATGTACGATGCTCATCCAGTATGCGCTCGATCGAAAGGGCTGCTAAAGAGATTTCGTCGCACGAGCTAACTGCGGGTTAGGATTATCCGGACATTAGAACAGCGCAGCGTAGATTGTATTCACGCTGCGCTGTTTGGTTGATAAGCTAGAAGAACAGCGATTTAATGAGAAAGATAATCGCTGCGATGACAATGATGATGAAGGCGATGCTCACGATATAGCAGCCGACGTTACCCGCACGGCCCTTTTCGATGAAGGATTCGCTCAACTTGCGTTGGCTCTTCATAATAACAGTGCCGTTTTCGCTCTTTGGTTTGCTGCTCCGCATATCCGGTTTCCATGAGCCATTCGTTTCAATCACCTTTGAAATGGCCTGTTCGCCAAGATTGATTTCGGGGCGGATTCCCTCAGCAAGCATCGAAGAAATGTTGTTGGAGAATGTTGAGATAGGTTCTTCGTACTGCGGTTCATAACACAACACGGCCATTTCAGCCCAGTAGGCACCAGGTTCGGGTTCTTGTGAGAAGGCAACAAGGGAGAGCAGTGCGGTGGATTTCCACCCGCGCGCGTTCAAGACTCGAAGCTGACGGGAAAAGTCGATGGTAAAATGACCTACTCGCGCTCCGAACCGATTTTTTGCCCAGGCCAAATCTCCATCGAAAACGATTTCGTAGGAGTCGCCGATAATGTTGTCAGCGCTCAGGAGAAGAGACCCTTCCTTTTTCGAAAGGGGTTCAATCTTCTGGTAAGAGCCAAAATAACGTTCCATGTGCGCTTCCTTCGGTGGGTGATGTTTCACGTGAAACATTATCTTATAATTGACGGGTGTTTCACGTGAAACAAATGAGAGGAATAACGAGAGAAGTTTCATGAATAGTAATCTCGATGCATATATCAGCGATGGAACTCCCGAGCGAGTGAGGGAACGATATCGACGGCTGTCGGACTTGGCTCAAACAAGCGATTTTGGGGCACTAGACGAGAATGTTGTGGTGATCGATACCGAGACCACGGGATTTTCCTTCAACCATGATGAGCTTACGCAAATTGCAGCCGCGCGTATGGAGCATGGTGAAATCGTTGACTGGTATGTGACGTTTGTCAATCCTGGCAAACCGATTCCTGAAGATGTTGCTCACCTGACGAACATCCACGATGAGGACGTTGCGGATGCTCCTTCGCCCGACGAAGCGCTTGCGCGGCTTGTCGAATTTACCCGTGACGCAAAGGTCGTTGCTCATAATGCCGAGTTTGACCGTACGTTCACTACCCGTCATCCGAGTGGCTACCCACTCCTGGACAACATGTGGATCGACTCTCTTGATCTGGCGCGTATTGCCTTGCCTCGCATGAAGTCGCATCGTCTCATCGATCTGGTGAAGGCCTTCGGGGCTCCGACGTCAACCCATCGAGCAGATGATGATGTCGCGGCAACGTGCGCCCTGTTCCGCATATTGCTTGCAGCTGTGAAAGAAATGCCGCCAGAGTTGGTGAAATGCATTGCGCTCATGGCACCGGCCGAGCAATGGAATACCGCTGTGGTGTTTCAGCATTTCGCTGATCCGGGGGCGAAAGAGTTTTCGTTGAAAGCTTTGCGCCATGAAAGCATGACATCATTTGAAAAGAAGCCGCGTGTCGATGCAAAGATGATTCAATCGTTAGAATTTCCTTCCGAGGAAGACATCGCTGAGGCTTTTTCTTCGACAGGAATCGTAGGAAGGTTGTACGGAGACTTCGAGCCCCGTGAAGAGCAGCTGACGATGGCTCAGGAGGTTCGCGCCGCGTTTGAGGCGTCGGAAAACCTGATTGTGGAAGCTGGCACGGGCGTTGGGAAATCGATGGCCTATCTGGTGCCGGCGGTTCTTTTGGCCAAAGCGAACAACATTGCTGTCGGTGTGGCGACGAAGACGAACGCTTTGCTCGATCAGCTGGTGTATCACGAGTTGCCAGCGCTCTCTCGGTCGCTCGGGGGCGTAACCTATGCTCCGTTGAAAGGCTTTTCCCATTACCCCTGTCTACGTAAAGTGAATCGCTTCGTTAAAGAGGGCGTTAAAATCGTCGACGTTCAAGGAGTGGAGCATTCCCAGGCTCCTGCTCTTGGAGCGATGCTGTCTTTCATCGATCAGACTGACTTCGATGACATGGATAGCTTGAAGATGGATTATCGGATTGTTCCCCGCCGTGCGGTGACGACCACGAGCCACGATTGTCTGCGTCGAAAATGTCCCTTTTTTGGAACAACATGCTTTGTACATGGCGCGCGTCGCTTTGCTGAGACGGCGGATGTTGTGGTTACGAATCAAACATTCCTTTTCTGTGATGCTGCAACGGATAACGGATTGCTTCCCCCTGTTCGCCACTGGGTTCTCGACGAGGCCCATGGTGCCGAGGCCGAGGCGCGTCGTGCTTTCTCGTTAGAAATTGCAGCGGAAGATGTTACCCGCCTCGCCCAGAAGGTCGCGAGTGGTGAAAGCCGCAACGTGTATGCTCGTGCAGAGCGAAAACTCGAAAGCTCGTTGAAAAACGAAGGCGTGACACTCTTTGAGGGTTTGGTAGGCAAAGCGAAATCCGCAGGCGACGCATTCGCTGAAGCCGCACACGAGTTCGTGCCCCATATAAAGGATCTGCTGTACTTCGATGTGAACAAGCGTAGCCGCAATTACGATCGTACGGAATTGTGGCTCAACGACGATATCCGAGCTTCCGAAACCTTTGACACCTTGCGGATGAGCGCAAAGACAATGCAGTCCTGTGCGGAAAAGGCAATTACCTGCAGTCAGGAACTCGTCGGGTATCTCGAGGGTATCGAAGGCGCTGCTGAGCCTCAGCGCGAGATTGCTTCCGCTGCGATGGATCTGAAGGAGCTTGTTGGTTCCGTTGAGGTGATTTTCGGTTCGAAGTCCGACAGCTACGCTTACGCTGCCGAGCTTTGCCGAAAGAAGGACAAGCAAACGGATAAGCTGGAAGCGCTCTTCGTCAATGTGGGAAAGGCGCTTGAAGACAAACTGTACTCTCAGACGCGCTCGATTGTGTTTGCCTCTGCAACGCTATCGATTGATGGCGACTTTACTTCATTCGAAAACGCTATGGGGTTGAATGCAGGGGAGGGCACTCGAGCCCGTACGTGTCAGCTCGATTCAAGTTACGATTTCGACAAGAATATGACGGTGTATGTGGCCAACGATATACCCGAACCGTCCGACCCTCATTATCTCGATGAGCTTGAGCGCCTGATAACGGGTTGTCATATAGCGCAACGAGGATCCATGTTGACGCTTTTCACCAATAGACGCGAAATGGAGAAGTGTTTCGAGGTTGTGCAGCCTGTTCTTAAAGAAGAGGATCTGCGTCTTGTGTGCCAAAAATGGGGTGTCTCAGTAAAGGGTCTTCGCGATGATTTCATCTCGGACAGGCACTTGTCCCTCTTTGCCCTGAAGAGCTTCTGGGAAGGATTCGATGCACCGGGTTCGACGCTTCGCGGAGTGATTATTCCCAAGTTGCCATTTTCGAAGCCGACTGACCCGCTCTCTTGTGAGCGAGCGACTCGCGATGATCATGCTTGGAGTCATTATGTGCTGCCCCAGGCTGTCCTCGAGACAAAACAAGCAGCGGGGAGGCTTATAAGGAAGTCATCCGACAAGGGGGTTCTTATCCTTGCTGATAAACGACTAATAACGAAAGGCTACGGGAAGATATTTCTCCGTTCTCTTCCCAGTAAATCGATTGAAATCTGTTCGATTGACGAGATCATCGCTCGAATTGCTCGTGCAAATGAGTAGATGTTTCACGTGAAACATTCCCATGGCTAAGCGAATTGACAAAGTCGCGAAGGCGGCGCACATCAAGCGAAACACTGAAGGAACTTCTAATGAGATTTCCTTCAGTGTGCTTGATGCTGCAAAAAATTCGCTGGAAGGCGAGGGGAACCAGCACCCTTTCGGAACGATTTCCCTTTTCACGCTTCCTGGAAAGAGGAAGGCGGTTTCAACTCCAACGAAAGATGAGGGGCTCGCCCTTACCCAACGAGAGATGCCTCGTTCTTCTTCGCGCGCCCAGCGTAAGTTCGAACGTAAGCAACGCCGAGCGGAACAGCGAAAAGCAAGCGAGGGGATGCGTGGTTCCCATAGAGCCCGCGAGCCTCGCTCGCTTTCGGCTGAAGTTGCTTCTCGCAAGCGAGCTCGAAAACGCGGGCGTTTGATCGTCTCGTTTGCACTCGTGATGATCTTGCTCGCTGTAGCAGGAGGACTGACGTGGTGGGGTGCCGGCGTCTACCAGGCGCAGCAAACATACAAGGGTGTTTTGAGCGGCGCCATTTCTGAGCTTTCGGAGACAGACGAATTACTGGCTGAAATCGATGAAGTAGTTGTCGACTTGTCAAATGGAGAAGTGACGTCGCTGTCTCTGGACGACATGGTTGCTGTCCAGAAGCAAATCGGAGAAGAGAAATCGAGCCGAATAGAGGAACTCGATGCGGCAGAAGAGACGATAAATCAAGTTGCGATAAAGAGCAGCTCTGAAACGAGCGACAGCCCTGACTCTAAAGCAAGCGATGCAATAACAGCCCGCCGTCAGATGCTGACAAGTGGCTCTGCCCTCATAGACGACGTTGTCGGTGTTCTCCAGGCAAAGGAAGAGACCATGAAGGGGTGGCAGCTAATTCTCGCGGCCGATGGTTTGGCGCGCGAGGCCGCACAATTCGCTTCTTCGGCAACGATCGGGGATATGCAATCGTCTACCGAGAAATCCCAGCAAGCGATTGAATCCTTTTCGAAGGCGAAAACTGCAATGCAGAACGCCGAGCAATTGTTCGCTCAGCTTGATCTGAGCGGGTACCTAAACTACATCGACAAACGGCTCGAGGCGCAGGGTTATGCAATCGAATCTAATAATGCACTGATTAATCGCGATACGCAGACGGCTACCGAGCAAAATGATGCCTACAACAAGGCCGAGCAGCAAGCAGGCGAGCTGGCGCAGGCCCTTCCCGAGGATCCTACGGAGCTTCTGGAGACCGCATTCAGCGAGAAGACGACTTCGAGCCGCGAGATGTACGAAAACGCCCGTTCACAAGCACAGTCAGCTGATGCTTTTATCCGTGATTATTTGGGCACCTTCAATAAATAGCGTATAGTATGCAGCATATATGCCTTCATGCAACAAGAAAGTGAAAGGGCATCCCATGCCGGATATCATCGACCACGTGTCATATCTCTCCGAAGAAATCGGACCGCGACCTGGCGGTACGGAAGAGGAGCAGCAAGCGGCGCTTTACATCGCCGATTATCTTCAGAAGGAAGCGGGCCTCGCAGCAGAAATCGAGGACTTCAGCATTAGTTCGAATACGGAGGTGCCCTCGCTCATTTGTGCAGGAATCCTTCTTGTTGCCGTTGTATTGGGCCTCGCTATTCCTGCCATCGGAATTGTCGCCTTCATCCTCGCTCTTGCGAGCGGGGGACTTATGGTGGCGGAGTCTCTCGGCAAGCCGATTCTCTCGCGAGCAGTCGGTAAGGGCGTGAGCCAAAACGTGGTGGCGAAATACGAGCCTGCAAGCACCGATATGCAGGCTTCCCATCGAAAAGTGGTGCTAGTTTCCCATTACGATAGCGGTAAGGTTCAGGCGGAGTTGAACGAGCCGCTTCTGGGTATTCTGCCGATTATCAAGTTGGGTGCACCTATTGCCAGTGTGGTTGCAGCGCTTCTCTTGTTGATTCGCGGGACTGCCCTTGGCGGTGCAACGGGGGCGCCCGTTATCGTGATCTCGATTCTTACGGTGATTGCCGCCCTTATCGCGATGGCGCCGGGCATTTTCGCGCTCATGCATCGACTGGCGGAGTTCAGCGCGGGTGCAAACTGCAACGCGTCGGGTGTTGCGGTGCTTATGGAAGTAGCTGGGCGAGTGGGTAGCCCCTCCTTCGCCGCAAGCAGCAGCGAAGGAGATCCCGTAATCCATGGTGAAGAAGCTGCTCATGCAGCCGGCTTGGTTCCTGACGGTGCATCAATGGTTTACGAGACGGCTCAAGCACCGGCGGGTTCTCCTGAGGCGCGTCTCGCTCAGGCGAAAGCGGCAATTGCTGCGATTTCCGGGAAGCCCGTGCCGGGAGCTGCTCCTGTTTTCGATATTTCCGAGAATCTCGTGCAGGTGAAAGATGAGCCAGTCGGCCAGCCGAGTGCGGAGGATATCCAGGCGCTTCGCGAAGAGGCTACCGCCGCCTTCGCGTCGAAGCCGGCAGAGGCTGCGGCGGCTCTTCAGGAGCAGATTGCGGCACAGGCGAGGGCGGCTGAAGAAGCGCTTGCAGCTTCGCGTCCTGAGCCTGCAGTGCAGGGATCTCCCATCGAAGGATATCTCGACAAGGAGATGTCTCAGGCTGGTTCGTCGTACGAAGCGCAATATGCGGAAGTACCGGCCGAAGAGGCGCCCGTTCGTAACGACATGGTTGTCGAAGAAGATGGCTCCACTGTTCCTGCGTGGTTTGCGCGCGCGCAGGAAAAGGCCAAACGTCCCAAAAACGACGACAAGCCGGTTCATCGTTCGCGCTATGCTGACGCCCTTGATGCCGCAGTAAGTGCGAGCAGCGCTCACTTTCAGGAAGCGAACGAGGCAGTTGTTTCCGAAACCGAACAGCGCTTGGCCGCTATGCGCGATTCCATCATGGAAGTGAAGGCGCCCGGCTTCGAGGAAAAAGATGTAGATCCCATGTTTGCGGTGCTCGAAGAAGAGCGTGTTTCCATTGCTGGTGAGAACGTCCAGGATATCCCTGAGTGGTCCATGCCCTCATGGTTGAAGCAAACTGGTTCTCCTGATGCTGCCTTGGAGGTTGAGCCCGTCACCTCAGAGGCAACCCCGCTTGCCGATGAGGGCTCACCTGTTCCGTCTGTCGGCGAGGTTTCTGACGTGCAGAACGACGAGTCCAATGTGCCGTCGGCAAATCCAGCATTGCAACTTCCGGTGATAGAGGGGCAGAACGCCCGCACTGATGGAAGCTCTTCTGCTGCGGTGGCTACGACCGAGGACTTTGCAACCTGCGCCATGACGCCGATTGATGTGACCGGCTTGCGCGAGGAGGCCGCTGCCCAGGCAGCAGCTGAAACCCCGTCGCCTTTTGTGGCACCCATTGCTGCCGAGGCGAATCGCTCCAGTGAGGTGCCGACGCTCGAAGCAATTTCGGCTGACGACTTGAAGCCCGTTGCCGAGCTTAAGAAGCAGCGCGCACCTCTGGCAGAGACATCGAAACCGAAGAATGAATCAGCTGCGAAACTCCGTGCTCAAATTCCGTCCATTGAGAGCCTTTCTCAGGGCCAAACTGAGTCAGCTCCGACTCATCCTTCATCAATGACGGTATCGAGCCTGAGAAGCTCTCTCCCGTCGCTTTCGGGTTCTATTACGCTTGAAAAGCCCGAAGAGGCTCACAATATAGAAGAGGTTGCCGGGGGATCAACCGCTGATGCAACCGTCGCAATCAACCAAGCAGGGTCTTTCGCTCCCGCCAGCGCAACGGGTTCTTTTGCGCCCATCAACGAAGA
This sequence comes from uncultured Ellagibacter sp., assembly GCF_934617235.1. Classification (GTDB taxonomy): domain Bacteria; phylum Actinomycetota; class Coriobacteriia; order Coriobacteriales; family Eggerthellaceae; genus Ellagibacter. The sequence continues at coordinate 9,904 of NZ_CAKTTZ010000028.1, read as the reverse complement.
ACTTCTCGAGAACGTTGATGCCGATGACATCTACGTCGACGATGCGGATGATTCAGCCTACGATGGAGCCGTCACTGAGACGGGTGCCTTTGCGGGTCCTGGCTACGTGGATATGCCGAAGTCGCGCGTTCGCAAGTTCTTCGACCGCTTCAGCCGTAAGAAGAAGCAGGAGGATACGCCCATGACTCCGCAGGAGTGGCTCGATGTGGACGATTCCTTTGACGCTCGAACGGTGGGTGCCGATCGTGGTGGATGGGAGAGCTTCCGCGACGATTCTGTGTCCTATGAAGCAGATGGATATGAGCAGGGCGGCAGCGAGCAGGACGGCTACGACGATTACTACGATGAGGGCGACGACTTCTACGAGGACGAGCAGACCTCTCCCGACGCTTTCAGGAATGACGGCAATCGTCGTGGTGGTCGCGGGCGTTGGAACGGTGGCGCGTTCTCTCGCATTTCGATGGGAAATGCGAATGTGCGCTCGGAAGAGAAGATCGTGACTCCGGAAATGATGCCAGAGCCCGCTCAGTTCGAGGAAGATGAGGAGCGGATCTACCACTTCCATAATCCCGATATCACGACTGAAGTTTGGTTCGTGGCGCTTGGCTCCGAGCTTTCGGGTCACAACGGTATGAGGGCCTTCTTGTCCGATCATGCTGATGAACTGCGCGGCGCCATCATTATTGATCTTGAGGCGATGGGAGCTGGTTCTTTGTCCCTCATCGAGAGCGAGGGTTCTCTGCGTAGAGTGTCTGTTTCTTCTCGCATGAAGCGCTATGTGAAGAAGGCTTCTCAGGTAACGGGAGTCCATGTGGGTTCCGCCTCTATCTCATGGGGCGAGGGGTCGGGCGCATTTGCTGCCCAGCAAGGGTTCCAGGCCATGCATCTTGCAGGGATGGACGGATCGAAGCCTGCGTACTTCGCTCAGAAGGATGATACGACTGCTGTGGTGAAAGAGGATTCTCTTGCTAAGAACGCCACGTTCGTTATGGAAATGCTAAAGAATATGTAGGAGATAAAGTATTGTACGAAGGGATATTTCCTCTTTCGTATATAATTTCGAACGTTTGAGGCGAAACGGAATATCGTTTTCAGCCCATATCGATTCGATAGAGAGGTTTTAAGGAATGGCCATCGAAGCATATTGCGTCAAGTGCAAGGCGAAGAAGGAAATGCAGAACCCGGTTGAGGGCGTCACCAAGAATGGCAAGCCCATCACCAAGGGTACCTGCCCTGATTGCGGCGGCAAGATTTGCCGTATTGGCGCTGTTAAATAATTCAAACCCGCACAGCTTGCGAAAGGCGATGTTTCACGTGAAACATCGCCTTTTTTAGTGCTGATACGGATTAACGAATGGATTGTCCTTCATCACGTTTTCAAGCATTGAGATGTAATTCTCAAGCAAAGGGCTGCGCTTCATCTGACGATGGATGATATAACCGACCTGCATCACACCGTTGCTGCCTGGAAGCCCATGTGTGTCGAGCGGAATCGAAACGATGCCGGTATGCATTTCGGAAGAAAGCACGCCGGTCGAAAGCGTGTATCCGTTGTGATTGGTAAGGAGATTCGATAGCGTGCCTCGGTCGGAGAAACGGATTTCCTTCTTGTGCGGAATCTGATTGAAGGGCTCTTCGGCATAGTAGAACGAGTTTTCCGTTCCCTGCTCGAAGGAGTAACGAGGATACTCTTCAAGGTCGCCGAGCGTGAGAATCTTCGCCTTTGCGAGAGGATGGTGCTCGCCGACGAAAACATGAACACGTGCATCGAAAAGCGGAGTGAATACCACGTTGGCGTCGCTGAAGGCCTTGTCAAGTACGCGCGAGTTGAAGCTGTCGCGGAACAGGATTCCGATTTCGCTGCGGAAGGTACGAACGTCGTCGATGATTTCGCCAGTTCGGCATTCGCGCAACGTGAACTCGTATTCACCGCCGGTATACATCTCTGCAACCTCGACGAACGCTTGAACGCTGAAGGCATAGTGCTGCGTCGAAACCGTAAGGCGGGCATGGCTCGACGATCCCTTTGCGTATCGTTCGGAAAGCATGTCGGCCTGCTGGATGACTTGGCGGGCGTAACCGAGCAGCTCCGTCCCATCATTGGTGAGCGTTACGCCGCGGTTGCTGCGAGTGAAGATGGTGATCCTCAGCTCTTCCTCAAGTTCCTTGATTGCCGTAGAAAGATTTGATTGAGAAGCGTAGAGGTTTTGGGCGGCAGCGTTGATGGAGCCGAACTCTGCGATGGCAATAAGGTAGCGAAGTTGTTGGAGCGTCATGAAGGGCCTTTCGCGCGAAGTGAAATCCAGCAGGACATTTCCAGCCGAACATTGATATTGCAAAAGCATTATACGGAACTATCGTTTATGAAGATAACCAGTCCTCAAAAGAAAGTCCAATCCAAATACTTGCTTCACACAAGTTCGAGTGGTTTTATTATCACGCATCCATGAGAAACAACAAGGAGTACGTGCATGGCGAAGAAAAACATCCCTTACGATCAAAAATACTACGATCCCGAAATCGAATGCATGCCTCGCCCGGAGCTGGAAAAACTACAGCTTGAGCGCCTGCAGACGATGGTGAAGTACGCCTACGAGAACACGGTGTACTACAAGCGGTCCTTCGATGAAGCCGGCGTGAAGCCCGAGGACATCAAGACGCTCGCCGACATCGAGAAATTCCCGTTCATCGATAAGAAGACTGAGCGCGAAACCCAGCATGTTGGCAGCTTCTTCGGCGAGATGTGCTCCGTTCCCGAGGAAGACGTCGTGTTCATGGCGACCTCTTCGGGTTCGACCGGCGTCCCCACGGTGAGCCCCTTCACACAAGAGGACTTCGATTTGTGGCAGTCTACCGAGGCGCGCCTGTTCTGGCAGGCGGGTATGCGCCCGAACGACCGCTACGTGCATGGGTTGAACTTCGCGCTGTACGTTGGCGGTCCTGATGTCATGGGCGCGCAGGAACTCGGCGCCCTCGCCATTTGGGTAGGAGCCGTACCTTCCGACCGCTTGTTGTTCGTGTTGAAGCAATATCAGCCGACGGTCATTTGGACGTCCCCCTCCTATGCTTGGGCACTTGGCGAGAAGGCGAAGGAGAAGGGCTTCGATCCGCGTGAGGATTTCAGTATCCATACCATTATCGTCGCAGGTGAACCTGGTGGTTCGATTTCCTCAACGCGTGAAGCGATTGAGGATTTGTGGGGCGCTAAGGTCGTTGACTTCTTCGGTCTGTCCGATATTTACGGAGCTTGCGCTGCGATGTGCGAGGCGAAGGATGGCCTGCATATCGTCGAGGATCAGATTCTCGTGGAAACGGTCGATCCGACGACAGGAGAGGTGCTCGAACCTGGCAGCGTGGGCGAGCTCACCTACACCACACTCATGAAGAAGGCGCGCCCGATGATCCGCTTCCGTTCGGGCGACATCGGATACGTGAGCACCGACAAATGCGAGTGCGGTCGTACCCTGGCCCGCATCCATGTGACCGGGCGCAAGGACGAGATGTTCATCGTCGGCGCCGTGAACGTATTCCCCTCGGACGTGGAATATGTTGTTCGCGCTTCAAAGGGCCTTACCGGCGAGTACTCCATCCGTGTGTACGACGAGAACTACACGACCCGCTACGAGGTGTCGGTTGAGCGCGCGTTCGGCAGCGAGGAGCCCTATGCCGAGGTCGCGAAACGTGTCGAGGCAGCATTGAAGGCCCATTGCGGCGTGCGACCTGCTAAGGTGATCGTGTACGATGCGGGCAAGCTCGGCACGTCCTCCGCACACAAAGCGAGCCGTTTTGTCGATGAGCGTACACAGAAGTAAGGAGAAGGTTATGTCGAAAACGTTTTCGGTTTCAGGTCAGCACTACCTCTTCGATGTGCAAACCTTTGCGCATACCGTGCTTGCGGCAGGCGGAGACGAGTATTCGTATGCTTTGCGCGACCGCACGACGCAGGGGGTAATCGACGATGTGGCGCAAGGCGTGAGCGAGTTGGGCATTTTGCTCAAGACCTCCGCTTCCGAGGCGGCGCTCGATGAGGCCTTCGAGACTGCGGGCGTGCAATATACCGAGCTCGTGCAATCGGCTCCCCGCGTGGCGCTGCCTTCAAGCCATCCGATGTCGAACGCGAAATCGCTCCACCTGGATGATCTTTCCGATTGGCCGTATATCTACTTCGATCAGGGCAAAGACGCTCCTGCGGAGTTTGCAGAAGAAGCGGTGTGCGACCCTGCGTGCGCAAAGAAGATTGCAACGACTGACCGCGCTTCGCTTTCTGAGCTCTGCGTGGCCCTCAATGGATATACGGTGACGAGCGGTATTCTCGTCGGAATTGCTGACGGCCCCGCGCTCACCACCGTCCCGCTCGAGACGGACGTGACGATTCATCTTGGGTACATCACGCGGAAGGGCGTCGAACTATCCGTACTGGGCGAAAGCTTCCTCGGGCGCTTGAAGAAGAATCTCGAAAGGTATGTGGCGTCGCTTTAAGAGTGATCGCAGAAGTATCGACAAAGGCCGCAGGCAGTATTTGAACTGCCTGCGGCCTATTTGTTGGAGGGGCGATAATGCCAGGCGGGAGTGTCGGACTGCTGGCTGTGTTGTCCCTCTTCTGGGTCAGGCGTTACGTGCGGGGGCAGCGCAGCGAAGTCGCACTATCTTCCCGTGAGGACTCGCTCGTCGCCCGAGCGGCGGGTGATGCCCTTGTCGTCGAAGTATTCCAAAAGCGGAATGGCGTACTTTCGCGAGACCCCCATGGCATCCTTGAGCTCGGATGCGCTTGCGGAGGCCCCATCGGCAAGGCGGGTGCGCACCGCATGCTCGAATCGGGAAACAACCTCGGCGGCGAAGGCAAGCTCCTTCGTGACACGCACCGCGTCGCCCGTTTTCTCAAGTGAAGAAAGAGCGCGGCGTCCTAACGCCGGCTCAATGTTGCAGCTGGAGAATAATTCGCTCGTCGATGCGGGCGACTCTGCAGCTTCACGAAGCGCGGCAAGGAGGGTTTCCGCAGCTTGCTGCTCGAGCGCTTGAGCGCCAGCCCCTGCCTGCGGATGACACACTTCACCAGCATGAACAACTGCATGTTTTGTAGCCTGGGCATCCAGCAGAAGGGCATCGAAGCAGTCGGCGGACAGGCGGCCTGCAACCTTCTGCCGCAAGGCTTCCTTCGAAATGCCCGTCGATGTCGGGTTCTCATTATGGAAGGCGAGCAGGGCATTCTCGATAGACGAGCGCATCTTCTGGACATATCGCGGTGTGGTGAAATACTGGATTGCACCTGCCTGGTCGGATTGAAGGCGACAGGCTTTACGCGCTTTTTCGAGCGTTTCGAGAACTTCTCGCGCCGTACTTGGGCAGCAACCTGCCGACTGGGCGACTTCATCGCAGGTCACAGGTGACTTTTCTAGATAGAATGCGCACTCGGCCGCACGAGTGCCATCCTCATCGCGCAGCGCATCGAGGAGGTCAGTCTTCTCGGGAGTTGCCGTGGTCGAGCGCTTGGGGTGGGCGCGCAGCACAACGCCGCCGCCGATGACATGCACCGGGGAGTACGACCGCACGATGAAGCGATCTCGCCAAGAGACGGGCAGCTCTTCATCGAGGCGGATTTGGGCATAGGCGCGATCCCCCCGCTTGAAGGCGAGTGGCTCCCCGATTCGCAGGACGCGGCCGGTAACCTCGCGCGTTCCGTGGGACACATGGACGCGAGCGCCGCTTTCAAGGGGCTTGTCGGAAGAGGGGATGCCCAGATAGGTGAAGTCGGCGTCGAAGCGGTCGGTGGCAAAGACGGTGTGCGGCGTCGCAAGGAAATCGCCAGGGCGCACCTCATCAGTGGAGAGAGCGTTCAGGTTGAGGGCGACGCGATGCCCTGCCTCTGCCCGCTCGACGCTTTCACCGTGGATTTGGATGCTCCGCACGCGGGATATGCGGCCGTTCGGCAGCACTTCGAGTTCGTCGCCTACAGAGATGGCGCCGCTCCAAAGCGTCCCTGTGATTACGGTGCCAGCGCCTTTGATGGTGAAGACGCGATCGATTGGAAGGCGAGCGGTGTCGGAGGCCTTCTGCCGCGAAGTCGTTCGCGCTGCTCGGCCGAGCGCTGCCTTCAGATCATCGAGCCCTGCTCCCGTGCGGCTCGAAACGGGGACGACCTCGGCGGCTTCATAGGGTCCGCCTGCAAGGCGCTCGCTTACTTCGTCGACCATGAATGCAACCCACTCGTCGTCGACCAGGTCGGTTTTCGTGAGCGCAACGACAAGAGTTGGGATGCGCAGAAGCTCCAGTACGGCTAAGTGCTCGGTCGTCTGCGGCATGATGCCATCATCGGCAGCGATGCACAGGAGGGCCATGTCGATGCCAGTCGATCCCGAGATCATCTGTCGAACGAACTTCTCATGGCCGGGAACGTCGACCACACCAAGGGTGGTGCCGTCATCAAGTGGAAGGCGTGCGAAGCCGAGCTCGATGGTGATTCCGCGCTGCTTCTCCTCCGATAGGCGATCGGGATCGGTCCCGGTCAATGCTAGGATAAGCGACGATTTGCCGTGGTCGATGTGCCCTGCGGTGCCCAGGACGAGGTCGTGATGTTTCATTGTTAGATTCCTTCGAAGTATTCGGCGCAGGCGCGCGCAATCTCTTTCATCTCGGCATCGTCAAGGATGGTGCGCGCATCGAAGAGCAGCATCTCTTTCTTCAGGCGACCGACGACGGGAACGAGGCGCTCCGATACGAGGTGACGGTCGCATGAAAGCGCATCACCGCGCGTGAACTGGACTTGCACGCAATAGGTGGGAATGTCGCACATGGGAAGAGCCCCGCCGCCAGCGCGGGAAATCTCTTCGACGAGGGAGATTTCGCAAGCGCCAGAGGGAAGTGCCTTTTTCAGCACGCCAGCGAGTTTCTTGGCACGGATGAAAACCTCATCAGCGGTTTCGGTGAGCATGCGCAGTGTAGGAACCTCGCGCCGCGCATTCTCGGGATTCAGATACAGACGCAAGGTTGCCTCGAGTGCGGCGAGCGTCATCTTATCGAGTCGCAGCGCGCGGGCAAGTGGATTCTTCTTCAGGCGGTCGATAAGCGGCTTCGCGCCGACGATGATGCCTGCCTGCGGCCCTCCAAGCAGTTTGTCACCTGAGAACGACACGAGGTCGGCTCCCGCATGAAGCGATTCGGCGACTGTGGGTTCGGCGTAATCGCCAAAGCAGGTCAAACGCATGAACGCGCCCGACCCTTGGTCTTCGTAGACGAGGAGCTTGCCGACGTTCGTTCCGTCTGCCTGCTCACGAGCGGCGTTCTCGTCGTCTGCAAGCGCGCGGAGGTCGGATATGGCAACCGATTCCGTGAATCCGATGAGTCGGTAGTTCGACGGGTGAACTTTCAAGACCATGGCCGTGCCTGGTGTGACAGCGCGTGTATAGTCGGAAAGATGCGTCTTGTTGGTGGCGCCAACTTCCACCATGGTGGCGTGAGACTGCGCCATGATGTCGGGAATGCGGAACGACCCGCCGATTTCCACAAGCTCGCCGCGCGAGACGACGGCTTCGTGACCTGCTGCGAATTCGGAGAGGACCATCATAACCGCAGCGGCGTTGTTGTTCACGGCGATGGCCGCCTCGGCGCCGGTAAGCGTGCAAATGAGCTGTTCGCAGTGGGCGTGGCGCGAACCGCGGGCCATCGCGTCGGTGTCGTACTCGAGCGTCGAATACCCGCTTGCGACTTCGTTCACGGCACGGACGGCGGCAGGGGCGAGCACGCTTCGACCCAGATTGGTGTGGATGATAACACCGCTTGCGTTCACAACGTGGCGCAAGGAGGGGCGGTTCAGCGCGAGGAGCCTCATGCGCGTTGCCTGCACGATGCTCGGAATGGACGTGTCGGCGTCGCTTCCGGCGAGAATGGCTTGCCGCGCCTCGTCGATGCTCGCGCGGACCGCGTCACACACCAGGTCGCGGGGAACGCTTTCAGAAAGCGCCTCGAGCGAGGCGTCGCGGAGCACCTCTTCGACTTGAGGAAGCGAACGAAGCTTATCGTGGGAGGGCTGGGAAGTCATAGTGAGCCTTTCAAGCGAGAAATGATGCCTCTGATTGTAACAGTGAGCGGCCTGAATGGCATCCTTGCACGAGAGTGCGGGCCAACGCCGCCGTCAGATGGGGCACCTGATGAGTTTCTGCGCTATACTCATTTCAAACAGCGCGATTTTTTCGCCGCGCGATTCTGCCGCCGCGCGACATTCTGCATTTCGCCTGCTTGAAGGCTTGTTTCACGTGAAACAAGCGCAACTCACCGTGCCCGCGCGTGCGGGCCCATGCAAGGAAGGATCTCGTATGCAAATCCTCGACGGTTTCGGCAAGCAATGTCCCATGCCCCTCGTTATGGCGAAAAAGGAGCTTGACGCAGGTGCGACTGAGCTCGCTATCCAGGTCGACAACGAGACGGCTGTGAAGAACCTCACGCGTCTCGGAAAGAAGAAGAACATGGCCACGTCGGTCGATAAAATCGAGGGCGGCTGGCTTATCACTTTCGGCGCGGGCGACGGCAGCGAGGCGCCCGTTGCGATTCCTGAGGCAGGCAGCGCTTGCTCGACCACGGGTGGTTGCGGGTACTCCGTGTTCGTCGGCAAGGATTTCGTGGGCGATGGTGACCTCGAACTTGGCCACAACCTCATGAAGATGGCGCTCTACACGCTTTCCGAGGCGGGCGATCCGCCGACGTCGCTTTTGTTCATGAACGCCGGCGTGAAGCTGGTCGCGCCGGGCGAAGAGCAGGTCGTCGAAGCGGTGAAAAAGCTTGAGGAGCAGGGTACCGAGGTGCTCGTATGCGGCACGTGCTTGAATTTCTTCGGCATTGCCGATGAGCTCTCGGTTGGTGAGGTCTCCAACATGTACGACATCCTCGAGCGCATGCGCGAGTCCTCGAAGACCATCACGCTGTAATGGGTGGTTCTCAGGCGGTGGGCGAGCAGTCTTTTGTGCTCGCCTTCGACTCGACTCATGCCGCGATGGCGGCGCAGGCGGCTTTCAAGGCGGCGGGCGCCTCCTTCGCGCTTATCCCAACGCCTCGGGAGATCAGCGCGGGGTGCGGCATGTCGCTCAAGTTCAAGGCAGCGGACGCGGCAGAGGCGCAAGCCTTCGTCGCCGATACGGTAACAGGCGATGCTGCAAAATGCGCGACGCTCTACGAGGCAGCAGGATACACAAAACTCTCGTAGCCAAACAGTAAGAAGGGGCCGAAATCGTTCGGCCCCTTCTTTGCATGCTGAGGCGGAAAACCTCAGCAGTCCTCGGTTCTTCCCATTACGCCTTTTGGGCAATCTCCTCGTTCATCTTCGTGACATCGGAGTCCTTGATCTTGAACAGCAACAGGAACGGTATGAGAGAAACAACGAGCAGTCCGATCGGCAGCAGGAAGTACATCTGTTCGATACCTGCGACGGCGGCAGCGTCGAACACGGTTGCTGTGGCGTCATAGGCGACGAGCGAGAGGAACGCTGGCAGGATGATGGCGCGCAAGGTGACGCCGAGCTTTACCGATACGGTCATGATCGACATCGTGGTGCCGAGCGTGTTCTCGCCGGTCTTCCAGTGGCTCCAAGTGGCGCACATCGAGTACAGGTTTGCCGAAAGCCCGTACGCAAGGCCGAAGAACACCTGCGAAAGCACGAGCAGGACGTTCAAAAGCACGTAGCCCGGCTGTACCACATAGGCGATAATCCAGACGACAAGCCAGCCTACAACGCCCAAGATGGTGGTGTTCTTGGTGCCGAGCTTCTTCGCCACGCGCGCCGCGATAAACGATCCCACGAAACATCCGAGGTAGAACATCATGAGGATGGTGCCGGATGCCGATGCGTCGCCTAGGACGACTTTCGCATAGTAAGCCGTGCCCGCAGCGACCGTGTAGTAGGCGATGAGTCTCAGGA
>NZ_CAKTTZ010000027.1 GCF_934617235.1 uncultured Ellagibacter sp. | reverse complement strand
CCCCATGATAGGGGGAGCCTGCTTTTCGGGAGGGCCGCCGATGGGACACCCATGTCAACGGTGGTTTAACATAGAGGTCCGAGACAAGCATGCGGGGGCGAAATACCCGTAAGACATGGACGCCTCCAGGGAACAAATGAGCGGCACCGAAGAAGCGCGGCGGATGGTCAGCGAGCCCGAAAGCCGCAAGGCAGAGTGGGGCGGGTGGCCGCAAGGCTCGAAAGTCGTGAAACGAGCGCGGGGGGCGGTCTGCGCTAGTGACGCCTCGTCGAGCACGGCGGGTACCTGCTATCTCGACGCTTCGGCGAGCATGGCGGGCTGGTATGCGGAAGACGCCTCGACAAGCGCAGCGGCGGGGCAAATTCCTCGACTTCGGGCTAATCGAGATGCACGAAATCCATGAATTCCTGCTGAGAGTGTACACCGCATTTGGAATAGATGTTACGCGCGTGCGCATGCACGGTATTGAGCGAGATCACAAGCTCATCGCGAATGAACGGGCGGCTGCGTCCCGCCAAAAGCAGCGCGGCGATCTGTGTCTCGCGCTCGGTAAGCCCGTAGCGCGACTGAAGCTCCCCTGCCGTTTTCTCGAAAATAGAGGCAAGCTCCTCGCCTGTGGAGAGCGGCGCATCGAGCCCTGGCGCAAAGCCAGAAGAAATGCCGAATGCAAAGCTTGAAGCGATGCCAGACGAAAAAGCGAAAGGCACGGCGCCCGATGACGCGACGACATACTCCACGCCTGCGCCTGTGACGTTCGCACCTGACGCAACGCCGCCCCTCGCGCCAGCGCCGACAGAACCCGAAGTCATCGAGACGTCGCCCTCCGCTCCGTCCGCGATACCAGTCGCGCCAACGCCCATGGCGCTCACACCAGCTACGCCAACCCCAGCGCCAGCCACACTTGCACTCGCCCCCGCGCCACCCTCGGCGACCCTCGCACTCGCCACGTCAGCAGCACCTACCCCAGCGCCAGCCACACTCACACCTGCCCCAGCGCCATCCACAGCACCAGAGCACGGGCTCGCGCACGTCATGCAAGCCGCCGACGGAAGAGGCATGGCGAACTCCGCGTCGGTGAACCGGCGCACGGCATCGCTCAAGAACAGCCAACGCGGGTTGAAGCCGACGAGCATGGCAACAAGCGCGACCGCCCCCGTTGCGATCAGCGTCAAGTTCGCAAGCGCGGGCGCGCCAGCGTCGAAAAGCGGCAGCGAAAGGGTGAGCGCGAGGGCAATGCCCAAGCCTTCCGCAGCAAACAAGCCACCGAAAAGGACGAACGACGACACACCGATTCGCCTCACATACTTCGGAGCCACGACCCACACGCACATCTGAACGCCGAACATAGCGATGAAGTTGACCGCGTACGCAACGCTGTGCTGCTCGGGGATGCCCAAATCAATGAGAAGAAGGCCGCAGCCGATGATCATCAGCGGCACCGACCAGCGATAGAGGAAGGTGAAGTTCAAGAAGCGCGTCTGCCGCATACACGTGAGGAATGCCACGACGGCGAGCACCGCCGCGATGGAGAACGGCACAAGGTAGTGCATGAAGCGGCCGCCGTACGTCATCGGCGAAGACGCCACGCGGAACAGCGCAATCTGGAGCCAAATGAGAAAATACAGCACGAACAGGGAGCCCAGATGGGAAAACTGCTTGCGCAACCCGGTGTGCGCGAGCTTGCCAGCCGCCTCGCCGTCGGCAGACACATTTCGACCGCACCGCGGGCGGAACACGATCCACGTGGACACGACGGGCAACACAGCGTCGACCACCATGAACAGCGGGCCTTTCACCGCCAAAAGCACGAAGTACACGACAAACGAAATCACAAACGACAGCGGCACGGTCGATTCGATGTGCTCCTCGTCGCAGTAGCTGAAACGAGACCCCCACAAAATGCCAAGCAGGGCAAGCCCCGCGCCGCAGCACAGACCGCCCACCACGGTGAGCGTCACATACCACGAGATGTCGAGATGGCTCACCCAGATGAGAACGGACCCGATACACGCGCAACCAGCGCCGAGCGCGCCGATCATGCGCTGCGCCACATTCCCGCGCCCCTTCTCGCGCAACAGCGCGTACACGATGACGACAGCGATCGCGGCAACGGCCTCGCCGATCCCGGAATACACCCATGAACGCTCGATGCTGCACAGCTGGATAACCACAGGGACGAGCCCACACGAGAAAAGCGAGCAATAAACCCAAGCGAGATAGCACCCCAACCCGACGCTTCGTCGGAGCTGAAGCGGCAGCGCCTTAAGTGAGAACGCCATGCCAACCTCCTCCCGCTCTTTCCCCCAACAGGAAAAGTGTAGCGCACCTTTTGCCCATCTAGCCGATAAACCTGTAAGTGATAACATGACCAACCCCGTTTTCCTGGGGAAACGCGAAATATAGTCACAATGTGGTTAGACCCGAAAACGGGGCTTTGGGGTTGATATACCCAACCTCTTACGATGACGACTCGACCTCTTTCTTGCGAGACTAAGCCTCAAGGTTCCACGATTTTTTCGAGAAGGAGGGGAATTATGGAATCGACCAAAATGAGTCGAAGGAGCTTCCTTGCCGCCATGGGGGCCGCGGGCGCTTTGAGCGTCGCGGGCGTCGGCATCTCCGGGCAAAGCCACAAGGCGCTTGCTGCAGACGCCGACTTCGCAGCGCTGGCAACGGGCCACGGCCAGCCGCTGGAAGCTTCGGTCGACCCGAAAACCGGAGACGTCAACGTGAACGAAGACGTCATCGTCCGCTACAGCGCCTGTCTTGGGTGCTACAGCTCGTGCGGCAACCGTTTGAAGCTTTCCCGGGACGGCGGCACGCTTTACTCGGTTGGCGGGAACCCGTACAACCCGAGCTGCGCGAACCCGTACCTGCCCTTCGAGGCTCCGCTCGAGGACGCGTATCGCTCCATGAGCTACGCGAACGGCTACGGCAACTCCACGCGCGGCACGTCATGCGGACGCGGCCAGGCGACGCAGGACGGCTACGGGCAGCCCGACCGCATCACCATGCCGCTCAAGCGCGCGGGTGCTCGCGGCGAGGGCAAGTGGAAGCCCATCGGCTGGGATCAGCTCATCAAGGAAGTCACGGAAGGCGGCAAGCTGTTCGCCGAAATCGGGGAAGACCAAGAAATCGAAGGCTTCCTCTCCATCCATGACACCGAGACGCCGCTCAATCCCGACGAGCCGACGCTCGGACCAAAATCCAACCAATTCGTCCTTCTGGGCGGACGCGGTGACGGCCGCACCACCTTCGGCGGACGCTTCGCGAACTGCTTCGGGTCGGTCAACCAATTTGGCCACGCCTCCACTTGAGGCGGCTCCGCAAGTGCGAGTTCGTACTTTCACACTGGGTCCCGTTCCCTTCGCCCCGACGCATTAGACGCCGAATACATTCTGTGGTTGGGCACCGCGCCTGGGACTAACGGCAAGAGCTTCCAGGAAATTGCACGTGACGTTTTAATCAACCTGCAAGAGCATGGCGCGAAGATGGACGTCTTCGACCCCGTGCTCGGCAATGGCTGCTGCACGCCGGGCGCCAAGGGCATCACCTGGCACCCCATCAAGACTGCCACGAACGGCCAGTTGGCCCTCGGCATGACCCGCTGGATCATCGAGAACAAGGCCTACAACGCCGACTATCTGGGATTTACCAATTACAAGGCTGCCGTCGCCGGCGGATTCGCCTCCTACACGGGCGCGACCTTCCTCGTCATCGACGATGAATCCTCCGCGAACAACGGCAAGTTCATGACCGCAGCGGACGCAGGGCTCACCGAGCCCGAGGCCGATCCCGCCGCAAAGACCAAGCCGACCTACTACGTGGTGATAGACGCCGAGAAGAACGAGGCGGCTCTCAACACTGACGCCGAGCGCGGTCTTATCGATTTCGAAGGCGAAGTGAACGGCATCAAGGTCCGCTCCTCGTTCCTCTACCTCAAGGACAGCGCATTCTCGAACACCATGGACGAGTACGCCGAAATCTGCGGCGTGCCGCGCGAAACGATCGAAGATGTTGCGCGCGAGTTCACCTCCCACGGCGTGAAGGCCGCGACGACGGGCCTCGGCTCGACCGCTGCCTCCAACGGCGTGTCCTCCATGGCCGCCTACACCTTCTTAAACGCGCTCATCGGTTCGAACCAGATGCTCGGCGGCATGGTTGCCCGCCGCATCGGAGCCGCCACCACCGCCGACGGCAAGCGCTACAAGCTTTCTACCATCGCAGGCAAGCCGGCGCTCGCCGACGGGAAGACCTGCCAGAATATCGGCCGCACGAAGCGCATCTGGAAAAAGACCGACGAGTACAAAAACCGCGTTGCCGCAGGCGAAACCGACCCGAAGCCGCTGCTTCCCTGGTTCAGCCACACCGGTGTCTCAGACAACCAGGCGCTCATCTCGGCGCTGTGCAAGTACCCCTACCAGGCGAAGATCGTCATGTCCTGGATGACCAACACCCTCCAGGCGACCTCCGGCCTTCTGCGCGACTCCGTGCTCGAGCGCATGAAGGACACCTCTATCATACCGCTGCACATCGCTTGCGACGTCGTCATCGGCGAGCACGCGCAGTACGCCGACTACATCGTGCCCGACACGAACCCCTTCGAGAGCTTCGGCGTGGTCACCAACGAGGGCTTCTTCAAGAGCAAGGGCAACTCCGTCCGCTGGCCTGCGAAGACTCCTGAGACCATCGAAATCTCGGGCGGTCGACATGCAAGCTTCGAGGCGTTCTGCTGCGACGTTGCCAAGGTGTGCGACATGCCCGGCTTCGGCGATGATGCCATGACCGACGTCGACGGCAAGACCTGGCCGCTCAACGACGCGTGCGATTTCTTCCTGAAGGCCGTTGCCAACCTCACCTACGACACCACCCCCGTCGACGATGTCGCCTCCGAGGACATGAAGCTACAGGCGCTCGACAACCTTCCCAAGGCATGGAGGAACGCCGTGAGCGAAGAGGAATGGCCGAAGGTCTTGAACGTGCTCTCGCGCGGCGGCCGCTTCTGGCCTATGGAAGACGGCATCGGCAAGAACGGAGCCATCAAGTACGCCACCGATAACCTGACGCAGTTCTACAGCAACCGCAAGGCGAACGACGCGAACCCCTACACCGGGGAAAAGCTCTCGGGCACGCTCACCAACGACCCCGAGCGCTTCGCCGACAACTCCACGCTCGAGGATCATTACTCACGCGAGGAATACCCGTTCCGCTCGACGAACTACAAACCGCGCTTCCGGTCGATCTCCTTCTTGGCAAACAGCCCGATCATGCGCGATTTGTGCGACCACAACTACCTCGAGCTCAACCGCGACGACGCGAAGGCGCTCGGCATCAAAGATGGCGACACCATCAAGATCACGAACCCCTCGGGCGACGTGATGGAAGGCGAGGCCATGGTTCGCGCCGGCATTGCCAAAGGAACCTTCGGCGTGGCATATGGCTACGGACATCGCGCCTATGGTGCGCAGGACGTCGCCATCGAAGGCGAGCAAACCCGCAAGGGCGACCCGGCCATCGGTGCGGGCATCCATCTGCAGACGATGCTCGACCCGACGATCAGCGAGATCTATCCCCTGGCAGACCCCGAGGGAACCTCTCCTGGACGCTCGGGCGGCATGTACAAAATCGAGAAAGCCTAAAGGAGGGATAAACGATGAGTGAGAAAAAACTTGGTATGCTGATCGATCTGTCCCTCTGCGTGGGATGCAATGCCTGCGCTGTGGTGTGCAAGCAGGAAAACGAGGTGCCGACCGGCTGCTTCAACACCTGGATCGAGAGCTTCGACGTGGACGATAACGGCCAGGTCAGGCGCGCAAACATCCCGAAGCTGTGCAACCACTGCGAGGATGCTCCCTGCGTGAAAGTGTGCCCGACCCAGGCAAGCCATCGCACCGAAGACGGCACGATCGTCGTCGACCCCGAGCGCTGCATCGGATGCAAGTACTGCATGGCGGCGTGCCCCTACCAGGTGCGCTACCAGCTGCCTTCGGGCGAAGTGGAGAAGTGCACCTTCTGCGAGCATCGCACCAGCAAGGGCATGCTCCCCGCCTGCGTGGGAACATGCATCACGCACGCTCGCATGTTCGGCGACCTGAACGATCCTGAGAGCGACATCTCGAAGAAGCTTGCCGCGAGCAAGACCGAGACGCTCTATCCCGACCTGGGACTTTCACCCCATGTCTACTACATTGGGCTCGACGATACGCTCGCAATGCCCGTTGCCTCTGCAGTCCACAAGGGCGGCAACGTCTTGCGGCACTACGAGGGGTGATACGTCATGGTATGGAATTGGATGATTGCACTGTATCTGTTCTTGGCAGGTATGGGCGCCGGCGCATTTGTGCTCTCCGGCATCGCGGGCATGGCGAAGAAACCCTGCCCGAAAATCAAGACGATCGGCTTTATCGCAGGTCCGGTCTGCGTGGCAGTGGGCACCCTGCTTCTCGTCGTCGACGCGCATGCGGGACTGATGAACCCGTTGAGATTCTTCTACCTCGTTAGCAACCTGGGGTCGGTCATGGCCTGGGGCGTCATCATCTTGGCGGCGTTCATCGTGGTGGCAGCGATCGATGCGATCATCATGATCGTGAAGAAGTCGACGCCTCGCGTGCTCGACGTCATCGGCATGATCTTGGCCGCGTGCGTCGCCGCTTACACCGGCGTGCTTTTGGGTGACGCGGCCGTCGCGTTCCCCCTGTGGCATCCTCTTATCCTGCCGGTCCTGTTCCTGGTATCGGCAGCCTCGACCGGGTTCGCGCTTGTCCTGGTCATCGCGCATGGGAAAGCCCATGACGAGATTGCCAACATCGGCTTTACCGTGAAATCCGGCATGATTCTGCCGGTGCTGGAAGCGCTCCTTGTGATCGCGCTTCTCGGCACGGTGGCAATCACAGGCGGCTCCGCTGCGGCAGCGGCAAAAGCCTCGGTTGCGAACCTGCTTACCGGCAGCTACGCCCTGGCATTCTGGGTCCTATTCGTCATCGTCGGGCTCGTCTTCCCGTTCGTGCAGGCGCTCCACAAGTCGATGCAGGAGAAGAAGTCGCTCCTGCAGCAGCCCGGGCTTACCATTGCAGGTGAAGTTGGGGTTCTGGTCGGGGGCTTCATGTTGCGCTACCTGATCGTCATGGCGGCAATTCCCGTTGCCCTGGGATAGTTCGCCCACCCTCCGCCGCGGGGCTCTTCTGAGCCCCGCGGTTCGGGTCTTCCATCCCAGCATGGACTAATTGCTAAAGGAAGGTTCCTTCCCGATTCCCCTTCCCCTATCCTAAGCGGTGCACACTGACCACGTGCACCGCTACCTCGAAAGCGACGACCCACGCGCAAGCGTTCCACAGAAAGGCTGCCTCATGAGCATCGATACCCAGAACCTCGCCACGGTAAGCCAAACTTCGCGCGGCATGAGCGTCATCTACGAAGCCATTGCAGAAGCCCTGCTCAACATACCCGACACCACTGTCGTCGACGACGTAAAGCGCGTCGCAGCAGCTATGGGGGACGAACGTTTCGCAGACGTTACGCCCTCATCGGATTTGGAGCAGCGCTTCTACAATCGCTTCTTCGTCTCGTCGAGCGTCTACCATATTGCCTGGACGGAAAGCGCCATCTGGAATTCCGGCATCGTCGATGGCCGCATCGAGTACGCAAGCCCCGTCCCCTCGCGAAAAGCGCACGTCGCTGCCTGTTACGAGGACGCCGGCTTCGACTACCGCAGGCTTTCAGGTTACGAGATCGCGGTATCCACGCTCTCCCCCGACGCATTCGCGAGCGAGATGGCGTTTATGGCCTATCTCCACGATGGCGGCGCCCGCGCCGCAGAGGCGGAAGATCCTGCGACCGCTCAAGCGAACCTCCACCTGGCCAAGCAGTTTCTCGAGCAGCACCCCTCCCGTTGGGCATCGCGGCTCGCAGAGATGGCTGCCCTCACTGGGGATGATTTCTACACGCGCGTCTTGTCTTTCGCCACCGAGATCATCGCACTCGACCTCGAGCAGCTTAACGTAATCGAAGCACGCTAAGACGACGGGGCACGCGAGATGCCATCAAGCCTTGCAGGTCAGTGGGACAACACGGGCAAGGCGCTTCTCGAAAGGCAACACGCACGAGGCACGACTGCAGAGCGCGATCCCCGAGGCAAAACGCCCGCCAGCACTAAGCCGCACTCCCTTCCCCTAAAAACAAAGAAGCCGAGGGAATCCCTCGGCTTCTCAGTGATTGCAACGTAAACGTGCAGGCGTGGCTTACAGGGCCTTCTTGGCAACCTCGACCACAGCAGCGAAAGCGGCGGGGTCGTTCACAGCCATGTCGGCGAGCACCTTACGGTCGAGCTCGACGCCAGCCTTCTTGAGGCCGTTCATGAACACGGAGTAGGAAAGGCCGTTGATGCGGGCAGCCGCGTTGATGCGGGTAATCCAGAGACGACGGATGTTACGCTTCTTGTTGCGGCGATCGCGGTACATATACTGCAGCGAGTGCTGGACTTGCTGCTTCGCTGCACGATAGGAACGGGACTTTGCGCCGTAGTAGCCCTTTGCACGGCTGAGAACGGTGCGGCGCTTTTTGCGGGCGTGGATAGAACGCTTGATGCGTGCCATAGTGTTATCTCCTTAAAGAACTGAAAACGAACTAGCGAATGCCGAGGTTGCGACCGACGACCTTGGAGTCTGCCTTGGAAAGCTCGGTCTCGTTGCGGAAGTTGCGCTTGCGCTTCTGGCTCTTCTTGGTGAGGATGTGGCTCTTGAAAGCCTTCGCACGCATGATCTTGCCGGAACCGGTGACGCGGAAACGCTTGGCGGTACCGCGGTGGGTTTTCATCTTAGGCATTATTCGTCCTTTCCTTCTACTTTCTTATCGGTTTCCTTTTTCTTCTTCGCCGCACCGGGCAAAGGAGCAATAAGCATGTGCATGTTGCGCCCTTCCATCTTGGGCTGGTTCTCGACGACCGCAACGTCTTTGAGGTCGTCAGCCAAACGCTCGAGAATGGAAAGTCCCTGTTCGGGGTGAGCCATCTCGCGACCGCGGAACATGATGGTGATCTTCACCTTGTTTCCCGCGCCCAAGAAGCGAAGTACGTGCTTCTTCTTGGTGGTGTAGTCGCCCACGTCGATCTTCGGGCGGAACTTCATCTCCTTGGTCTCGATCTTGCTCTGGTTCTTGCGAGCCTGCTTTGCCTTGATGGCCTGGTCGTACTTGAACTTTCCATAGTCCATGATGCGGCAGACCGGCGGCTCGGCGTTCGGGGCGATCTCGACTAAGTCGAGATTCTGGTCATCCGCGACACGTTGAGCTTGCGCCACCGTGTAGATTCCCAGCTGCGCTCCGTCAAAGCCGATCAGACGGCATTCACGTGCAGTGATCTCGTCATTGAGCCGTGGCTCCTGAGCAGCTATCGCGCTCACCTTCCTTCCTCTTGCGCTTGTGCGCAACAAAAAACCCGCAGGCACGGCCGCGGGTTTCGCAATTCAAGGGTGTGCATGAAGCACGTTATTGAAGCGACCCATCAGCAGCCGAAGCGCCGAAACAGGTGGAGAACTGACGTCCTCGCTTGAATACAGCCGTTACAGTATAGAGCCCTCGCGCGGCAAACGCAAGGGCTCATTTCTTATTTATGCATTGATGTACACATAAATGATGCGAATCGTATCGGCGAGATTGCCCGACGCGTTCGCCACCGAGTAATCGTAGGAAAGCACCGCCGACCACGTATGGGAGACGCCGTTAATGTCAACGTCACCTGTGAACGGGCAATACTCCTTCACCAACGTGGTTCCATCCGACGCGTAGGTGGAGTACTCCGTCTTGTTGGAGGGAAGCGAGACCGTGCCCACAGGAACAGAAATGCCCGCCTCCTGCAGCGTCTTTTCTATGATCGACTCGTTTTTCACGGCGTCCGAGAACGAAAGCGTTCCGTAGCCAAGCGACGCCGTGCCTGCGGAATAGCCTGCCTGAATGACTTCCCCGTCCTCGTCAAGCCCCAGATACAGCGTCGGCGTACCCGTGCGCGTGTCGGCGGGCTCGTCGGTCAGCGCCACGCGAACGTCGGTTTTGATGGGGTTGCCCTCCTCGTTCACCTCGCTCGATACGGTGACCTGAGCGCCGCGACCAACCTTGGCGAGCGCCTCGTCCTGCGTGCATCCCAAAAGCTCGGTCAAATTCGGCGCGCTCGTCTTCTTCACGGTCGATGTCGCATCGTTGCCTTCGCTTCCCGCCTGCAGCGAGTTCGTATCCTGGTTCGACTGCTGCTGCTGGGTCTGCTGGTAGGCAGCCGTCTGCGCAGTCTGGAACAGGCGGACGGCGAAGTAGCCGCCAGCGGCAAGCAAAAGCACAAGCAACACCACAACCACGATGAGAATGCGGCGCATGCGGCGAGATTTACGCAGGTAAGAAGGGATTTCCTCCTTCTGATCGGCAGGGGTGTGACGCCCGCGCGAAACAGGCGAGGCGGCAACGGGGTCGGGGTCGAACGCCGAGGGCTCAACCACGGGCTCGAGGCTTTCGAGCGCATCAGGGTATTCGTCGGCGTCATCGCCCTTGTAGCTGAAGCCGCCCGCATGAGCCCCTTGGGAAGCGGCATGTCGGCGGGGTTGCGTAGCAGCCTCCTCGTCGAAGGATTCACCCTCGTCGAACGACGCCTCGGTAGCCGCGTGCTCGGCATGGACAGCCTCGGGCTTATCGTCTTCGCTTCCAATCGGAGCGAAGCGATCCGTCCGCCCCGGGCGGTCGTCGGCGAAGGCATCCTCGTCAAACGCCACTTCGCCTTCCTCGTCGGGGTAGGCGTGAGGCGAATCATCAAACCAATCGCCATCGCCGACGGGCGCGAACGCCTGGGTAAGCCCGATGTCGTTCGAGCGATCTTCCTCGCCCTTGCGCATCGGTTGATCGTCTCTGCCTTCTGTTGCTTTTCCAGTATGTTTCGGCATTGCGATACCTTTCAATCTCTTCGCAGGTCACAGGCCCTTCTAGCCCATGAACGCCACGTAATACACGATGAATGCGGCGATGCCCAAAAGCGCCACCGCGATAATGCCCTTCTGCATGCCGGACATCTTGGTGCTCTCGAGGTCCTCGAGCGTCGTTTCCTCGTAGCCCTGGCGGGCAGGGGCGGATGCCTTGCGGGCGGGCTTTTCGGCTTGCTTGCCGGCAGGCTTTGCCGCACAGGCGGAAACATACTCGTCATCAGGGGCAGCAGCTCGTTCGGGGGCGACGAAAGCAGCGGAAGCAGACGCCCTGTCGGGCTGTTCGGCTTGCGCGGCTAAGCCTTCCCCACCTTCGGCAACTGCCTTGCCTCGCGCAGGTTCCGTCGCGAAATCGCCTTCCCCATAGGTGCGGGAACGAGGGGCGCCCGCTTCGATCACAACATCGTCCTCATCGTCGGACACAACGCTGATATGCGAGAATTTCCGGGCGTCTTCAGTCACGATTTCATCCTTTCCGTGGTCTTCGCACGATTATAGATGATTGGCCCGAGCCGTTGCGCCATCCCTGCGATATATCCACGTTGCCCGCAGGGCGCGGCGCACGTTGTGCGACAATAGAAGCCGAACGAGAAGCCCCTCCGAGAAAGCTGAACCATGGAATTCAAGCCACATGAAACCGTGCACGGGTTCACCGTGCGCACTGCCTCTGACCTGCCCGAAATCGACGGGCGAGCCTACGTGCTCGACCACAACGCCTCGAGCGCGCAGCTGCTCTACCTGCAAAACGACGACTCCAACAAGGCGTTCTCCATCGCCTTCAAGACGCCGCCCGCAAACGACACCGGCGTCTTCCATATCCTCGAGCATTCGGTGCTCTGCGGTTCGGACAAGTTTCCCGTGAAAGAGCCGTTCGTGAACCTGCTCAAAAGCTCGATGCAGACGTTCTTAAACGCCATGACCTACCCCGACAAGACGATCTACCCTGTGGCCAGCACCAACGAGCAGGATCTTTTGAACCTCATGGACGTCTACCTCGACGCCGTGCTGCACCCTGCCATCTTCCACAAGCGCACGATTTTCGAGCAGGAAGGCTGGCATGTGGAACTCGCCGGCGAGGAGGGCTCGGACAAACTCGTGTACAACGGCGTGGTCTACAACGAGATGAAAGGCGCGCTCTCCGACCCCGAGTCGGTGCTCTACGACGAGCTTTCCGCGGCACTGTTCCCCGACACGGCGTATCGATTCGAGTCGGGCGGTAAGCCTTCCGCCATTCCGACGCTTAGCTACGAGGAATTCCTCGACACCCACCGCCGCCATTACAACCTGGCCAACGCCAAGATCGTGCTCTACGGGAACATGGACCCCGAGCGCTTCCTCACCTTCCTCGACGAGCGCTATCTGGCCCCCGGCGGGGCCGAAGCGCGCGCCGCGAGCACGCCGAACCCGCTTGAGCTGCAGGCGCCCGTGACGTCGTTTGGGAACAAAGTGCCCATGAAGACGGCACCCGAAAACGCCTGCTGCGCGGTGGGTTTTGTAGCGGGCCGCTCGGCCGACAGGGAGCGCATGATCGCGATGGACATCCTGCTCGACGCGATCTTCGGCTCGAACGAGGCACCCGCCAAGCGTGCACTGCTCGACGAGAACCTCGCGTGCGACATCGTGGCATACATGGCCGACGCAATGCTGCAGCCTTTCGCCGTCGTGCAGGCGAAAGGCCTTGAGGAAGGCGCGGCAGAGCGCCTGCGACCTGCGCTTTCGCGCGTACTTGAAGAGCTTGCCGACGGCACGCTCGACCATGAGGTGGTGGCGGCAGCGCTCTCGCATGCCGAGTTCGTAATGCGCGAGCAGAATTTCGGGATCGCGGACGGCGTGGCACTCGCCTGCTCTTGCATGGCCGGCTGGCTCTACGACGACGATGCCGCGCTCGATTATCTGCGCTACGAGGACGCGTTCGCGGACTTGCGCAAAAAGCTCGACGAGGGCTACTTCGAGCAGCTGATCCGCGAGGTGTTCCTGGAAAACGACCATGTGGCGGATGTGGAAGTCGTGCCTGTGGACGGACTTCCCGACGACGACGATGCCGCGGCGGCCCGCTTGGCGCAGATGGAGCGCGAGCTTAACGAGGAGCGGATCGCCGCAATCGAGGCCGACGTCGCTACCTTGCGCCAGGCACAGGAGGAGCCCGACTCCCCGGAAGCGCTCGCGACCCTTCCCCGCATGCGCGCAAGCGACATCGAGCAGGCGCCCGTCGAACCCGCGTTCCGCCTCGACGACTCGGGAGATGTTCCCGTAATCAGGCACGATGTGGCAACGCGAGGCATCGTGTACGCGTATCGCTATTACGGCTTGGAGCGTTTGTCCTTCGAGGAGCTTCCCTACGCGTCGCTGCTCGCCATGGTGCTCGGAAAGCTCGCGACAGACAAGCACACCGCAACGGAGATCGACACGCTTACGCAGGCGAAGCTTGGCAACCTCGCCTTCTACACCGAGGTGCACGAGCGCGAAGACGACCGCTGCGCGCTGTTCCCGAAGCTGACCGTGTCGTGCTCTGCGCTCTCTGAAAACGCGGAGTGGGCGGCGACGCTTCCAAGCGAGATTCTCGGCGAGACACGCTTTAACGACTTCGGCAAGATTCACGACATCCTCGTGCAGAAGCGCGTCAGCATGGAGCAGAATTTCGCGAACGCTGGTCATAGTGCGGCGATGGCGCATGTGGCGTCCTACTATCTCCCCGCTGCCGTCGTGCGCGAGCAACTCGGCGGCGTGGGATTCTATCGATTCTTAAAGCGCACGCTCACCGCGTTCGACGAGGAGAAGGAAGCCCTAGCTGCGAAGCTTGCCGAGGTGGCAGGCCGCATCTTCACCGACGACAACTATACAATCGGTTTCACGGGCAAGGACGGGGACTTCGATCACACGATGGGTGCAGGGATGACCATGGGTCGTCGCGTGGCGGCCGAGGCCGAGGCGAACGCGACCCGGCTTGTTGTGCCCAAGCCGCACGTGCCCGCGACCGGCGAGGCCTTCGTCGTGCCGACGGACGTCACCTACACCGCGCTCGGCTTTGACCGCCGCTTGCTCGGAGTCCCCTACTCGGGCGCCTGGCTTGTGGCGTCGCGCGCGCTTTCCTACGACTATTTATGGAACGAGGTCCGCGTGAAGGGCGGCGCCTACGGAGCAGGGTTCTCACCCACCCGCACGGGCAACCTGCGCTTCTACTCGTATCGCGACCCGCATATCGACGAGACGATCGAGCGCTTCCGCGCGGCGGGCGCATGGCTTTCCAACTTCAACCCGAGCGAGACCGAGATGGACGGTTACATCGTGTCGACCGTCGCGGGCCTCGACGCGCCATTGAAGCCCCGCGAGCTGGCGCGCCGACAGGACGGCTACGTGTTCGCACACGTCGACCCGAAAGATCGCCTGGTCACGCGCTCGCAGGTGGCGAACGCGACGCCCGAGGAAGTACGTGCCCTCGGAAATGCCGTGAGCCAGGCGGCGAGCAAGAACATCGTCTGCGTGTTCGGCAACCGCGAGATCATCGAAAACGCGAAGGCCGATCTCGCCGTGGTGGATCTGCTTGGGGAATAAGGCTTCTTCAGGTCGGGTGCGGGCTGGGACACGCCTGCACCCAACCCACGTCTGCGTGATCTCAACCGCCTTATCTTCTCCGTTCCCCTCCCTGTCCCACATTGCGGGTCGAAAAAGTACATCGAAATAGAGTGATTCTGGCACGAATCGCTGCACTCATTGAAAACGCCTCCCATTTTGGAGGCGTTTCTCATAGGGAGCCAAAAGCTCGCTTATGAATTATGGATGAGGCAGCGGCACGCCGTCACACGAGAAGTCGCAGCTTACGAAGCCTTCACGGCGTTCGACCCAGCCGTGGAGGCGCCGCCCGACGTCGTATCGGTCGAGGTGGCACCCTGCGCGCTCGCATCAGCAGACGCTGCGTCGGTCGAGGTCGTGCCATTGGCCGTCGCGTCCGACTTCGCCTTCGAACCTGACGTCGCCCCAGCAGTAAGCTTCACCGACGAGAGGTCCATACTGCCACCCAGCCACTTCGACTGGATAACACTCATGACGCCGTTCGAATTCAGAGAGCTCACAGCGTTGGCGATGGCGGTCTTCAAATCGGAGTTGCTGTCGAGCACGCCGACGCAATAGCCGCTCGGCTGCTGCATGAGCGCGACGATGCTCGCGTTGATGTTCGACCCGTTCGCATAGTACTTGCCGATGACCGCGTCAGCAGCGACATATTGTACCTGCCCCGAGCTCAAGGCAGCGAACGCCTCTTTCGGGCTGGAGGTGGAAGTGAGCGAGGTGTCGCCGAATTCGTTCATGACCGCCCAAGCGCTCGTGGAGGAAACCTGCGCAGCGAACTTGGCGCCAGTCGTCGCAGTCGGGACAGCGGCGTTCTCCGACATGGCGAACAGCGCGATGCCCGTAGGCAGGTAGGAATCGGATTTCCAGAACGAACCGTCGCTCGAGGACTTGTCGATGCCAAGCACGATGTCAACCGAACCGTCCTTGAGCGCACCTTCGGGGTCGCTGCCCGTGTCAACGATGGAAAGCTTCAGGCCGAGGCTGTCCGCAATCGCGGCCGCCACATCGACGTCGATGCCGACGATCTTGTTGCCCGACATGCCGGCGAGCGGGGCGCGGCCCGTGTTCACGCCGACGCGCAGAACGCCGTTTTCCTTGATGGTCGGGGATTGAACCTGGGGAGTCTTCGACTCAGGTTCGTAGGTGGAGTCGCTCGAGCACCCCGTCAACGCGACCGCAAACGCCATGACACAACCGATCGCTACGCAAAGGATAGCTTTCCGAAAACGCTTCGTCACCGTAACCTCCGTCTGTTCCTTTTCATGCGCTTCTTCCGGCTGACCTAGTCTTTGCCCCCACACTCGCGCACTGGGACGTGAGCTTGCACCCGTGGTACCTCTCGCCCGCGGCGGCCTTGTGCCGCACGAATATGGAATCGGGCGGTGCGACTTACCTCTAGGACGCGCCATGCTCGCTGCGCGCAGGACGCGCAACTTACGTGGATCCTTTCGACCGCGTCTGCCTTGGACTGAGAAACGCTCGAGGCGCTTCCGCAACTACAGACCCGAAAGAAGCACGTTTCAGTGTAACAGAACAGCAACGGCGAAGAGCAGCACACGCATCATTCCACATGGAAGTGGGAAAAGAAGGCGTTTGGAGTAATATGGGGTCAAACGAATGCGCGACGTGACGAAAGCCGCATGCTAAAGGGGGTCTTCATGCTTTTCCCGCTCAGCATCATCGAACCCTGCCTCGAGAGAATCGGGGTGCCCGTTGAGGTTCCACCCGATTGGGCCCTGCGCACGTTTTCCTACGCCAGCAGCGATGCCCCAACAGAAGAGCCAGGCGACCCGCAAGCGTCGTCGGCGCGCGAGTCGGGCGATGACGAACAAGTGCTGTCGCCGCGCAAGCCGAATTATGACCAGCCAGCTCCATCGGCCTACGAGCCAAGCGGCGACCAGCAGACACTCCTCGTCGTTCCCTACGAGTGCGCACTCAAGCTGGCGCACGGCAAGCGGACAAGGCCCCTTCTCGCGATTGCCTCGCCCGAAGCTGCCGGAGAGCAAGGGGAGTTTGATGCATCGGGAATGAAGCAAGTCCCACCCGCCCACGATACTTCGGAAACGAAGCAAACGACAGCGGCTTGCAGCACGACGAAGGCGGAACATGCGTCGACAGCCCAGGGCTCACCAGGGGCATTCCCCATCGCATTCACGTCCCTTTCCCCCGCGGCCGTTTGCAGCGCGATCAACCGCCACCTCATTCGGATACGGGAATGGGACGCCGAGATGTCGCGCCTCGTCCTTCACGACTGCTCGACCCAGCAGCTCATCGAACTTGGCGAAGAGCTGCTCGGGGAATACATCGCCCTTTCCGATGCGCTCTATGCGCGGGTCGCCGCAACGCCGCACTTCCCTCCCCTCGACGACATGAGCCGCGCGCTTATCGAGACGGGCAGCTACCCGACGTCCATGATTCCGACAATCGAGCGGCTCGCGCAAGACCAACGCTGGCACGCGCAGAACAAAAGCCACCTCGACCAGGGCGGCAACGCCATCAATCCTCTCCCCAACATGTCGCGAGTGTATCGCCTCGGGGGAAACTACGCAGCGCATCTCGTTATGGTGTCTTCCGATTCCATCACACCTTGGCAGCAGTTCCTCTTCGACCTGCTCGCCGACCAAGTCGGCATTTGCCTCGACCGATTCTGGCAAACGACCCTTCCCTCGCATGAGAAAGGGGCAGCGTTTCTCTCGTCGATAATGAGCGACAACATCCACGATCCCTACGATTTCAAAGAGAAGGCTCGCCTGTTCGACCTGCCGATCGAGGGTGTTTTCGAAATAGCGGTGATCGCGGGTGCCGAAGAGTGCGGCGGCGTCGCGCATATCGCGCATCAGATCCGCACGGGACTCCAAGCGTGCCGCACCGTGATAGCCGACCAACGCATCTACGTGCTGATGATTTCGGCAAAGCGAAGCTCAAAAAAGATTGCCGCCATGGAGGAAGCGCTCTTCGAGGCCGTTTCCCGCCTTAAGGCCAGGATCGGTCTTTCGTCGCGTTTCGATTTGCTCGAGTACTGCCACATGGGACGCATGGAAGCGGATGTCGCTCTAGAGTACGGCCAGAAGAACTTTTCGAAGTACCTCGCCTTGCAGTCCAGCGAGCCTTTCATCGACTGCGTCTTCCGATTCAACCGCTATTTCCCCTGCTACCTGGTCGATCCGTACGCCGACACTGCCGAGTTCCTCGCGAAGTATGCCGCATCCCCAAACATTGTGAGCAGGCTCCGCCGCGCCGATGCGGAAAACGGGACCAACGATTTCGGCCTTTTGAAAATCTATCTTTACTTCGATTGCAGCGTGAAGAAGACGGCCGAACTTATGAACATGCATCGCAATACCGTGGTCTATCGGCTCAACAAGATTAAAACCGACTATCGACTCGACCTCGACAACTGCGACACGCGTCTGTTTTTGCACTACCTTTTCGGGGTTCTGGATTAACGCGCCCAGGACTTCTGGGGCTCAGTCTGACGGACCCTGAATCAACCCTTGTAGAGATGGCTGCCATCGGGCCATCTGCACGGATGAAGCTCACCAGCCGGGTTCTCGCGCACGTTGTACATGCAGGGAATGTCGCATAGAAGGCCCGTCCAGTTGCAACGGAGTTGTTCGCGAGGGGGCAGGGCGGCGCCGCAACGGGGACACACCCACGCCTCATAGCGACCACGCATCACGAGTCTACCGCACGCCTTGCAGACAATTGGCTTGGGGTGAGGCGGACGGCATTTCCCGCAGAAGGGGTTGCAGCTCATGCAGCCCATAGCAAGACTCCTTTCACACGGAGAAATCGGCCCGCGCGCGGACCGGAGGGTGGGCGCTCTGAAGGATGAGCCCTCCGACCTCACTACCCCGCGCATACGAAGGTTGACGGACGACAATAAACCGTAGCGCCGCCCACAACGTAAGCCGGCTCGCGCTCAGAGATGCGATCCCGGCTTACGTCTGGCGAGGAGGTTTTAGGAGCCGAAAGATCTCTACAGCGAGTAAATCATCGACTTCGGGTACTTCTCGGCGTACTTCACAAGCTCATCGAGTGGGCCGTACTCCATGACGCCCGCCTGGCAATGATGTACGCAGGTGGGAAGGCGCCCCTCCGCCGTACGCTCGGCGCACAGATCGCACTGATGCGAAGGGTACGGGATATAGGTGAATTCCCATTTGCCGTTCTCCATCTGGCGCGGTCCATCCTGCAGCACGTGCATGCCGAACTGGCCCTCGGGAAGCTTGTGTTCCTTCTTGCACGCCACCTCGCAGCTGTGGCAGCCGGTGCAGAACTCGTAGTTGATGAAAAGGCCGTTTGCGCTCATTTCTCTTTCCTCCTATTCCGCATCCGCGATCATCTGGGCAACGACCTGGGTAGGCGTCACCTTGCTGTTCTCTTCGGTCACCGGGTAGATCTTGCACAGCAGGCAGCGATAGGGCGCGCCGTAGCCGGTTTCGCCGACCACGCACTGGGTAGTCAGGTTGTTGATGTTGACATCCCAGATGCCCTGCAGGTTCGGCGCCGCCTCCTCGGTTTCAGGGAACGACCAGCCATGATCGGCGCAGATGGCTCCTTCCTTCATCGTCGGAACCAGGTGGGCAATCTGGCGGCAGCGGCCGCGCTGATTCTCGATCCACACCCATTGCCCGTCTTCGATGCCGTACTTCTCGGCGTCAACTGGGTTGATGTCGAAGGTCGGCTCGGGGCGGAATTCGCGCATCGTGGGCATATTGCGGTGCTCGGAGTGGAAGAACTCCCAGTGGCGCTTGCCGGTGGTGAGCACGAGCGGGTACTCCTTGTAGAGTTCAGGCGCCGAAACGGGGCTCTCGGGCGGCTCCTCGAAATACGGCAGATCGTGATAGCCGAGCGCACCCAGAAGGCAGCTTTGCAGTTCGAGCTTGCCCGTCATCGTGTTGAATCCAGGCTGGCCATCGGGGCGCAGCTTACCCGACTCGTACCGGCGGTAGCCCTGGAAGTTGTACTCGTACATTATGTCCTTGAGCTCGGTCCAGGTGCGCGGTGCGTTGTCCTTGGCCAGCACCCAGTTGAGCAGGGACTCGACGTCGTGCCACGGCACATTGTCGCCGTTCAGGCGCAGGGAGAGATCGACGAGAATCTCCTCGTCGGACTTCGCTTCCTCGTATTGGGTGATCTTGGTGATCGCGCGGCTCGGGGTCCACCATTCGCGGAAGGAATCGCGCTCGCAGCTCATGGCAACGGGCAGGACGAGGTCAGCGCAGGCGGTCGCGGTCGGGGTCATCCACATATCGGCAACCACGATGAACGGGCAGTTGAGCATCGCCTTGTAAACGCGCGGCGCTTCGGCAGCCATGTTCACGATGGGATTCGTGCCCGCAAGGTACATAACCTTGATCTGGTAGGGCTGCTCGGTCTCAAGCTGAAGCAGGATCTCATCGCCAACAGCGCAGGCTGCAGCGCCGTATTTGTGCATCGGATACTTCTCGACGCCGATGCGTTTCTCCTGAAGTTCGGGCGAGATGAAGTAATTGTAACCGCAGCCGTACAGCGCATCGACGCCATAGGGGCCAGTCGCCAGGTAGTTGCCGCCGGGCACATCGACGTTGCCGGTGATGCCCTCGAGCACCATGAACGCATGGGCCTGGCCAACGCCGTTCGGCGTCATGTCGGTCGAAAGGCCCCAATGGAAGGCCGAGGGCTTGCCAGATGCATAAAGACGAGCCGCCCCGCGAATATCGTCAGCGTCAACCTGGGCAATTGCTGCAGCCCATTCCGGTGTCTTGTCCTTCATTTCCTCGCGCAGCGCATCGAAGCCGTAGCACCACTTCTCAACGAAATCATGGTCGTAGAGGTCCTCTTCGATGATCACGTTAATCATAGCCATCGCGACGGCAGCGTCGGTGCCGGGTCGCGGCTGGATGTTGTACTCAGCACGCGAACCCATCCAGGTAACGCGCGGGTCGACGTTGATGAGCTTGGAGCCGCCTTCCCTCATGCAGTCGACGAGCCAGTGACCGAGGAAGCCGTCGGCGTTGGTTTTGATGGCGTTGCAGCCCCACTGGAGGATGACCTCGGGGAACTTGTATTCGGGGTTATCGTAGCGACGCGGGTCGTACTGGCCGCAGTCCACGACGGCAGGGCCGCCCATTACGCCCACGGAAGCCGAGCAGCGCGGCAGATAGCACGAGTCGCCAGAGAGGAAACCGCAGCCGAAGTTCGGGCTCTTAAACGCAGAGTACTCAAGCAGGGGAACTTGCCACACGACGTTGCGGCCGGTACCTTCAAGGGCGACAATCGCTTCGGGGCCGATTTCGTCCCAGGCAGCACGGACATGCTCTTCGATCATGTCGTAGGCCTCATCCCAGGAAATCTGCTCCCACTTGTTCTCGCCGCGCTTGCCTACACGCTTCAAGGGGTGGCCCAAACGGGTCGGGTTGTTGATGGCCTCGTCGACCATGTTCAGACAGCGCATGCACAGACGACCGCGGCTGAACTCGTCGTTGGGGTCGCCCTCGATATGGTCGACCTTACCATCCTTAACGTAGAACAGCACGCCACAGCCTTCATGGCAACCAGGGCCCGTCCACTGCATGTTGCGGTAGACGTCGAACTCCCCTTCCTTCCAATGCTTTTCCTTGCGATAGAGATTCTCGTTGTATTTCATCTTCTCGCTCCTCTCTCTCCTTTTTGAAGGAGGCCCTCATCAGGCCTTCTCTCTGCCCTGAAGTATAGGAAGCGCGAGATGGGATGAGTATGTGCTCAGAATCCAATATCAGTGCGAATTTTTGTATCTCTTGCACATGGCCAAGATTCGAGAAGGAAAATGGCAGCGGAATGCGGAATGGGGACGCGAATCTCCGATCGAGAATCAGGGGGAGACCTGCCAGATAATCGGCAGTCTTCATCAATCTGAGGGGCCCTCCGTTGGCTTAGCCGAGAAGCTCTCGTTTTGCGACACAAGAAACTCCAGGTCATCAATGCGGGCCTTGGGGCGCCCGTTTCTTTCTTCCCTGCACCACCCTTCCATTTGATGAAGACTGCCGAAAAACTGGCAGGTTGGGGCTTATTTTCTGCACGCACGGGGGTTCGACAAGCTTGCTCGAACGCAACTCCGTCACATCCAACCAGAATTTCCTTCGGCCGCTTAACCCTCCCCTTGATTCTCACCAGGGGTTTTGCGCATCGGGCTTTCCGCCTGTTTGCGCCCGCCAGGTTCTTGCAAGGTTTTTTCGAATTGCAGGAGCGAACGGAAGGAGGAATATGCGCACGCCCGGAGAAATCCCGACGGGAAAACCCGCAGAGTCTTGGCAGTGTTGATAGAAATCCCCGCAACTAGTTGGAAAAGCACGGTCGCCCCTGTTCCCATCGCGCCGCATTTCCACAAGGTGTGCGCGCACCATCTGCAAGAACTGCTCGCTACAATCCGCACTATGGCAGCCTTCACGACAAGCACCCTTTTCAGCACCGCGCACCTCTATGCCGAGGCGGCAGCACAAGCTGTCGCGGAAACGCTTTGGCCCACCCGCTGCGCCATCTGCGACGAACCAGGTGAGCTTTTGTGCGAACGCTGCAGAAGCGAGCTTCCCTTCATCGACCTTTGGCGCGCGTGCCCCATCTGCGGCGCCCCCTGGGGACAGGCGCAGTGCACCGAATGCAACCCCGTGATGCTCGCTGCAACAGGCCGCAAGAACGTGGCGTTCTCGAGCCTCGCGAGCCCTTTCGAGCTCACCGAGAGCACGCGCCGCATCGTCGTCGTCTACAAAGACGGAGGCGAGCAGCGGCTTGCGGCGGAAATGGCGCGATACATGGCGCGCTACCTTTCCCCCGAGATCGCGAGCGAGGTGGCGGGAGTCACCTTCATTCCCGCCACCCGCAAGGCTCGCGCTCGCCGAGGGTTCGACCATGCGGAGTTGCTCGCGCAGGAGGTGGCACTTGCGATCGGGCGCCCCGTCGTCCCCCTGCTTTCCTCTCCTCACGCCCACGACCAGCGCGCACTCTCGCGGCGCGCACGTATGGGGAACATGGCGCACGCAATAGCCGCAACGCCGGGTGCCAGCGCGCCGGAGAGCATCCTGCTCATCGACGACGTCTGTACCACGGGGGCGACGCTATTCGCCGCATGCGACGCGATTCGGGAAGCAGGCGGACGCGACGTGCACTGCCTAACCTTCGCGCGGGCGTGACAGTTCGCCAAGGGAGAGACCAGCCTTCTCGCGACCTGCCTCCGTGCAACCACCCTTCGCGCGCCCTGTCCTCTCGCGACCTGCCTTCTTGTAGCCAGCTTCCTCACAACCAGCGCTGCAGCTGCACCCGCCCACACTCCCCCTGCTCGCGTCGCTGACGCGTTCACCCGCCACCAACGTGCCCCTGCCTCCGCCTACCCGTGCCGGCTACCTGTTCGGCATTTTCGCGTTCCACGTCTTCCTAAACCTAAAAACGGAGGGCCCCCGAAGGGGCCCTCCACTAGGAACCGTGTGCTCTAAGAGATGTTGCCGATGAGCTTACTTCTGCGCGGCGATGCCCTGCTGCGCCTCCGAAAACTCCTCGACGTCGACCGAGATGCTGTGTTTGAT
Organism: uncultured Ellagibacter sp.; assembly: GCF_934617235.1. Classification (GTDB taxonomy): domain Bacteria; phylum Actinomycetota; class Coriobacteriia; order Coriobacteriales; family Eggerthellaceae; genus Ellagibacter. Next base: position 11,111 of record NZ_CAKTTZ010000027.1, on the reverse strand, counting down.
CGGCTTCCACTGGCACTTCTTCACAAGCGCGACGAGCGCGATGGGCACATACGTCAGCATGAAGAAGGGGAAGGTGAACATGTAGAGCACCTTCTTGCGCGTGGTGGAATGGATGGAATCCCATTCGACGAACGTGGTGAGCACGCCGAAGAGGAACATGAACATCACGTAGTTGAACAGGCAGAAGAAGATCGACGAGATGGAGCTTGCAATCATGACGCCCGTTGACATGGCGCCCGTCGCGGCAAGCACGATGATGATCGTGTTGAAGATGACCGACACGATGGTGAGCAGCATGCCCGGCGCGATAGTCATGAGCATGTCGTAGCAGGCGAAGCGAGAGCCCTTGGGGTTGGTGAAAATACCCTTCGCAAGGCGCGCGCCGTAGTGCCAAAACACCTGGTAAAAGCCCTTAGCCCAGCGAAAACGCTGATTCCAGGAATCGCGGAAGGTAACCGGCTGCTCGTCGTAGAGCACAGCCGTCGGAGTGTAGGCTATGCGCGTTCCCTCGAGGATGCTGTTCGCGGAGAACTCGATGTCCTCGGTGAGCAGGTGCCATCTCCAACCATCGTTCTTCTCGATGATGTCTGCCGCAATGAAGAAGCCCGTGCCCGACACCGCGCAACTCGTGTTGAGCGTGAGGCGCGCCTGGTTCAGGAACTTTGCCTCGCGCAGGAACCACACGGCATAGCCAGCGGAAATCCAGTTGGAGTCATAGTTCTTGGAATTGCGATAGCTCGTGGACGCCTTCGCGCCGTTGTCGAAGGTCTTGTTCATCTCGCGGAAATAGTTCACGTCGAGCACGTTGTCCGCGTCGAAGACGAAATACGCCTCGTAGCCGCGATCGGCGTACTGGCTGCGAATGATCTTGAAGCCGTAATCGAGCGCGTAGCCCTTGCCAACCTGCTCGGTGTTGAAGCGCTTGAAAACGGTCGCACCCGCCTCGCGCGCCACCTCGGCGGTGTTGTCGGTACAGTTATCGGCGATGACGAACACGTCGATGAGCTCGGTCGGATAGTTCTGAACCTTGATGGAGTGGATGAGGTCGCCGATGACTGCGCTTTCGTTGCGCGCGGAAACGACAACGGCATATCGGTGGTTCTTTTTCGCGACGAGCTGCTTCGGCTTGCGCGTGAGAACGACAAGCACGTAGTACAGCTGATAGGTATAGCAAATAGTAAACGTGATGAAGACGCAGAAGTTGAAGATATCCACAAACGATATCTGCGAGAAGAATTGGTCGAGCACCAGCCCTGCCCCTTACAACTTGTGGCCACCCGCGAACGGGCGAACTTTGGCTTAGCCGCATTCCGTCGCGGCACTTCTGTTCAAACTTACTGGATTATAGCGGCGTTAGAGGCTTTTGTGCACTTCACAAGGGGAAGCTGTAGCCGAAACGGCATTTTAAGGCAATAAAAGGGCAGCTTGCACACCTTGGCTGCACAGCATTTCCATATTAGGGAAGGTTTGCTTGCGAGCAACCTACTTATTTCGCAAGCGAGATGAGGGGAAAATGAGAAAACGGGCGCTGCGAGATACGCATGGCGAAACGGATGCAAGGAGGACATTCGCAAACTGTCTGCGAGTACTCGGCAAGCGCTACGAGGGGCGCTCAAAGCTAAAACGCGACTGTCTGATTGCACTTTATGGATGCACAACAAGAAGCATTGTCGCACATCGGAATAAGAAAATCACGACTGCAATTCAATAATTTCCTTAGGTATCATACCTTTCGAGGAGAGGAGTTTCCTACACATACAAGGGCGAAAGCCGCGCCCACAACCAATAGCTGAAACGCCTCTCAAAACGAGCGCCGGACCGATCACCTGGCGCTCGTTTTCCGTTAAGGCCCCGAACAGGCCTTACTGGTAGAAGCGCAACACTCCGCGAGGCACGCCGCGCGACCACATGCTTCGGCGGACACAGAATCAGTACTCCACGCCCTTACGCGATGCGACCCCTCTCTCGAACGGATGCTTTCGGCACTTCATCTCCGTCAGGTAGTCCGCGCGCGAAATAATGTCCTCGCTCGGGTTGCGCCCGGTGAGCACCACCTCGAGCTTGCCCGCCCCCTTATCAAGCACACGGGCAACAGCTGCCTTATCGACAAGCCCCATCGAAAGCGCGTCGAGCACCTCATCGAGCACGAGCATCCGCGCACCCGAGGCCTCCACCTCGGCAAGCGCCGAAGCGAGGCTCTTATCGTGGGCCTCGCTCGTTTCCACGAGTTCCTCATCAGTCATTTCCCAGGTGAACTTGTTTGTCGGCGCACCTGCGAACACGGGGACATCGAGCCGGTCGGAGAGCATGCGCACCTCGCCGCTTTCGCCATCTTTCAGAAACTGCACGATGACAACGCCCCCACCGGCAGCGAGCATGCGCAGCGCAAGACCCATCGCCGCCGTCGTTTTCCCCTTGCCGTCGCCGTAATACACGTGAATCATGGCACTTCTTCCTACGATCGTTTCATCAGATGACTTCCCGTTTCGCCGTCCCGCCGAAACAGAAAAGGTGCGGCTCCTATATGATTCCCATTTCGAAAGCGCGCATAAGCACGACGGCCACCCGCTCGCGGGCGACGTTCTCACCAGGCACAAGAAACTTGCCAGCAGGCCAATCGTAGCCCTCGACGAGCCCCTTTTCGGCAGCCCACGCGAAGGCGTTGCGCGACCAGTCGCTCGCCAAGTCGCCATCGGCGAAGGCGGACAGGTCGCTACCCGCGGACTCAAGCTCGCCGGGAGCTGCGCACAGGCGTGCAAGGACGGTGATCAGCTGCTCGAAGGAGACTTTGCCCTCAGCGGCGAAGTCCCTCGTGCCATCCGGATGCTCGATGCCGGTGATCACGCCGTTTGCGAAGGCCCAGTTCACAGCCGCGGTATAGTACATGCCATCGGCTGAGCCCGCAATATCGATCTCGTTTTTGGCAGTCTTGGGGTCGTAGGATGCGTACTCGTCGGGGCAGGCGTTGCGCCAGAGGATCGTGGCGAGCTGCCCGCGCGTGAGGGTATCACCCACGCCGAAAAGCCCCGCCTTGTCGCCATCGGTGTAGCCGGTGATAAGGCCGCGTGCAGCCACAAAGGTCACAGCATCGCCATACCAAGAGGACTCCGAGTAATCCACGTCGGGGAAGACGGAGACGGAGCCAGAGGAGCCTATCTGCACGGTTATCTCGTAGCGCTGCGCGGGGACATTCGCGGCGTCGTTCATGGTCGGCCAACTCGGATCGCCGCAAACTATCTCGATCACCGAGCCACTCGTGACGGGAATTTCCGCGCCGCGCTTGTACCATGTGTCGCCAAAACGTGCCTTCACCTGGAAGTTCTTGTTCGTTGCCGTTGGCGTGAGCACCACGCTCGTCGAGCCTTCGGGCAGCTTAAGGGTATACGAATGGGCGTCAGCGCTAAACGACGGGGACAAAATGCCCGCGCCGACCGCGAGCGAGGCCACCGTCTTGTCGTTGCTGCTCCAGTTGCTGCCAAGGTCGGGGCCGCCGTCGACTGTGTACATGAGGTCGATCTCGTCGCCTGGCTCCAGGGTACCGGCGCTTACGGTCACCGAAGAGAGGCCCGTGTTCGCGAACCAATCATCGATCGTCCCCATCCAGCCGCTTTTCTTTCCGCAGTCGAATTCGCCGAACCCCGCGACGGAGGTGATGTATCCCTTGTCCGCGCCGACGACGGCAACGCCCTTCTCGTTCGCAAGGCGCACGATTGCCGACATCGCGCTGTCGGAAGGATACAGGTCGACATCCCCCTCGGCGATGGTACCGCAAGGCGCGGGATAGCCTGTACCCGCGGGGCGCGCAACCGTGTCGCTAATACTGATATGCACCTGCCCGATCGGCGTTTCCCCTGATGGGATATCGCCTATCGCGGCGAACGCCATACTTGGGACAAGCCCGCAGGCAACAACTGCGGACAAAAGCAAGGAGATGAGCTTCCTCTTCACGGTCATGCGGTCCTTCCTTTCTCTTGTATTTCCCTCTTTAGTGGGCCTTGATTTTCCCTTGGCGACACGAATAGATGTCCCTTCTTCGGCACAGTGGCCGCCCTTCGCGCATAGGAGGCTTCGCCAACCGTTTGAAGCGCGAGCGGCAAAAGGCACAACACGAAAAACGCCACGTAGACAGCAACGCCTACAGACGACACCCTCGGCAGCACGATGACGGGGCTAAAGAGCATGCGCGTCTGACCGAGAACCGTCGCCGCAGCACACACCGTAACAAGGGCCACGAGCATAACGGCGAGCAAACGGTCGCGATTGTCGAACCGGTAGAGCGAGTACGCCGTGCGCCCGCGCAAGATTCCACCTCGGCTTCTCATGGAGTCCGACATCTCAACGAATCGCTCGATCGACCAGGAAACGAGGATAGATCCTCTCCGCAGCGCGTTCACGATCCGGCGCAGGATGCTTCCCTGACCTGGTCCTTTCCCGATTCCCGACTGCGCGACGGCGATCTTTTCGGCACGATCGCGAACCATCGGCACCGCACGAAGCATCACCGCAAGCAAAAGCGCAGCCTTCGGGCAGACGCGCCCCAAAAGGAACACCACCTTGTCGGCGGTGAAGATGCAAAGGGCGCACCAGAGCCACACGAGGATGGCCGCAACCTTGAGCCCCACGATAACGCCGCAGGTCAGTGACTCGACGGTGATGCTGTTGCCGATGGGGGTTCGCGCAAGGTTCGTCACGCCGAAGTGAACGTTCAGCGCGAACAGCGCCGCGAAAGCGAGCGCCGCGACGATGAGTACGCCTCCGAAGACGACGGCGCGAGGGCCACGAAGCCTTGCGGCGTAGGCGATGGCGCACAAAAGCGAGACCGCGACAAGGCCCGGACGCGTCCAGCAGGCCGTAAACGCAATCACGGCGACGAAGAACAGCAGGTTCAACGCGGGATGATAGGATGCGAAGTTCATGCGCCCCCTATCTCGCAAGACCGTACTTCACGCGCACGCGCTCGAGCTTGCCGAGCAGCGGGTTGGCGAGAATGAACAGCGTGATTGCCGTGGCCGCCGCCTGCACCGCGTTCACCGGAAGACCAGACGCGTAGATGGCGATGGCGCTTTCGGGCGTTATGACGGAGACCATCGTGAACAGCGAGCACGTGTCCAAAATGGGCCCGACCACGACGACGACGAACGCCGCGCCTGCAAGCGAGAGCACCGTTTTCGCGCGGTTGCCTAAATTGCTGCGAGGGATTGCTCCCCGCTCGGCAAGGAATCCGGCGACGAAGCCGGCAAGGCCGTAGGCGAGCATCTGCCAGGGGGTCCACGGTCCCTGACCGAAGACGAAATCGCTGACGAGCAGCGAAATCGCCCCCACAAGAAAGCCCGAGCGCGACCCCAAGGCAACCCCCGCGATCATGACGATAGCCGCGATGGGCTTGAAGTGCGGAACCCAGATGAACGCCACGCGCGCGACCACGGCGAGCGCGCACATCACCGCGATGATCACGAGCTCGCGAGCTTGCGGTTTGCGAGCCTCGAACGACACGAAGAACGGGACCATCGCGTAGACGATGACAAGGATGCTCGTCACGTAGTAGCTCCCCGAGCCGAAAGCCGTTCCCGCCCACACCGTGATCGGCGTGAGCACAACGACGACCAGCCACGACAGGATGGTTTTCCAGCGGGCTTGTTTTTCTAGCGCAGCATGCATTGCCCGATCACATCCTCGTCGGTAATCGCGCGCGGGAACACGTGCCTGCTCATGCGGTTCGCCGCCGTGGTGTAGAAGCTGTTCGACGAGAAGAACGTGCGCGGCGTGCTTTCGGCGATGATCTCGCCGTCGAACATCATGGCCACCGCATCGGCGTAGCGCGCGCAGAACTCGATATCGTGTGACACCATGACGATGGCCACGCCTTGCTGCTTGAGCTTGTCGAGCACCGAGGCGAGCTTGCGCTTGAAGAAGGCATCGATGCCCTTGGTCGGCTCGTCGAGCAGGAGAATCTTCGGCTCGGTGAGCAGGACTTTCGCAAGCGCCACGCGCTGTTGCTCGCCACCCGAGAGGTCGAAGGGGTGCGAATCGAGCAAGCTTCCGATGTCGGTCACGTCGACGACGCGCTCGATTCGCTGCGCGCGTTCGGACTCGGACAGGTGCGCACCTGCAAGCATCTCGGCTAAATCTTCCCGCACCGTCTTCTTGACGAAGAGGTTCTGCGGGTCCTGAGGCAGAAGGGCAAGGCACCCATCAAAGAGGCTTCCCGCTTTCCAATCTTTTAGTTTCCTACCGAATATGCGTACCGTACCGCGATAGGGCTTTGCGATTCCGCAGGCCACGCGAAGCATGGTCGACTTGCCGGCGCCGTTGCCGCCCATGATGGCGAGAACCGACCCAGGCGCAACGTCAACGGATGCCCCGCGGAGCACATCGGGAAGATCGCGCTCGTAGCGAAACCATACCTCCTTGAGCGAAAGCGCCGGGTGTTCTACCGCATCGAGCGGCTCATCTGCGGGAATCGTATTCGGGCGCACCTTTTCGTTGGAAGCGAGGTCCGAAAGCCAGCGTCTTCCCTCGCGCACGGTGAGGGGCGCATGCGCGGCGTGCGAGCCGAATGCGCCTCGCGCGTCGGCCACGTCCCGCAGGCTCACCATGCTCGCCTGAGCCGCCGAATCCCGTGGGTCCGTCACGCTCGCGGGAGCCGCCGAACCCGCCAAAGGCGTCTCCCCCACGCCCGCCGCGCGAGCGGTTTCCATCCCGTAGAAGATGCGCAGGGGCGCAGGCAGCGCCGCCATCATGTCGTTTCCCGATGCGTGGAGTTCGCGGGCAACCTTAAGCGGGTCGCCAACCGATGCGACTGCGCCCCGGTACATGACGACCACCTTGTCGGCGCACGCGAACACGTCTTCCAGACGATGCTCGGTCAAGATGATGGTCACCCCCAGCTCGAGGTTGATCTTGCGCACGGTGGCGAGGAAATTCGATGCCGCGATGGGATCGAGCTGGCTTGTTGGCTCGTCGAGGATGAGCGCGCTCGGGCGCATGGCCATGATGGAAGCCAAGTTCAACAGCTGCTTTTGACCACCCGACAGGTCGCGGACGTCTTTGTGGAACCAGCTTTCGATGCCGAAGTAACTCGCCATCTCCGCCACGCGAAAACGCATCGAGTCCTTGTCGCACCCCAAGCTTTCCAGGCCGAACGCCAGCTCATGCCACACCTTATCGGTCACGATTTGCGCATCCGGATTCTGCATGACGAACCCGATCTTCGAGCTCTGATCGCGCTGCGGCACCTCGGAAAGAGGCACCCCCTCGAAGAGAACGCGGCCGGCAAGATCGCCATGCGGCGTGAGCACGCTTTTCAGGTGGCGCAGAAGCGTCGTCTTGCCGCATCCGCTCTTTCCGCAGATGACGACATAGCTCCCCTGTTCGATTCCAAGCGACACGCCGTCGAGGGCGGGACGCGCCGCGCCGGGATACGTGAACGTCAGCTGTTCGATAGCGAAATGAGCCATATGACCCTCTCTCCAATGGTGATGGCGGATGGCAGCGCCATGAATGTCGAATACGCAAGAAGCCCGCACAGCGAGGCGGGATTGGGGGCTGCTCCGAAGAACGTGGCGAAGTCGAGCACCGTCCCCGTTGGCGCTGCCCCCCCTGGCGCCACGAAGGTTGCATCGGCGCACCCGCTGGCGATTGTAGCAGCCGATACCGCGACAAGCGCCGCCATGCACGCGAGGAGCACCCCATCGCGCACGGTGAAGCGATAGCGCGCGTACGCCGTGCGTTTCGCCTGGCCAAAGCCCCTGCTGCGCATCGAGTCGGCCGTCAATACGCCGCCTTCGAGCGCCCATGAGGCAAGCGCGGAAAGAAGGGCCGACGCTCTCCCGACGCGTTCCGAAAGCGTGCCGCGCGCTGGACTGCGCCCGATTCCCGAACGCGCTGCCGCAAGTTCGTCGATCTTGCGGCGATACGTAGGGACTAAGCGGAGCACCATGGTGAACACGAGCGTGACCGACGGGGCCATGCGACCGAACAAGTAGGTGAACTTGTCGCTCGACATGACGATGTTATAGCAGGAAAACCACAGCAGCATCCCCACAAGAAGCGCTGCCGTTTGAGCGCCAAACGCGAGAGCCTCGAGCGTGTAGGGCCTGTCGAAGTAGGTGAAGAGAACGACGTTCCCAGCCGTGTTGAACAGGGGATTCAGCACGGTGACCGCAACGCCGAGCACCGCCATCCCTACAAGCATGCGAACGCTGCGCACCCCCGCGAGCACCACGTAGTAAAGCCCCGAGAACACCACGGTCGCTGCAAGGAACGCTGGGTTCCGCACGAACATGCCAAGGACGATCGCGCTTACGAAGAAGGCGAGGCCGAGCGCGGGATGATATGTCCCAAACGCATCTGCGCCCCTTACCGAGCCCGCGCCTCTCGCTGCGGCACCAACGCTCATTGCGCCGCCCCCGCCTGGGCGTCCTTGCGAGCGATCTTTGCTCGATAGACCCCGAGCGCGGCGAGCGCGCATGCCGCGACGAGGGCGATGCCCGCCCAAAGCCACGGCGACAAGGCGTTATCGTTGGCGGCGTCGGCCGGGGAGCATTCGCCTTGCAGCTCGCCGAGCGCTGAAGCCGCAACGCCCTGAGAATTGGAGGCGCTCGCGTCGAGGGCATCTTCGCTTGAGGCTTCTTCAGGAGAAAGCGACGAGGTCGCAAGCATCTTCTCCTCGGCAGGCGCCGTTGCCGCCTTGGCCGAGAAGATCGTCTTGCCCGACGGCACGACGCCTCCCGGTATGCCCATCCCGCCAGAAGGCTGACCGCTCGGCGCGGGATCGGGGTCGGGATCAGGCGCAGGATCGGGGTTAGGCGCGGGGTCGGGGTCGGAGGGAACTTCGGGCGGAACCGAATCCGCAACGTCGCTCATGTCGAAAAGCGACGTCTTCCCCGAAAGTAGTCGATCGTAGGCGACAAGCGCATAAAAGCCCTGCTCAGTCGCCATCCCGTTCACTTCGCCATCGTCAACATGCCTAAATCCCCCACTGGAAACCGCGAAGGCGCACAAGGCATCGAGCACCGACCCGTTTTCTTTCACGAAGCGCTCATCGGATGCCGGGTCGATGCCGAGCGAGGCAAGCGCGACGACGACCTGAGCGCAGCTTTCCGAGCTGGCAGAACCCGCTCCGCCGTAACCCCCATCGTCGTTTTGGAGAGACGAAAGGACAGCAAGCCCCCGCTCAACCGCGGCTGCAACGTCTGCCCGCGCGCTGCGGTACGGGGCAAGCGAGATGAGCGCCATGGCAGTCATGTCGACGTCGGGCGTCGATTCGGAAAGCGCCCAGCCCCCACCCGCGATTTCGGACTCGAGAATGGCGTCGATGAGCGCGTCGCGCGTCGTCTGTCGCTTGCCCTCGGGAGCCGCTGGAGCGTCGTAGCTGCGCGAATCGAGCGCGATGAGTGCCCAGATGGGGCCGTTCACACCCTGCCAGCATACCTGGTCGAAGTCGCCAAGGGGCGAAAGCACGTCATAGCCGACAACATCCGTCGGATCGAAGCCCAGCGAGGATAGCGCGAGCACGACGCGCGAGTACTCCGAGTATTTCACGCGATGGAGCACGCCGTTCGTGTCCCTGAGCGTTCGCGCCAGGTTGGTGTAGTAGGACACGGTCTTTTCCGCCGAGAGGCTGCCGTTGCGCGCAAGGCCGATAACTGCCCACTCACCGCCGATGGAGGAAACCTCAGGATTGGGAACGCTCGCCGAGAGATAGGCGACGGTTTCCGCGAGGATTTCCCCGTAGTTCGCGCCGGCGCGCGGAGCGGGGATCGTGCCAGCGGGGTCGGAAGCGCTCTCGGCGGGGATGGGGTCAAGGTCGGAAGCGCCGTCGAAACCAGAAGCAAGCGCCTCATCAGGTGCAGAGGCGAGGATAAGGGTCGGATCGGCACTCTCGGCGGGGACGGGGTCATGGTCCTCCCCTTCGACGGCGGCGGAACCGAAACCCTCGGCGGGCGTCGAGGTCGAGGCGCTCTCCTCGATGGAAGTAGGGGCGTCCGAGTCGAAGCTGGGGGCCAGCTCGTCGGCAGCAAACGATGGCATCGGGGCGAACGAGCACGTCAGAGCAAGGGAGAGCACCACCGCTAAGGCGCGATCCGCCGCCACGCGTTCCCTTCTCGTGTTCTTCTTCATCATAGCCTACCCCACCGATGCGCCCAGGTCAGCGCCGTATCCCTTGCACGTGTAGCACCACACGATAACGTCACCGTCATGCACCTGGTACTCCGAGCAACCATAGTTCGGGAACCAGCCGTTCACTTTGTACATCCAACCCGATTCGTTGCCGCAATCGAACTCGTAGAGGTTGTTGATGCCTTCCACATAATAGGAGCCGTAGCCAGGGGTGTAGGAATATTCGAGCTGCAATCCCGTGGCCGAGGACGCGGCCTTCAAGACGTCGAACACCGTGTCGCCCTGAGCGAAGCGAACCGTAGAGGTTGACAAGATCACGCCGTTGCCGGGCACGCAGGAGCTTTTGCCCGGAGCCAGATCGCCCATGTTGTCGAGGATGGTGTCGCAGCGCACCTCGATCGTACAGGTCTGCGCAACGTTTTCGTCGCCCGAGGCAGAAGCACTGGAAGAAGGTGCGGTGGATTCGCTCGGAGTGCCCGTAGAACCCGAAGTTGGGGCACCGGGAGTTTCTCCCTCGGAGGCGTGAGCCTGTTCGGCTTCCTGTTTCGCCTGGTCAGTGGCAAGCTCATCTTGTGCATCGGGAAAACTTTCCCCCTCGGCTGGGGAAGCAGAAAGTGTCGGGGCGTTCGGCTCGGCAAGCTCGGTCGAATCCGAATCGCGCAAGCTCGTCACCGCCATCGCGCCAGCAAACACGACCACGGCGCAGAGTGCGACCATCACCGCGTTCAGCACGCGCTTTTTGGTCTTTGTCTCAGCCATAGTCTTCCTCTCTCGTTCGATGTCCTATTGACGCGCCGCCTCAGCAATCCCTCTGCCAAGGCGAAATGAGAACCCCGCCGAGGGAGAGTTTACCCCACTCCCTCGGCGGATCTTGATGACGCCGCAGATTCCCAGCAACGTCAAGGTTTCAATTTACTTCAGAATGCCCAGGTCGAAGGCACGCATGAGCACGGTGGCCGCGCGCTCGCGGGCTGCATTCTCGCCGGGGG
>NZ_CAKTTZ010000026.1 GCF_934617235.1 uncultured Ellagibacter sp. | reverse complement strand
TTCTCGCACACAAAACCGCAGGTCATGGGATTGTCGGAATCGCTAGACAACATCGACATAAAAGGTCGATATGTGAGTCTGAGAAGGACGATACGGGCGGGTGTCTCCGCGATGCCCTTTGTTTGCCCAGGTCAGATTTTTCGAAGTCAAGTTTCCCAAAACTAACTCCTCACATATCGAACTTTTTTGTCCACGGCGAGCCGGTTTCGAGAAAGAAAGGCTGCCAGAGTGGCATCGTATCCCAGGGCGGCGCCCCGAGCAGAACGGAACCGAAGGCGGGACGGGGCCAGCGGGAGCGGGACGGGTAGTCAGGGGTCGGGCGACTTGTCTCTTGGCTGCACTAGGCTGGACAGTTTCGTGAGGGCCGCGAACGAGCGTGGGGAGGTATGCGCGCGTTGGGAGCTGCATGGGGGGAAGGCGCGGGCTACGCACGGCGCGAAGGGGCTTTGGGCTGCAACGCGAGAGCATAAAGAAAGTGGGCGGGAAGGACTTGACGCTCTTCCCGCCCGCGTAGTCGCGAGTGGCTTGCAGCATGCGATTGCGGTGCTTTCTTGGCGACTGCTTGTCCGTCTTAGAAAGCTTGATGCAGGTCAACCATCGGCTGCAACGGTCGGGACCCGTCGGCCGAAGCTTCGCAGTCGTCGGGTCCCGTGCCGCAGTCTTACAATCTCCCAGTCTCGCAGTCTCCCAGTTGCCAGGCTCCGAGCTGCGATTCCTTCCTGCCCCCTTTTGCCTCTGGCGGCGTGCTCGGGCCGATGGTGCGCCTGTGGGATGGGTGTCTCACGTGGGATGGAATGACAGCGCTCGCCTCGTCACCGTCAGGCGCCGAGGCGAGCGCTTCCCGGCCCTACTTTGCCTCTTGCGGCGCGCTCGGCGCTTGGGGTGCGTCCGGCGCACCTGGCGCACCTGGCGCGCCCGGAGCCCCCGTTGGCGCACCTGGGGCTCCGCCCGCTGTCGGCGCCCCCGCCGCGGGAGCCTCGAAGGGCTCCCCGCACTGCGGGCATTTCTCGGCGCTCACGTCATCGCACACATAGTGGCACTTCATGCAAATCCGCGCGCCCATCGTCGTTGATGCTGGTCTGAAACACATGGCTCATCAATCCTTACAAATCCTGCTCTTCGCACTTGTAGACCTTGGCGCTCGCGCCCGTGAGCGGCCAGGATCCCATCAGCGGGTCGAGATACTTCGCGTCGTCGTCCAAAATCACGTTCACGTTCGACTTGAACACGCCGAACAGCGACGGCTCAGCTTCGGGCTCCTCGGGGAACCACCAGTCATGCTGCACGCTGATCACTCGCGGATCGACCGTCGTCGTGGTGCGGGCGCGCTGCTTGATGCGGCCCTTGTGCGTCTCGATCCAGCACCAGTCGCCCGGCGCGATGTCAAGCGAGATGGCGGTGTCCGGATGGATGTCGAAGATCGGGTCCGGATGCAGGTTGCGATACGCGCCCGGCTGGCGATGCTCGGTGTGGTAGAAAGGCATGAACCTGGCGCCCGTGATCATGCACAGCGGGTACTCCTCGGCGTACTCCGGGTCCGCTTCGGGGAAGTTAGGCGGGAACGTGAAGCTCGGCAGCGGATCGAAGTTGCGGCCCGTCTCCTTCGCGAGCTTCTCGATGACCGTCGAGTACAGCTCCACCTTGCCCGTCGGGGTGAGGAACTTGAAGCCCGGCTCCTTGTACTTCTCAGGCACGTTGGGAACCTTCAGGTACTTCACCTTCTCGCAGAAGTCGCGGAACTTCATGCCGAAGGGCGCCACCTGGTCGTTCATCATGTCCTCGTACTTCGGACCCCACCACTTGTCGGCAAAGCCCAGGCGCTCGGAAAGCCCGTACCAGAACTCGTAGTCGTCGCGGAAGTCGATGTCGGTGCCGCCTTCGAAGCGCTCGAGGACGGGCATGCTGCCTGCCATGCTGACCTGCTCGACGTCCATGGTCGGGTAGCCGATGCTGCAGCGCTCAAGCCACGTCGCCGCGGGCAGCACGTAGTCGGCCAGCGCCGCTGTCGGCGTCATGAAGTAGTCGTGCACGATGAGCAGGTCGAGGCTCTTCAGCGCCTCATGCACGAGCTTCGTGTTGCTGAACGCGAGCATCGGGTTGTCCGCCTGCACGATGCATGCCTTGATGGGGTAGGGGTCACCGCTGATCATCTGGCGGAACATCGTCGGCGCGTTGCTGTAGGGGTAGAAGCGCGGGTAGGCCTTCGAGATGATGTCCCAGCCCTTGAAGGTGAGGCCCGGGTACATGTCGTTGCCGACCATCTTGTCGCGTTGCTCCTGGGAAAGGGCGTCGTGGGAGAAATTCATGTCCTCGGTGTTGCCGCGGTCGCCCGGCATGGTCAGCTGATCGCCGCCGACCTTGTCGATGTTGCCGGTGATGGCGCGCAGGATGGCCTTGCCCTGAATCGCGCTCGAGGCGTTGATACCGCAGCCGTCGCCGCCCTTTTCGCCCCAAGGCAGGCAAGCGGGCTTGGTCGTCGCGTACATGCGCGCCGCCTGGCGAATCTTGTCGGCGGGGATCCAGGTGATTTCCGCGACCTTCTCGACGGGGTATTCCGCCGCGCGCTCTTTCAGCTGGTCAAAGCCATAGCACCATTCCTCGACGAACTCATGGTCGTAGAGGTCCTCCTCGATGATCACGTTGATCATGCCGAGGGCGAGCGCCGCGTCGGTGCCGGGGCGGATCTGCAAGAAGAGGTCGGCCTTCTGGGCAACCTCGCAGAAACGGGGATCGATGACGATGAGCTTCGCGCCGCGCTCCTGCATGTTGCGCAGGGTCCATTGCCAGTTCAAAAGCTCGGAAGCTGCAGGGTTGCGACCCCACAAAACGACGAGGTCGGCGCGCTTCCAGTCGGACTTATCGGAGCAGAAGCCGCCATAGGTGCACGGCTCGAGCCACATGTCGGAGCTGTAGCAGATGGTGCCGTTGCCGCCGGTGTTCGGGGTGCCGAACAGGTTGGTGAACTTGTAGTGCAGGTTGGACTGCGTGCGGTACGTTCCCTCGAGGAAGCACAGGGTCTCGGCGCCGTACTTGTCGCGAAGGTTGGCAAGGCGCTCGGCCATCTCGTCGAATGCCTGGTCCCAGGTGATTTCTTCCCACTGGCCGCTTCCGCGTTCGCCGACGCGCTTGAGAGGCCTCTTCAAGCGGTTGGGGTTGTACTCGAAATCCTTCCAGCGGTCATGCTCGAGTCGGGAGCACACGTATCCCTCGTTGTGCGGGTTGTCGGGATCTCCCTCGATCTTCACGACTCGGCCGTTTTCCTTCGTGCAGAGAACGCCGCAATTCAGATGGCACAGAAAACACGATGCTCTCTTGACTTCCCTCTCGACCTCAGCCATGTCTTTCTCCTCTCGTTTTTTCGCCGCCGTCTTGGCGACCGATGTTTCGCCGCATCTTGAAATTGCCTCTCGATGTCTCGGCGATGCTGCTATGATGGGTTGCAGGGGGAAAGAATGAATCACATCGAGAAGGTGATTCCCGCTGAACTGGGGAAATGCCGTCACCTTCGCATGGTGATTCATGCTTGTAACGGGGGATTCCATGGGAATGGATAATTCTGGTGCCGTGTCCGGCGGCGAATTTGGTACACCCAACGCTGCGTTCGAGGCCGCGTCGAAAAGCGGGGGCGGCGCGGTCCGCGTCGCGTCTGGCGGCAAGTTCGCCGCGTCCGATGCCTCATCCGGTGGCAAGCTCGATGCGTCCAGTGTGCTTTCGTTTCTCGACTCGACGGATGGCAGGGGCGAGAGAAAGCCGGTGATGCAAACATCCGCTGCGTGCGTGCTTGCCACGATCGGCTTCGCGTGCCTTACGGTGTGGGGCACCTACATCGTGTTCTCGCCCGCGCTTCCGCTTCTGTCCTTCGAGCCGTTGGAAATCGGCATCCTGTGCCTTATCGTCTCGCGCGTGGTGATGGACGCCGCTCTCGCCATTTGCGCGAAGTTCCCCGACTTCGTGTTCAGGAGGATGCGGCCCTTGGTGTTGCCCGGCTCGTTTCTCCTGTTCGCCCCGGCATTTCTTCTGGCGGCGGCATGCTGGGCGGGCTTCGTTCCCGAAGGGTGGCGCATGCCCTGCGCGATCGTCGTCTGGGTGCTGCTCGGCGCGGGGGAACTATCACTCTCGCTTGTGTGGACGGTGCTCTTCAGCATGATGGCCCCGAAGTGGACGGCGATGTCGATCGCGGTCGGCGGCGCGCTGGCAACTCCGCTCTTCCTTTTGGTCGCAGGCGCGGGAAGCCCGCTCATGGGTCTGTTCGGCCTGGCGTTCATCGTGATCTCGTGCATGGTGCTTGCCTCCATCCTCGTTTCTCGCGTCGACCCCGATGCCTTAAAGGCGATGGAAGGCTACCAGCGTGACCCCTCCATTACGCTTAAAGCTGCGGCGTCGATCGCCGCGAACGGGATGGCGTACGGGTTCGTCGTCGTGATGCTTGCGCTTACGGGCATTAAGGCTGTGCTCATCGCTTCGGCGGCGGGCATCGTTGGCGCGGGTGTTGCGATTCTTTGGGCGACGAAGCGGACGAAATCTCGCTGGGATATGAGCGGCATGCAGCGACTCACCGTTCCTATCGTCGCAACATCTATCCTGTTCATTCCCTATTTCGGACACACAGGGCGCATCGTGTGCGGTGCCGTTGCCGTGGGAACGTTCGCCTACGCGACGCTTATGGAGTGGACCGATCTTGTGGTGTCGAACGCCGAGTTCCAACTTTATCCGGTGAAACGCTACGCGATGGGAAGGCTCGCGCAATGGACCGGCTTCGCGCTCGGCGTCGTCGTCGCGTTCTTCGCGTTCCGCGCGGGCGACGTGGCGATCGAGGGGCTTGGCGAGCTGTCCTGCGTGATTGCGATCATCGTTGTCGCGGCCTTCTCGCTCTACGGCGCCGACGACTCGGAAACCGAGGACGCCCTGTTGGCCCTCATGACGGCGAGCGCCGAGTGCCCGCCCTCGATCGACCCGCCGAAGAACGCCTCGCCGTTTCGCGACCGCTGCCGCGCCATTGCCGAGCAGTACGACCTGTCGCCGCGCGAGGCGGAGGTGTTCACGTGCCTTGCGAAGGGCAGAAACGCCGAGTACATCCAGCAGAAGCTGTTCATCAGCTCGAACACCGCGAAGACGCACATCACGCATATTTACCGGAAGATGGGGATCAACTCTCAGCAGCGTCTGATCGACCTGGTCGACCGGGAGGAGCAGCCGCCCGCCCGCGAGGAGCGCGACGCCCGCGACTCCTGAGAGGCGCGCGGCCCGCGACGCTTGCGACACCCGTGGTCCGCGACACCCGCGAGGTGCGCGAGGCGCGTGGAGCCCGCGACACCCGCGAGGTGCGTGGAGGTTGCGAGACGGGCGACACCCGCGGCACCCACGCTGCCCGGGAGACGTGCGACACCCGCGAGACGCGTGAAGGTTGCGGGGCATGCGAGGCGCCCGCGCGATGCTCGCGATTCCCGTGACGCCCGCGACACGCGCAGAGCCGTTGGAGAAGCCGTAGGCTCGCCCGATTCCGTGCTACACTGATTCGCCGAGAACACCGCGACTCGGGAGGGTCTTCCATGGCTAAAACTGTGGCCGTCATCGACGGCAATTCGCTTATGCATCGCGCCTACCACGCCGTTCCGCCCACGATGAACGCGCCCGACGGCACGCCGACCAACGCGTGCTTCGGCTTTATCGCCATGCTGCTGAAATTCGTGGAGATGGCGCATCCGGACGCCATCGTGTGCGCCTTCGATGCGGGGCGCCCCAAGTGGCGCATGGAGGCGATCGAGCAGTACAAGGCGCAGCGTCCCCCGATGGACGACGCGCTGAAGGTGCAGTTTCCCCTGATGGAAGGGCTGCTCGAGGCGATGAGCATCCCGGTTGTGCGCGTGGCCGGCTGGGAAGGCGACGATATCTTGGGCACCGTGTCCGCGCGCGACGAGGCGCTCGGGTACCGTACGCTGCTCGTGTCCGGCGACAAGGACGTCTACCAGCTCGTGAGCGAGCTTACCCATGTCGTCACGACCAAGAAGGGCATCACCGACGTCGCGATCTACGGGCCTGAAGAGGTCTTCGAGCGCTACGGTGTCACGCCCGCCCAGTTCCCCGACTTCCTGGGGCTTAAGGGCGACGCGTCCGACAACATCCCCGGCGTGCCCGGGGTGGGCGACAAGACCGCCGCGAAGCTGCTTTCCGCATACGGCAACCTCGAGGGCATCTACGAGCACACAGGCGAGCTTAAGGGCAAGCAGAAGGAGAAGATCGAAACCAATCGCGACCAGGCGTTCGCGAGCCGGAAGGTGGCGACCATCTCGCGCGATGTCGACTTCGAGCTCGATTTGGAGGATGCGGCGTTCCCCTCGTTCGATGTTGCGCGCGTGACCGCCGCCTTCAAAAACGTGCGCTTCAATGCGCATTTGGCCCACGTGTTGAACCTCGTGGGGGAGAAGGCGCCCGCCGAGCGTGCCGCGCTTTCGTGGAAGCCCGTCTTGCACGGGGCCGATGCGCGAGCCGCCGTCAAGGGCGCGATAGCGGAGGGGGAGCGCGTGGGTGTCGCGTTCGTCGAGCCCGAGCAGGCGTCGCTGTTCGATACGGGCGCGGTTGCGGCGTTTTCCACCTCGAAGGGTGCAGCCGTTTTCGAAGGCGACGACGCGATTTCGGTGCTTGCCCAGGTCGTAGCGCAGGGGCGCGCCGCCGCGCTCGACGCGAAGGAAATGCTGCACCGGGTGTATCCCGAGGACACGGCGCAGGAGGCGCTTATCACCGACGAGCAACTTTTCGCGGCGGATATGTTCGACGTGGGCCTTGCGGCATACGTGATGAACTCTTCGGTTTCTGACTATACCCTCGAGGCGCTTGCCGACGAGTATCTGGGCGGAGCGCTTCCCGAGGTGAAGACCGACGAGGAGCGCGCCTGCGTGCTTGCTGCGGCGACGCGCGCGCTTGAGGGGCCGCTTACCCGGGCACTCGAAGACGACGGGTCGATGCGCACGTATGCCGAGATCGACCTGCCGCTTGTCCCCGTGCTCACCGCGATGGAGCGCACGGGTGCCGCGATCGATGTGGCGCATCTCGACGAGATCGGCGAGCGCACGCAGGGCGACATTGACGGTTTGCGCGCAAGGATCATCGAGCTTGCCGGCGAGGATTTCAACGTCGACTCGCCCAAACAGCTCGGCCATATCCTGTTCGAGGTTTTGGGCCTGCCGCCCAAGAAGAAGACGCAGCGTGGATATTCCACCGACGCGAAGGTGCTCAAAGAGCTCGCCGAGGTTCACGAGCTGCCCGCGCTCGTCCTGCGCTATCGCGAGCTCGCCAAGATCAAGTCGACCTATATCGACGCGCTGCCCCGCATGCGCGCAGCCGACGGGCGCGTTCATTCGTCGTTTAACGAGACGGTGACAACGACGGGGCGTTTGTCCTCGTCAGACCCGAATTTGCAGAACATTCCCGTGCGCACGGAGTTCGGCCGCCACATCCGCGAATGCTTCGTGCCGCTCGACGAGGGCTCGCTGTTCCTCTCGGCCGACTACTCGCAAATCGAGCTCCGGTTGCTCGCGCACCTGTCGGGCGACGAGCACCTGGTCGCTGCCTTCAACAGCGGCGCCGATTTCCACGCATCGACGGCGAGCCGCGTGTTCGGCATCCCGGTTGAGGACGTGACGCCCGAGCTTCGCTCCCGCGCGAAGGCCGTGAACTTCGGCATCGTCTACGGGCAGCAGGCGTTTGGCC
This sequence comes from uncultured Ellagibacter sp., assembly GCF_934617235.1. Lineage (GTDB taxonomy): Bacteria > Actinomycetota > Coriobacteriia > Coriobacteriales > Eggerthellaceae > Ellagibacter. The sequence goes on along the minus strand of NZ_CAKTTZ010000026.1, from coordinate 29,727 downwards.
TCTCGCAGAGCCTTGGCGTGTCGTTCGGCGAGGCCAAGGACATGATCGACCGCTACTTCGAGGCTTATCCCGGCGTGCGCGCATACCTTGACGCCACAGTCGAGCAGGCGCGCGAGTGCGGGTACGCCGAGACCATGTTCGGGCGCAAGCGCCACATTCCCGAGCTTCACGCGGGGAACGCGAATTTGCGCGGATTCGGCGAGCGCACGGCGATGAACCATCCCATGCAAGGGTCGGCCGCCGACATCATCAAGCTCGCGATGATCGAGGTGTCGCGCAGGTTGCGGGAAGAGGGCTTCGCCGCGAAGCTGCTCATTCAGGTGCACGACGAGCTGGACTTCAGCGTGCCCGAGGGCGAAGTCGAGGCGCTTTCGGCCATGGTGCGCGAGGTGATGGAGGGCGTCGTCGAACTCAAGGTTCCCCTCATCGCCGACGTTTCGAGTGCCCCCACCTGGGCAGAGGCGCACTAGCGAGCCAGGGGAGGGCGTGCGCTCGTCGCGCCAAGGCGCCCGTGTCTGCGCCCCTTCCATCGGGTTGCGGTTGCCCGTGTGCGCTCGCAGGTCCGCGACCCTCCCATCGGGTTACGGTTACCCCGCTGGTCAGCGCTCCCGTCGGGCTGTTGCTTCCCCCGTGCGCGCGAAGGCTTGAGCCGTCCCTCCCCATAGATCATGGCTCGCTCCTTCCCGTTGGGATTTGCCGGTCGTTTCGCTCGCCGTTTTCCGCTCTCCTCGGGTGTTTTCTGCTTTCAGGATGCTTCGCTCTTTTTCTTGCGCCGACTTCTTCTCCTTGCGGGTCGATTCGGGCGAGCCTGTACAAAAATGACGATAAATTGTGAAGGAACTGTGTTTCATTCCACATATAACGCAAAAACGTAGAATAACTCGCCTGCGTTTCGCCTTGCCTGCGACACTATCGGTACAGGCAAGGCGATATATTGGCGACCGTCACCATTTCTTCACAACTTATCGTCAATCTTGTACAGAGGTGAGGCCGCGCTCGGAGTGCTTACTGCTCCGTTTGGGGAAGAATCCCCAAATTCGGCAAGCCTTTCTCTATTGCTCCACGCGTATGCTCAGCGAGATATGATTCGTTAAGTCTCGATTTGCTGTATGCGAGAAAAGTACCGCGCGTTTTCTCGATAAGCTCGTGTGTGAAGAATTGCTCCCAGCTGAAGAAGTCGGCACTTTCGATATAAGAGGCTGGACTCCGAAGCATCTCCTGTGTTCGTTTGTCGGGAAATAGACCCGATTTCAGGACAAGCCACTCAAATGATTCGGGCAGGAAGAGCTTAATGCGCTTGAATCGTTGAAGCGATACAAGGAACTCCATTTCGGGTCCGAATGCTGCTCCGTCGGCGATTACAAGGATATCCCGCTCTTTCCTATTGAGCGCAATATCGTAGATGTTCGACTTCCCGCCTGCGCTTATGCAGGGTATGCCGCTATTTTTGCAAAGTACGGCAAAGAATTCGTAGCCAGAGTTACTGTCTTCGACGATGACAACTTGCGGCTTTGCGCCGTCGAATTCGCTTTTCCCGTAAATGCGGTATGTGGAGGCATAGGTTCGCGAATAGACGGGGTACTTCGTTGTTGAGCGGTTGGTGTTCTTAAGGCCGTAAATCTCGTCGACGCTGTAGGGGAGTTGTGGAAGCGATTCGCACGCGACCAACACGTAATAGTTGCTGCTACGGCGTGCCGCGTGCGCGAATTCGTGCGATTTCATGAAGCTGCTGTCCTCGTCGATGAACACGATGCTGTTCTCGATGAACGAGAGATCACGCAGCCAGTTGCGACCTGCGAGTACTTTGCAGGGAACATCGCAATTAACGACCACGCCGCTGTTTGCTCCAAGCTCGTCATAGGCGGCAATGAGCTCGAGAAGAGTTGTCTTCCCGGTTGCGCTCTTGCCTTGAAGAATGGTGAGGTTCCTTGAAACGGTGAGCTTGATCTGCACTTTATTGTTGCGGACTACAACGTCGTGGGCGCCCCTCATTTTGCGGACTCCCTCAGGCATTTGGCTGCAACGAGAACAAGCTCGTCCATCGAATGGACAACTTCGTCGGTGTTGGCGACATGGATGGTGAACCGCCTTTCACCAAAGTTCATGAGGTGATAAAGATTGACAGTGACATCTTGGGCCTTGCCGATTGCCAGAATCCACCGTGCGCAATTATCTCCGCAATTGGAGGCGTTGTAGATGTTCTCGGGCATGAAATGCATGAGAAGCAAAGTCTTTGTGCCGCTTGAGAGTTTTTCGGGCGGGATGACGCCGAGGACCTTCGTTTCGATGGCATTGGGCCCCAAGACAACGCCGCGATCGACGGCCTTGATGATCTTTTGGGCGAAAGGGTCTTCGAGCCACTCGGCAGAGTAAACGTTGTTGAAAAAGACGGACGTGTTGTAGATGACGCCGTCCATGTCTCCATAGTGAATTGTAAGCAAGGCAAAACCTTTCTTCGTTGGAGCAAAGTATATATCAGGAAGGCGAGCGGGATGGTCGCGGGCTGCCGGAATCGGCCGATTGCGGATCCGCGGTATAATGGGCCAATCTCAGCCGACCGCAAGGAGGACCCGTGCTTCAAAACGACAAGATTTGGATGGCGCAGGGCGAAAACCCCTGCTATCTGCTCCTCAACCAGGCAAATCGCCACGGCCTTATCGCTGGCGCTTCGGGCACGGGCAAGACGGTCACGCTCAAGGTAATGGCGGAAGGCTTCTCGCAGGCGGGCGTGCCCGTCTTCATGGCCGACGTCAAAGGCGACGTCACTGGCATGTGCCAGGCGGGCGTCGACTCCGAGAACATGCAGAAGCGCATCGCCAAGTTCGGCCTCGAAGGGTTCACCTACCAGGGTTGCCCCGCCCGTTTTTGGGACATGGACGGCGAGAACGGCATCCCCGTTCGCGTGACCGTCTCCGACATGGGGCCAGTGCTGCTCTCGCGCCTGCTCGGGCTCACCAAAGTGCAGGAAGGCGTGCTAAACATCGTCTTCCGCATTGCCGACGACAGGCAGATGCTGCTCATCGACATGAAAGACCTCCGCTCGATGCTCAACTACGTGAGCGAGCACGCCAAGGAGTACACGACGACCTATGGCAACGTCTCGTCGCAGTCCGTGGGCGCCATCCTACGCGCGCTCATCGCCGTTGAGGATCAGGGCGGCGACGTGTTCTTCGGCGAACCCGCGCTTGAGCTGGCCGATTGGTTCGCCTGCGACCCGACCGGCCAAGGCTACGTCAACATCTTGAACGCCGCGCACATCATCCAGCAACCGCAGATCTACTCGATGTTCCTCCTGTGGATGCTCTCCGACCTCTTCGAGAAGCTCCCCGAAGTAGGCGACCTCGACAAGCCCAAGTTCGTCTTCTTCTTTGACGAGGCGCACCTGCTGTTCAAGGACATGCCGACTGAGCTGCTCAGCAAGATCATCCAGGTCGTCAAGCTCATCCGCTCCAAAGGCGTGGGCGTGTATTTCATCACCCAGTCGCCGAGCGACATCCCCGGCGAGGTTTTAGCGCAGCTTTCCAACCGTGTGCAGCACGGCCTGCGCGCCTACACTCCCGCCGAGCAGAAGGCGGTGAAGGCGGCGGCCGAGGCGTTCCGCGCAAACCCGAACTTCAAGAGCGAGGACGCCATCATGGAGCTTGGCACGGGCGAGGCGCTCGTGAGCTTCCTCGATGCGGACGGCAAGCCCTCCATCGTGGAAAACGCGAAGGTCCTGCCGCCGCAGTGCCTTATGGCCGCCGCGTCTGACGAGGCGAAAGCCGCTGTAATCCAAGGTCAGGCATCGCTCATGGCGAAGTACGGCGACGCGATCGACCGCGAGAGCGCCTTCGAGATGATCCAGGACGAGCGCGAGCAGAACGCCGCCGCCGAGGAGCTTGCAAGGGAGCGGGCCGAGCTCGAGGCGCAGAAGGCGGAGTTTGCCAAGCAACAGGAAGAGGCGCAGAAGGCGGCCGAAAAGGAGGCCGAGCGCCAGCAGAAAGCGGCGGAAAAGGAAGCCGAGCGTCAGGCGAGGGCAGCTGAGCGAGAAGCTGAGCGTCAGGCGAGGGCGGCGGAACGTGAGGCGGAACGCCAGGCGAAGGCTGCCGAAAGGGAGCGCCAGAAGCAGAAAGACGCCGTGGCTCGCGTCGCCACAAGCATCTTGGGCTCTGCGGGGCGCACCGCTGCCAACCAGATCGTCCGCGGGCTTTTCGGCACGCGCCGCTAGTTGTTGGCGCCGCGAGCACACGCCGCCAGCTGCTGGCGGCGCCGGCTAGCACGCGCCGCTCGCTAGCAACGGGTCGCGCTAGCAGCGCCAGCACACGCTGCACCCGTCGCCAGCCACACCTGCCACTCTCTCCCGCGCGTTTCCAGCGGAACGCGCGGGAGACTCGATGGGTCTGCGTGCTAGTCATTAAACCAGACTGTCTAAAATAAAATGCCACTTTAGAATAGCCACACTTTCAACGTTCAACAACCTCAAGCAATTCAGCCGATCGAACGTGCTTTAAAGAAATGAAGGTCGCTGCCAACAAAGGCGCGATCGGCAGAAGCGGCATGCGGTGTTCGGTGGGGCCCCGAGTTTGCGTGCTCAAAGGATGCTCCTGCGAACATCCGGTACGTCGATGGCGAATATGGCGAGGAGGGCGATCAGCGCGCGGAAGGCAAAATCGCGAACGTCGCCAACGCTGCCGAAGAACAGCCCGAGCTCTAGAAGCGCAAGTGCAAGGACGCAGATGACGCAGAATACCGCCGCCATTGTTATCGCGAGCTTGACTATTTTTGCGCGGGTTTCTTCGCGCGAGAGGGAATGAGCCGGATCCTCGCGCTGCTGCCTGCACATTTCGAAGACGACGAGCGGTGCGGCAATCGCGATCCAGACGAAAATGGCGATTTTTTGAGCGAGGATGTGGCCGGGGTGGCTCGATATCTGATCGCTATCGGCAAACGATCCGATGAGGGCAAGGGCGCAGTAGGCCGCGATAAGCAGCAGAGCCTCGAGGACCGCAAAGCGAGCCCGCTTCCTTTTCGACGGTTCGTTCTGCATGATAGGCCTTCCGAAAAAATGGGCAATAACCCATTTTATTTCCATCATAGTATAGTTATGAAGTGTCTTGGTATGTGTTGTGTTATTGTCTCCGGCAAGAGTTAAGGACTCTCTTCATCAATTTCACGCCGATAGGTAAGGAGGTGACTTTATTGCAGCGAGTGCAGAAAGACCGAAAAGGCACTCGTGGAGAGTCATCGTTTTGAATTCAATGTTGACAAGCGCAGCCTATATTATTGACTAGTTAGCTTGAAATGGAGCCAGTTATGATTGTAAGCATGCTTATCAATATCGGAATGCGATAATTTCAACGTTTATCGTTTATCTTTTGGGGTGTCTGTTCGTTCCCGCGGGCTATGCAAGTATGGACAGGCCAATGGATTCAGATGACCGTTCATTCAATGTATTGTTTCGAGTTGTTGCTCCGGTTGTTGTCTGGTGTCCGATGGCCTGTTTGGCATCGAGCTTCTTCGTTGACTATTTGGCGCCGATCGCTTGGGTTTCTCTTGCCATGTACTGGCTGATACGTTTTACGCTAACTATTTTATTCAATCCCGCTAGCTTAGATCTAGTAGGGCTACCTGCTAGGGCAGTTGTTTCCTGCTTGATTGGGGCGTATTTTTCGACATTTCTTGTTGGTTCAGGTTTCGAATTCTTAGTTCCTGACAGAGGCGATGTTGTATTCCAATTCTGGCTTATCATTGGAATGGCCTGCATTTCTCTTATCGTTGGAGCTGGCAACAAGAGGATCTGTGAGGATCTTGAAAAATATTATTATGAGGTAGAGCGATGCGCGGAATCATTGCTGCCAGAACGGTACCAGGCAGACGTTGCGCTCACGGTTCTTTTCTATACGATTGGGATGATCGAGGCTCGTTATCGCGGAAAATGGTTTCGAAGGCTTGAGCGACTTGCAGCTCATCTTGGAATCGCCAAGTCTACTGGGATTATGCAAGTGGTGTCGCCAACTCCGTTGTCTGATAAAGAGAGCGTTGTTCAATCGCTTCCATTAATTGAGAAAATTTGGAATGATTATCTCTCTAAATCCGAGGCGGTAAAGTTGAATGCTAAATATTCGGTAATGGGAAATAACAGCTATGAGTATTTAACATCTTTGATGCTGGATGAGATGAGTATGGACGCCAGCGCCCTATACGCTCGATATAACGGAAGTGATCAAGTGGATGCTCGGAAGTTTATGTCTGTGGCGAAAAGAAAGGTTCTTCAGAGGGACTATTTGCGTCCAAGCAGGAGCCACAAAACGAAAGTCGTATATCAATAGACAATCGTGGAACTCCAATAGATCTAGCTTGTTGTACGTGATACGGGTTCGACGATGCCTCCTCTGATGGTAGCGTTCTGACCGCGGAGTACTTCCTGACCACTTTGGGAAATGAACTTGGAGAAGTAGTCTCTCAACTTAGGGCTTTTCCCATATATGTGAGTCCCCAGGATCCCGCGGGTTAGTAGCACGTAATAAATGTTCTTGACATAGCGATCAAGCTCTTGTTTGGAAGCCGTTGCAAACCCATTGCGATCGTAGTAGCTCGCTTTGTTTGATTCGGGCACGCCGCTTTCTCCTAGAACTAAATCCTCGCCAATAATCACATAAGCATAGCTCAGGTCATAGCCTTGAATGGAGTGGATACATCCGACTTCATGCGCGATCTGGGGGTTGTCTACGCCTCGTCCAACCCAGTTGTCGTAAGTGCAGTTCCACCTAAGGCCAATGTTGTCTATTACAATATCTTGAGCTTTAGTGTCATTCTTTGATACCCATTTTCAGGCATAGCCAGCAATCATTCTGCTCAGGTTGTGCTCCTGATAATTTCGTTCGAAACTATTGACGAAATCGGTAAAGCTGTCATGGAGGACGAAATCGTATCCTTCAAAGGTCTCGCACGAAGATTGGTTGCCGTCGAGCACATTTTGGATGAACTTGAGGTATGTATCCCCTCCTTTTACCCTCATCTGACTTTCTAGCTTAATGGGATTGTTTGCGGCATTGCCCAGGGCGCGCTGCATCGCGGCATGGCCTAGGCAAGAGGGCCCAATACTCTGAAGTGGATCGTAGAAAAAGATAGGAAGTTTTGCTTGGCTGACAATCCAGTCCATCTGGGTTGCTTCATTCGGCAGTCCTAGCTTTTTGCTGACCTTATCGTAGTTTCCATACTGCGTGCCTAAGTTAACTCGACGTTTTAGCTTATGGGATTCGTCTACGAGCACAATATCGAAGCACTTCCCTTTGCCAGGTTGATAGCCTATGGCGGGTTTAACTAAATCGGTCGGCGCAATGATATCGGAGGGGTCTAGTCCACTGACGTTTGCCAGTGATATTCGGAGCGTGTTGCGAAGGGACGTAACAGGTTCGATGATGCGTATGTTCATGTCCTTATAGCGAGGGTCGTCGCGTAGCATCTTGAGGAGATAGATGGCGAGTACCGTTTTGCCTGTACCTGGCATACCTTCGACTACGATAGGCTCAGACTTGTCAATTCCGTTGTCAATGGCGTGAAGTATCTTATCCAATGCTACGCGCTGGTCTGTGGTTAGTCCCTTGAACGGGGAATACTTAAAGACTTCCGATTCTTCAATCTCATCTATCGCGTGCTTCGCGAGCTCCAGCCTACGGAGCTCATTCCATAGCTCCTCGAACATTTCCGTATAGATTGTCTTACTGAAGTAGTTTGTATCGGTCATCCCGTCATTCTTATTGGTTAGCACATAGCGGCCATCTGCATGCATGTATCCAATAAGACGATGTTCGAAGTCGGTGACAACCGAACTGTTGAATTCCTCGTTGTAGATAACGTTGACTGTGTCAAAGTCTCGTTTTTCCTCGTTGGCACCGTGCTGGCTCATTCGTGTTGCGATGCTTGTGGTCTGGCCAACGTACGCGGAGTCTTTGTTCGTCAGTATGTACACCATTGGCCAATTGAGCACCCTGTCTTCTTCGAGATCAAGAACTGAATAGTCAATCTGCTCGCCGTGGCGGAATGGGCACCGGTCGATGAGGAAAGGCGCACCCTTTGGCGCTTCCGCGGACTTGGTTGTCGGAATGGTGATCATAGGTCAGTATACTTTCTGGCATTGCCTCGGGACTTTTCTATGGGGTATTTTCTCGCGTCCTCGTCTATTTTACTGTCGACCGCTTCCGCTAGGTCAACGCCTAGTGCGTCCGCTAAATAAATGCAGTATATGACAACATCTGCTAACTCCTCTTTTGCTTTATCGGTTTTCGCTGAAACTACGAGGTCGCTACCAGACCATTGGAATATCTCCAGCAGCTCTGCGGCTTCTAAGTTAACTGATATTGCGAGATCCTTTGGGTTGTGGAATTTAGCCCAGTCCCTTTCTTCTCGAAAAGCTAGAGTTTTCTTTATTGCTTCTTCGAAATTCACACGCCCTCCTTATCGTTGTTTCTGACCTTGTGCTTATGCATGTGGCGGTTTCATGCTTTCGCTGCAGAAGAAACTTTTGTTTCCGCTGTGGCTTCGACTTTCTTTGAGCTGATTAGCCTTTAGTGGACATTCTCGCTTTCCAGTTCCTTTCTCAACGTGCGGTATTGTTGCCTGCTGATGAGACCTCGCTCGTGAGCTGTCCTCGCTGCAGCTTCCAAGCGATCGGGCAGCATTTTGCCTTTGCATGCGAGAATGGCGTCGTGTGCGCTTTGGCAGGGAATGCCATTGTACGCCGTAGTTGGTTTAATCCCCCTGATCCATTCGACCTTGATGTTTTCTGGCAACTTTCGCCTTGTGCGACGAGGTGTTGCTACGAACACGCGGATGGGGTTTGTGGGGGCAAGGTCGAGCATGGCGATGACGGATTCGCCGTAGAGCAGGGCACCGGGCCCGACGGACATGACTGCCCATGCATACGTGTCGCTTGGATCGGGCACCCACTGTTCAAGCTGGTAGAGCCCGTGTCCGACTTTCGCAATGCGCCCCGTTTGGCATATTGGACAAGCTCGTTGTTGCTCACTCCCGCTTCTCGTGCTTGCGCAGAGGTGATCAGTCCGTGGTTGTCGGCAGCAATCTCGTATATGTATTCGAGATCCCTGCCCGCTCCTACTTGCTAACTTGCCAACTTGCTAAACAACTTGCCAACTTGCTAAGTAACTTGCTAAACTAGCAAGAAAAAGTTAGCAAGTTGCGAAAAGCGAGATTCCCATATGGACGCAAAAGAGCTTGAAGCTGTGATTCAGCAGCTGAAATCGTCGTGTACCGACAGCCAGTCGGTCGAGGTGAAAGAATCCGTCGGGAAGATGCCCTCGAGCATCGCCGAGACGATTTCTGCGTTCGCGAACGGTTCGGGCGGCACAATTGTGCTGGGCCTGTCCGAAAAAAACGGTTTCATGCCTGCGGAAAGGTTCAACGCCCATCGGATTGCGGATGCTCTCTCGCAGGCATGTTCGGACAAGCTTACCCCGCCCGTGCGCGCCAGCATCGATATCTTGGAATATGGTGGCGCCAACGTGGTCGTTGCCACTGTCGACGAGATTTCGCCTCGCGACAAGCCCTGCTACGTCACGAGTAAGGGGATGTACCAGGGTTCCTTCATCCGCTCGTTCGACGGCGATAGGAGGCTGAGCTCCTACGGGATCGACAGGCTGCTTGAGGACAAGACGCAGCCGTCACACGATGCCGAGATTGTGGCGGAAGCGACGATGGACGATCTGGACAATGGCCTGTTCAATGGTGTGATCCAGCGCCAGAAATCACTTCATCCGAGAGTGTTCGCGAACCTTGACGACGAAGAGGCGGCAATCAATCTGAGGATCGCGGCGAGGGACGGGGACGGCGTGCTTCGGCCGACACTGGCGGGCCTCCTCGCCTTGGGCGTGTACCCCCAGAAGTACTTCCCTCGCCTTACCGTCACGTTCGCCGCTTACCCGAATGACGACAAGGCATCTGAGGGCGGCGTGAAGTACCTCGACTCCGAGAAGATGGTGGGTCCCATATCTGCCATTATCGCCGACACGGTGGCCGCAGTGCAAAGGAATACTAGGCTCGGCGGGGCCATGGTCGGCGCGACAAGAGTCGACGTTCCCGACTACCCGTCTGCCGCCGTGCGCGAGGCAGTCTGCAACGCACTTATGCACAGGGACTACTCCGAGCTCGCTCGCGGCACCCAGGTCCAGGTGAACCTCTACGATGATCGCCTGGAGTTCCTGAGTCCGGGCGGCCTTTATGGCACCGTGACTGCCGCCACGGTTGCCCTCGCGGGTTACTCCTCGACGAGGAATCAATATCTTGCCGACATTCTGGAGTCCACGCCTTACGAAGGAGGATTTGTTGCGGAGAACAGAGGGACGGGCTTCAAGCTTATGGTGCTCGAGCTTAAGCGAAACCAGATGGACGCGCCCGTCGTCAGGGACTCGGTCGCGATGTTCTCACTTGAGTTCCGCCGGCGTACGGACCAGCCGTCGATCGGCTCTGCCTACGATGAGATAGTCTCCTTCGTCTCCGCGAACGAGCCGTGCAGCGCAGGCGAGATTTCTGCTGGCCTGAGCATACCCAGGAGTACTGTCACGTATCGCCTGAGGAAGCTTGTTGACGAGAAGAGGCTGGAGAGGGTTGGGGCGGAAAGAAGCAGAAATCAGAAATACCGTCTGCCGTAGCTGCGAGTGGAATAAGTGAGACAAAGCGCCCGACCCCTGTCCCGCTTCTACTTGCTAACTTGCCAACTTGCTAAACAACTTGCTAATCAAACTGACAATAGTTAGCAAGAAGCGGGACAAGTCACCCGACTCCCGCCTCGCCCCGCCTCGCCTTCCATCCCTTTGGCGCGCTTTCCTTCGGGGCGTAACAAGACATTCCGTCTCGACTGTGCTGCTCGGTTCGACGCTCGGTCTCGCCCGCGTAAGCGGCACCCCCGTGAACTCCCGCGGCAGAAAAATAGGGGAGACCTGCCAGAAATCGGGAGGTTTTCATCAGCGGAAGGCCTTTGAAGGGCGCTCCCCGCCCCTCGCGGCTGGCAGACGTGAGCGACCTGTAGGCATAAGGCCAGGTCAGCGGCATTATGCTTTCCGGGCAGCGCCCCCTCCTTCCCGCGCCCTCTTCCCGAGTTGATGAAAACTACCCGATTTCTGGCAGGATCCCCCTCTTGAAAGTGCATGCCTGATGAGAAGTGAGGCAAATCACACGACCCCGACTCCGACTCCTGCCCCGCTTCCACTTGCCCACTTGCTAAATGAGCCAGAAGCAGTTAGCAAGCTGCGAGACAAATCATCCGACCTCTGTCTCGCCTTGGGGCAAGTCGGCAAGCAGAAGCGGGCGGCATCGTCACCCCAGCGAACGACTCTTCTCTTCCACGAGGTCGATAAGCTCGTTTTTCGAGTGAATCTCCATCTTGTGATAGATGGTATTGATGTGGCACTTAACTGTGTGCTTGGAGATAAAGAGCAGGTTGGCTACGTATTCTGCGTTCCTCCCTCTTGCGAGGAGGCGCAGAACCTCTCCCTGCCTTTTCGTGAGGTTGTACTCAAGGCAGACTGCATCGCACGCGTTTTCCCAATCGCTGGCGCTGTGATCGCCATCGGCGCCATCCGCCTCCTTGTCGAAGCTTAGTGCAGGTGCGGAGAGGCCTTCTCCAAAATAGAAAAGACACGCTCCGCACGCCGCAAGTGCCATGAGCAGGGCAAGGGAGAGACATGTCCCAGCTTCGGGACTGACCGCGGTTGCTTGCGCGCCGGAGATGACGGGTGAACATGCCCAACCGACCAAGGCGCCGCCGCACAGAGAAAGCCCCAAGCAGGAGAAAGAGATAGCCGGAAGCTTGTGGAACACATGCTCCCGCATGAAAACAGACAGGTAAAGAACCGCGCACAGGGAAAACGATGCAACGGATATCGTGATGGCAGCCAGCATAAGCAGCTTGAGGTTCAGCGCGCATCCTGCAGCGGCAAGGGCCAGGCTGATGCTCAGAAGTGGCGGGTAAGCCCTTGCGCACCACGTGCTGACGGTCGAGTTTTGGAAGGCTTTCAGGAACGTTGCGCCAAGTGCCAAGAGAGAGCTTGCGCCGCATATCAACATCACGGTCGACGCAGCCGCTGGGGAAGGTATGCCCCCAACCCGCAGCTCGCCTCCTATGCAGGTTACCGTCGCGATGAACACGGCCGTGTGCACTGCTGCGCCACCGATCATGGGCGGCAGCTTGTGCAGCTCATGCCCCTTGCAGAACCATGTGGGATTGAGCCCCTCGCTCGGGTAGCTGAAAGCGCGGTGGGAAAGCTTGAACAGGGCGGTGGCCGCCACCGGCAGCGCTGTCAGCGCGGCGGCGCGTACGGCAATCCCGAGCGCTGCTGCCGCAAAGCCGAGTGACGCCGCTCCGAATAGCCCCAAGGAGACAGAGACGCACAAGCAGGTCGTTGAGTCCCTCAGGTACAGCAAGCTGAAGTAGACCATCCAATGCGACAAGCTCTGGGCGAGGAGGATTCCGCTTGCCAGCTCGCCGACGACGCAGAGCATAGGCGAGGCGGCAAGCGTGCCGACGAGCATCAAGGCTCCTCCTAGAGCGCCCGCAATTGCCACAATCGTCATGCTTACTCGAAGCGCCACTTTTTTGAAGGCGACACGGTTGAGGATTGCGAGCAAGCTGGATCCGAAGGCGCACCCGACCAATAGCCAAGGCACACCAGCCGGCTCGAAGCTTCCTCGCAGCGGTGAGTCTAAATAGGTAAGCAGTCCAGCAAAGAGCCAACACCATGTTAGAGAGAAGCCGACAGTGCAGGGTAACAAGTTGCTCGCAGTCAAGTGCTCTATGCTGCCTGTCACCTCTCCGTAGTCGTCGAAATCAGTCATTAAAGTTCCCCCCTTGAACTTTTCCCTCTTTCTCAATTGTGCCGCAACTGGCTGGTCTTGTCATGCCGGCCATCGCTTCAAACATCGTCCTGAACGGGCATTTTAGTAAATTAAACCTTCTGGTATTAGGCGGTTTGCGCTAAATGTACCATCGGGTTTAAGCGGCATGGCGAGGTATTGCGCCTGAGCTTTCGAGATGCATGCCGTACGGCATGCACTCAAGCAGGTGAAGTGGGTCTCGACAGGCGCTCTAAGCACGGCCCGACAAGGAAGGCGGGGTTTGCTGGGCCTGCTTCAAATCGTCAGTCCTATGCTCTTGCGCTCATAATATTGCCCTCAAGGCATTAAACCTCTCTTTGCGCTCAAAAACTTGACCTGCGAAAACTTCGTCTATTTCATCGTGCCGAAGGTATTATGCCCGCAATTACACCATCTGGCGCGAGTGACTGCGAGCCAGGTCGGGTCCATGATGCAAATCGCAAACCGCAAAGTAGTGACACGGAACGGGAGCGGAGGCACTGGCATGGACGCTGACATCGAGAAGACGCTCCAGGCGCTGTTGGCGTCGAAGGAGGCGGCGAGCGCTGCGGCTCAGATGGCGCGAAAGGCTCGTGACGAGAAGACGCTCACGCGCAAGCAGCTGGCTGCGCACGTGCGGTCCTACATCGCCGCAAAGTTCCTGCTTGATTCCGAGTGCATTGCCGATCGAGAAATGGAGGAGCTTGCCGAGGAAAGCTTGGCGAAGCTCACGGCTATCCCCGCAGGGCGGATCGAGAGGGCGGACATTCCCGCTTCGTGCAGCAGTGCAAGTTCGAAAGACATGAAGCTTGCGAAGCTGTACCTGGCATTGCGCAAGGATTTCGACGCGGATGTGAACGGCATGAGGCTTGCATTGGCCGACACTGCAGACGATATCGCCAATTTGCTATGGGAGGCCTATGGGCTTGATCTGGTCGACGAGGAGGCGGCCAGCTGAAGCTATAAAGAGAGCCCTGCCACGTGGCAGGGGAATCGGAGAGAAGGGAAGAGCAATGCTCAAGCACGTAACAGATGTGAAGCTCAACGTGAAGCCTGTGTTCACGGGGATGGAGCACCAGTACTACTACGAGGGGCCATGCCGCTTTGGCCATGGGGAGGAAAACGAGCCGGGATACGATGCACTGGCCAATGGCCGTGTGCTCAAGGGATTTCTCGCTGACATCGACTCCCATATCGGAGACATCGACTGCTTCAATGTGATGGAGCCCACGGTGGTAACCAGTACCGATGGATGGGATATCAAAGACGAGTTCTTCGATGCGCTGCTCGCTGACAACGCGAACGTCGACGTCTACATCACGATGACGAGTTTGGGTACCAACGACTACGCCGACGAGTTCGCCCGTCGCTGCGGCAAGCCCATCATTCCCTGGCCGGGCAACTACTTCACCCTGTTCCCCACGGCGGGAGCGAAGAATATGGGCGCCGACCTGGTCGGTTGCATGGACTGGGACGAGATTGAGATGAGCCTGAGGGTGCTGCTGGCTCAGAAGGTGCTTGCAAACGCCAATGTGCTGCTGGCGCCGCGCTTTAACAGCGAGCGCGCCAACGCTGGCGGTAGCGACACCTTCGTCAGCCAGGCCGAGGTGACGCGCCGATTTGGCACGAACTTCCGCTATGTCAACATGCACGAGCTGCTGGATGACATGAAGCCGCTGCCTGAAGGCGGCAATCACACCACGCCTGGCCGCGCCGACAGTTGCAATGTCACCGAGGCAGACGTCGCCGAGATGGAGAAGATGGCAGACGAGCTCATGGCGGGTGCGCATACGTGCTGTATCGACAAGCAGTACCTGGTCAACTCTCTTGTTGCCTGGCGAGCGGTCCAAAAGGTTATGGACTACTACGACTGCATGGGCTTCGCGGCTCCCTGTCCCGACATGTGCTCTACAAGGCGCGTGAACGAGCAGAAGTTCACCATGTGCCTGGCCCACTCGCTCAACTTGGAGCAGGGCATCGCCTCTGCCTGCGAATACGATGTTACAGCTGCTCTGTGCATGCTCATCCAGATGAGCCTCTCCCGTGGAGCTGCCTATATGGGCAACACCATCCCCATCTTGCGCAGGGATGGCGTCACGCAGATGCCCTTCTTCCTGTCCGAGGCCGAAAAGCAGCGTTATGACGGAATGGACAATCTCTACCTGGTGTTCCACTCCACCACTTGCCGCAAGCTCAGGGGCTTTGAGGAGAAGGCGAGTGGCTATGCACTGCGTCACTTCGCGTTCGATCAGAAGTTCGGTGCGGTTTTCCGCCACGACTTCAACCAGGATGAGGGCCAGAATGTCACTTTCATTCGCATCTCCGGCGATCTTTCGCAGATGCTCATCGGGCGCGGCACCATCTTGGGCGACATCAGCTATGACACCGACGGCTGTGGCGGCGGCTTCGTGTTCCAGGTGGAAGACTCCCGCAAGCTCTTCCACGCGCAGACGGCACAAGGCCTGCACATGGTGTACGCATTCGGCGACTACACCGATGAGCTGACCTGCTTGGCCAAGCGTCTGGGCCTCGAGCCGGTGCTGGTCTAAACGACCGATTGTATGAGGGGGCGGTGCAACGATGGAGGCGGATATGAGTCGGGTAGAGGAGCTAAGGCGTGCCTTCCCGTTGTTTGCGGAGGGCGGGGAAAACGCCCAGCATGCTGATGCCGCGCAGTCGGAAGGCGTCAAGTCGTGCATCTACCTGGATAATGCTGCCACAACACAGGTGCCCGCCCCCGTCATTGATGCCGTGTCTGCGCATCTTGCGACCCACAACGCGAACGTCCATCGCTCGTCTAACCCACTTGCTGCTCGTGCGACGAGGGCGTATGAGAATGCGAGGGCTGACGTCGCCGCCTTCATCGGCTGCGAGGATTCGACTCAGGTGGTGTTCACTTCAAGTGCCACCGAGGCGCTGAACCTGGTGGCGGAGGGCCTGGCCCATACGCTGGGGGAGGGGGATGCCGTGCTGGTGACGGCGTTGGAGCATAATTCCAACCTGCTTCCCTGGATGCGCGTGTGCCACCAGACGGGTGCCGAACTGCGCGTCGTTCCCCCGCAAGCGGATGGCGCCGTCGATCTTGTCGCTTATAGGCGCCTGCTGGCGGATGGGCGTGTACGCGTGGCGGCCTTCACCTGCGCTTCAAATGTCTCGGGCGTGCTACTTCCGTATCGGGAGATGGCAGCGGCGGCAAAGGACGAAGGCGCCCTCGTGGTATTGGATGCCACGCAAATCATGCGTGGTGGCTTTCAGGTGAAAGAGGCGGGATGCGACTTCGTCTGCTTTTCCGGCCATAAGATGCTCGCCACCATGGGCATCGGCGTTTTGGCTGGTGCCCCCGGCGCGCTCGGACGACTCGAGGTCGTGAAACTGGGTGGCGGTATGGCTGAGGACGTCGGGGCGGATGGCGTCGAGTTCTCCCCGCTGCCTCACAGGCTTGAGGCGGGCACTCCCAATGTGCCCGGTGCCGTTGGCCTGGCGCGCGCTGCGTCGTTCCTCGACTCGGTTGGTCTGGACTGGATTCGCTCGCGCGAGCAGTGTCTCGTCAGGCTGTTGGAGGTGGGGCTGTGCTCCATTCCCGGGGTGCAGGTCGTTGCCGCTGGCACGCCAAAGGCAGGTTCGGTTTCGTTTACCGTCGATGGGGCGGACTGCTTCGATGTTGCTTCTCTCTTGGGCAAGCAGGGCATCGCCGTTCGCTCGGGCAGCCATTGCGCCCACCGCTACCTGAAGGTTTTGGGGCTTTCTGCGGCCGTGCGCCTCTCGCCGGCTTTCTATACTACAGAAGCGGAGATTGAAAGGGCGCTTGCTGGCGTGGAGAAGGCGCTTTCCGTGTTGAGGGGGGCACAACTGTGATGGACGCTTCTTCGATACCGGGGAGGGAAGAGCAGGTACTTGCAGGGCTTGATGCCTTGGAGGATTGGGAGCTTCAGTTCGCCTACGTGCTGAGCTTCGTGGGCAAGGCGCATGAGCTGCCCGAGGAGTTGCGCGATGACACCCATCGGGTGCGAGGCTGCGTGTCGCGAGCCTGGGTGGAGCTTGCCGTTGACGAGGGCGGAACGTTTGCTATGCGCTCGGCTGCCGAACCGCTGATTGTGCGCGGTCTGCTCGGTCTCATCGGGCATTTGGTTGACGGCCAGCCTGCACGGGATGTCGCCTGCTGGAAGCCGCGTTTGTTGGAAGACGATAATGTGGGTGGCCTCTTGACAGCGGAGCGCAACACCGGCGTCCATGCGGTGCTTGTTGCCGTGCACGACTGCGCGAAGCAGGCATGCGTTATCTGCGAGTAGGGTGAAGGCGAGGGTAAGACTCGGCTCTGCGGTTCAGTTCAGGCTGTCGTGCTGTGCGTGGTTGCTGCGCACGCACAGCGGCCAGTTGTCCATGAAGAGCTGCGCCTGATCAGGCTAGGCTCTTTGCCACACTTCCCGTCTCGACACCCGAAGGGCCTCCACGTTCGGGACCTAAACAATCATCTGGCGGAACTTGTTCGAGGTGAGAATCTTGTACCGATAGCAGCTGATCAGGCGCTCGCGCGTGCCGAACTGCCCCAGGTCTATTCCGAAGCGCTTCTCGATGCTGCCGATTCGGTAGAGCACGTTGTTGCGGTGCATGTGCAGCTGCTGCGCCGTTGGCGTGGTCTTGCGCTCGTTGAACAGGTAGCAGTACAGAAGCTTCACGTCGCTTACGCTATGTCCCGGCTCGGCGGCGACGATGTCGTCCAAGATGGTGTGGTCCATGCAAAACGACCACAGGTCCGGGTCGACCTCGCGCCCGTCGAGGCAATAGTACGCGAACGCATCGCCGAAGTGGAACACCCGTCGGCTGTCGATGTTGTCGAGCGGGCGCATCTCGATATCGATGCAGGATTTATACGAGCGCGCGATGCGGGTTTGCTTGAACGCGAAATGAAGGTTGCGCAGGTGCTCGAATGTATCTGACACGTAAGCCGTGCATTTCATTTCGCGGCAGAACGCGTCGAGCTTCTCGAAGTCCTCCTTGCGTCGCTCGACGTGCGCTTCTTTGCAAAAGCTCAGCACGAGGAGCGAATCCTCGTAGGAAAAGACCTGGTAGTTGGGGTAGGTCTTCTGCAACATGGACGCGACCCACGATGGCTGCTCGGCGTATTCGCCCCCTCGATAGTCGATCATCCCCAGCCCGAACCAGCCGGTGCGCTCAAGGCCGAGGAGCGCCGATTGTTCGTCGAAGTAGGCTTGCGTCAGCCGCGTGTTGTCGATGATCTTCCTTAGGAAAAGCGCCGCGGGGGACTCGTTGAAAAACGTGTTGTCCACGATTTGCTGGCAGGCGCTCGATAGCATCCTAAACAAATCGACCATGCCCGGCGTCGCTTCGTGATTGTTGCAGACCATGACGATGTGGCCGGCGTAGGAATTCCCGTCCTTCAAGACGCACGTGATGTACTTGAAGGGGACGGTCTCGTCCGGCCCGAAGACGTTGATGCCCGATTGGTCTCGCCATTCTCCGAACGCGCCGATCGATTCCGCTGCTTTGACAGCGTCGATGTTGTGGCAGCCCAGGCGCACGAGTTCGATCGAAAGCGGGTCGGCGGGTTCGATGTTTCTGGTGCGAGCGATAAGGCTGTAGGTCGAGTCGTTCGCGTCGATGAAGTTGTTGAACAGAGGCTCGCTCTCGTCGATGAGTTCTTGGATGGTGCCCTTCCGCGAGACGATGCCGTCGAGGTTGTTCGTCCACTCGCGTATCGCGAAGAGGCGGGAGTAGACCGTTGACATGGCGGTTCCCAAAAGCTTCGTCTTGCTGGTCGGCGTTTTGCCGCGGACGACGATCAGCTGGCGCAGGAAGCTTGCGGGGAAGGGAGGCGCGTCGGGCGAGAAAGGCTCGTCTTGCTGAAGGACGATAAGCCCGATTGCGTGGGGGTGCTGCGTGAAGAGATCCTCGGCATCGACGGCTTCGATGATGTAGAGGGTCACTCGATCATCGTAAGGAGTCTGCTTATCGGTTGGAAGAAGAGCACTGCACCAGGATATGGTGCGATTCGGGTTCTCGGGCGTCGAGATGATCTCGAAATCGTTGAGATGATCGAGAACGATATTGATAGTTGCTGCCCCGAAAGTGCTTCTCGGAGAAGCGCCACGACCGCCGTTTTCCATATGCCCCCCTTGCGTCCCTCACTCGTCGGTAGCCATTATAGGGAAACGCCCTGAAAATCGCACGTCATTGCGACGATTCAAAGCTTCCACGCGAGCCCGAAATCTGTGCTGCGAATTGAGGCAAACTACCCGACTCCTGCCTCGCCTGTCATGCGTTATGCAGGGTATCCGAGCGAAATGAGACTTGGAATCGGGGACGAAACGAGCAGAACCATGGGCTCGTGGTCATTTGGGCGAGTTGTGCGACATTCGAATCGCCGAAAACCCGCGTTTTCGCTCTCTGGGAGGTCTGCAGGTGCGTCCTTGCCTGCAAAAGGCCAGGTCACGAATTTCCCATTGGAGCGCGGGAGCAAAAACGGGAGCGCACAACTCGTCCAAATGACCACTAACTTGCCGTCCTGCTCCCGGAAGGTCGCTCGAAGGCCGCATCCGGTCGCGAGGGCTGCGGCGCCTCGCGCAAGCGTGCGATAATCTGCGCCACTTGCGCCAACCTGACGCAAACGAACGGGCCGCTCGGGGAGGGAACTCTCTGAGCGGCCCGTTCTCGTTCGACAAGGGAGCGTCGACGTCGCTTCTACTCGCCAGCCAAGGCGTCGTTTCCGCCTTGCTCCTCCTCGTTCACGTTCATATGGATGATTCCTTTGTATCGCGGGCTCTCGCGTTCGAGCGTATAGCAGTCGCCCTGAAGGCGCGGGTACCCGTCGAGGAATGCCGTGATGGCCGCGTCGTCCTCGGGAGAAAGTTCGAACCCGAAGATCTTGCAGTTGTCGGCGACGTGGCGGCTGTTGCGCACGCCGACGATGGTGCAGGCGACGCTCGGGCGTCCCAGGATGTACTTGGTCGCGATGTGCGAGACGCCGACGCCGTAGTGGGCGGCGATCTCCTCGAGCAGTTCGAGCAGCTTTTGATATCCCTCGTATCCGACGGAATCCTCGAGCACCTGCAGGTACTTCACCTGCGAGCGAGTCTCGGGCGTAATCGTGCCGACGCCTTCCCATCGCTTCGCAAGAAGGCCGCCTGCCAGCGTTCCGTAGCAGACGTGCTTGATGCCGGCGCTTTCGCAGTAGCTCGAGAGCGCAAGCTCGGGACGGCGGTCGAACAGGGAGTACTGGCTTTGGCAGGAGACGATCGGCACGCCCGCATCGACGATTTCCTTCAGGTGCGGCGCGTCGAAGTTGGTGACGCCGATGTTGCGAATCTTCCCCTTCTCCTTCAGCTTCAAAAGGTCGTGGGCCACCTCGATATAGCCCGGCACGCTGTAGTCCCACCAGTGGAACTGCACGAGGTCAAGCGTGTCGCGGTTGAGCCTGCGCAGGCTCCGATCGATGATCGACTCGGTGTGCTTGAAGGTCACATTGGCGAGAATATCGAGGTCAGGCACGTATTTCGTGTGGATTTGGATGTCGTCGGCGCAAACCGGCCCCTCGCCGCGTTTCAGGCGTGTAACGAGCGTCCCCAAAAACTCCTCGACGCCGGTGTAGATGTCGCCGCAGTCGAACGTGGTGAAGCCGTGCTCGATAAGCTCGAAGAAGGCGTGCATGACGTCATCGAAGTCGATCGGCGCGTCGAGCGCGTGGCCGTCGGAGAGCTGCCAGCACCCGTTGATGACGCGGCTTACGTTGTAGCCGGGCGCAAGCTCGATGCGCTCGGCGCGGGGCAAATCGGAGAAGGTTTCCATATCGATCCTTTCGAAGTGTTCTCACGAAGATGGTGGCTGAAGGGCGCTGGCGCGTCAACCAGCACGCGGCTGGCGCAAGATGCTGGCCTGCGTACGGCAGGCCAGCATCTTGCGCCAGCCATGGCAAGTAGCGGCATCACGCACCCACGGCGGAAACGGCTCGCATGCGGCTAGCGTCGGGCTCCCGCGCAATCGTCGTCAGCCGCATGCCTCGTGCGCTCTATTCGCTTTTGGGCATGGCGTCGAGTTGAGCGAGGGGCACTATCGTGCAGTCGCCATGGCGGAAGGTGCGCATGCCTGTGCGGGTAATCTTGAACCGTGCGCCACAGTTCGGGTCGGGACACGCGATGATGTCGTCGGTTCCCATCCAGTCGGCGTCTTGCAGGGGGCGTTGCTTCGCGGGCAAGAGCGGGAGCAGGGCCGATAGGGCATAGAGCGAGAAGGCGCCTCCCTCGGGGAACACGAGGTTCTCCCCTTGAACGAGAAACGCGTCGCCTTCCTTGTGGGAGCACACGAAGGGTTTCTCGCCGTGGGCCACTTCGACCTTCAAATCATAGAGCGTGAACTCGTCGTTTTCCATCAGGTTCCTTCCTTATTGCGCGCGAATGACGTCGTGTAGCGTTTGAACGGGGTTGCAGCCTCAGGCGGCAGGCCGCGCAGGTACTCTGCTCGCTTGTGGTTATCGAGCCCGAGACGAGGCTTCCTTTCGCCGCACTATTATACAAGGTGCCTCACGGAGCTCGTCTTTCTCTGCCCTTTCGAATTCGTCGTATCGCAATAATCTTGTCCGATTGGATGTTGGAGGCAAGCAAGAGGCCCGCTCAGCGGTGGGCGGGCCTTGTTCGTGAGGTGGTGCTATGGCGCGGTCGAGTTGGCTTGCGCCCGCAAGTGCGTGCCCTACTCCTTCTCGCGCGAGAGCGTAAGGAAGCTAAAGGGGCACGTCGCGGGGGTGCCGCTGCGACGTGCGAAGCGCACGAGAAAGCTTACGCCCGAAAGCGCGAGCGCGATGCCGAGACCTGTATAGAAGAAGGCGATGAACCACATCGGGACCAGACCGAACGCGCGCAGCGAGATTCCGCCCGACATCATGATCGCCATCATGATGTAGCCCGACGCGTCGAAGAAGCGCCAAAAGCCGATCTTGTCGTCTTCGTAGGCTGCGATTCGATTCGAATGCTTGCCTACCATCTTCGAGAAGATCTTCATGTGGAACAGCGTGAACACCACGACGGCGCCGATGATGATCGCCCAAACGTAGCCCATGTTGATTTGTGCGAACGCCTGGATGCCCAGCCAGGCGATGTTTCCGCCGGCGGCAAGCCAAACAATGCCGGCGATAAGAAGCAGCGTGCGCTTAGAGACTTTGAACATTTCAGTTCCCCCTCATAAGGAAGTCGGTGGCTCAATCATATTCCTCAGCCTGAAAGAATGGGGTTATCGGGCCAAATCTGCAAATATCGGAAATCTCGGCGATTATGGGCCATCTTTCGCGGCACCGGTCGTCGTCGAGGAATTTCCGCCATCATACAAGGCGGGCGCTGCAAACTGGATTGCCCGCGCCCGCTTCGACATCGTCTATGATATGACCCTTGCAAGTGAACATCAAAGGGCTCTTGTTCAGATGCTGCGGCCCGTTCTCGACTTCGCCGTGATTGCATGTTCGCCCGTGATTGGGGTGCCTTGCTTGCCGAGGCGCCTCGGCAAGCAAGGCACGACAGCTACAGCGACGCTGCTACTTGCGCGAGGCTGCCATCCGGCGGACGCATTCGCGAATCGCGCGCTCTGCCTCGCGTGGGTCGGAGATGCCGGCGACGCAGGCGTCCATGGGGCACTGCCCGTCTCCCGTGCGGTTCACGATGAAGGGCACCAGCTCGTTGCAACCGCAGGCGATTCCGTTTTCCAGCAGGATGTCCCGCGCGTCCTCGCTCATAGCGGTCGCAAAGACCGCCGTCGGTTTAAGCTGCACGTACAGAAGAGCCGGCGCCTTACCCACGACTTTGTCGGCGACAGACCAGCCCTCGAAGCTGCAGCCTGCGGAAACCCATTGGAGCAGGGGCTTCACACCGCGCTCTCGAGTGATTTTGACCTCGCCATTGCGGACGGCCACGCAGGTTGCCCCCTCGGTGGAGAGCAGCTTTGCGTGCGCAAGTTCGATGTCGTCCGTCTTAAGGGTGACGCCGTTTGGGGTTTTCAGTTGCATCCAGGCTCCTTCGGCAGTTCGTAAGATTCTCTGGAAAGCGTACCACGCAGGCGGTCGAGCTTGCCAGTGGTCTTCCTGTTGGACGGCCGATTCGGCGTCTCGCCCCTTCTTTCCCTATGAGGAGGGCGTCGCGGCTTTATGCTTTCGGTTGGCTGTATTCGCGTGGACGGGAAGTGGCGGGCGCAATGAACTTGGAAATCGAGAGGGAATCCCCGGTTCCGATTTACCTGCAAATCAAATCGCAGGTTAAAGGTCAGATTCTATCGGGTGAGCTCCTCGACGGCTCCCCGATGCCCTCAGAGCGGGTGCTCGCCGAGCAGCTCGGCATCCATCGCAACACCGTCACTCGGGCATACGGCGAGCTTAAGGCCGAGGGGCTTCTGCGCGCAAGCCAGGGCAAGGGATATCGGGTAAGCGTTCGCTCCCATAAGAACACGATTGCGGCTTTGCGGCCCGTGAACTGGGGCGCACTGACGCAGAACAGCTACGCCGACACTGAAAGCAGCTTTGTCCTGCAGTTCGCTAAGAGCTTCGACGACGGCATCATCTCGTTCGCCGGGGGAATTGCCGCGCGCGAGCCCTATCCGCTGGAAGAGACGGCGCGGATAATCGAGAAGATACTGCGGACCAATCGTGAGAAGGCATATTTCTTCGCGTCGATCCAGGGGGATGAGGATCTGCGGCGCAACCTGGTGAAATTCGTGTCCCGTAAGGGTATCAAGGCCGATTCCTCCAATATCCAGGTGTTTTCCGATAACAACCAGGCGCTTCACTTCATCCTGTCGATGTTCTTGCATCCAGGGGACTCGGTGATCGTCGATGAGCTGTCCTCGCCCGATGTGCCGCGCAGCGTCGAGCTTGCCGGCGGCCACGTCGTGCGCGTTCCGAGCGATGACGAGGGCATGGTGTGCGCGACGATGGCGGGCATCATCGAGGAGGAGGCGCCTGCGTTCATCTACGTGGAAGCCGGCTATTCGAACCCGACGGGCACGGCCCTGTCCACAGCTCGCAAGAAGGAGCTGCTCGACCTATCCTATAGCTATGGGATTCCGATCATCGAGGCGGATGAAACTTCCGAACTTTTCTTAGACGGCGCCCCTTTGCCCACGATCAAATCGATGGACACGGGCGATAACGTGATTTATCTGCACTCGTTCGCGCTTTCCATGATTCCGGGAATCGGGGTTTCGTTCGTCGTCGCTAACCAGGGCATGATCAACAACCTGTGCAACATGACCATGCTGCATATCGTGAACTCGGACTGGGCCGCGCAAATGGTAACCGTCGAGCATCTCGCGTCGGGCAAGCTCTATGAGCGGCTCGCGGAATTCCGCGCCATATATCGGAAAAAGCGGGACCTCATGTGCGCGCGCCTTGACGAGCTGGCCGAGCACTACCCCTTGAGGTACGTGAAGCCCGGCGGGGGAGTGTATATCTGGGTCGAGCTACCGCGGCGCATCAGCGCGAAGTCGCTTTTGACCAGGGCTCGCAGGCACGGCGTGACGTTCATGACGGGTGAGTCGTTTTTCGAGGAGCCTTCGCGGGGCAGGTCGCATATCAGGCTCAACTATTCTTATCCATCGCTTGACGAGATCGAGCGCGGCATGGACGCGCTTGGGTTGGCGCTTGGCGAGGCGCTCGAAGGCTAGAAGTGGGCTTTCGGCGGCGCGAACTTTTGAAGTTGGGTCGCGCCTGCCGCTTCGAATGCCGTCGCCCGCCGGGTCACGCCCGCTGCTTCGGATGCCGCCGCTCGCTGGGCCGCGTCTGTCGCATCGATAGTTGCCGCCTTCCTGGTCGCTCCCTTCGCTTCGAATGCTGTTGCCGCGAGCCAACTGGCACAATCCACACTGACGCGAATTCCGCTGGCGCAGGCCAACTGGCACAAGCGAAAACGGCCTGACTGGCACTTTATCACACTGTAGTGGTAGAGCTAAGATAAGGAAGTTCTGCAAGTCAGTCGTCGTCGGGATGGAGCAGCAAGATGGGAAGGCAAACAGCGGGCGAGGGTGCACCTCAGAGCGCTCGGTCACGCGTTTGCAACATCGTCTCTCGCGAGATCTCGGCAGCCGTGGTGAGGTAGACAACATGCCAATGCGATCGAAGATGACGCCCTTCTTCCAAACGCTTAAAGGGGGGCTTTTCGAGTCCGTTAACAAGGCGGATGTGGGGGACAATGCCGACAAGATGAAGGCCGACAATGTCGCCATGCTGAGTTGGGCCGATCCATTCTTCCCCGACGACAGGATGGACGAGGACATTCGTCGTGCCGTCGTCTCGTCCTTGGGCGATGGAACTGCACAACACTACACCGCCCCTATCGGCAACGCCGAGCTCAAAAAGGTCATCGCCGAGAAGGTGGCGCGCTTCAACGGCATCCCCGCCGACCCGCAGCGCAACATCATCATTACGCCCGGCTCGGACTCTGCCCTGTTCTTCTCGCTGATCCCGTTTGTGGAGCACGGCGACGAGGTCATGATCGTCGACCCGAGCTATCCGAACAACTTCCAGGCCGTCGAGATTTTGGGCGGGGTTCCCGTCTCGGTCCCCGTGCGCCCCGAAACGGGGTTCGAGCTCGAAATCGAGGAGTTCGAGCGGCGCCTGACGGACAAGACCAAGCTTGTCATCCTCACCAACCCGAACAACCCCACAACGGTCGTGTACTCGCGCAAATCGCTCGAGCAGCTTGCCGCGTTCATCGTCAAGCATGACTTGCTTGCCATCGTTGACCAGGCCTTCGAGGATATCGTCTACGACGGGCGGGAAATGGTCTCGCTGGGTTCGCTGGAGGGCATGCTGCAAAAGACCGTCACCATCTTCTCCATTTCCAAGGGCATGGGGCTTAGCGGCTTTCGGGTCGGCTGCATCGTCGCGTCGGACCGGCTCATCGATACGCTGTTCGCCTCCGCGGTAAGCGTTGTCGGGGCGACGAACACCGCAGCGCAGCTCGCCGCCATCGCCGCCTATGGCAAACGGGACGAGCTGATTGCGGAGTACTCGGCGATTTTCGACAGGCGCAGGCGCTTCGTCTACGATGCCCCCGGCGTTCGGATGCAGATGCCGCAAAGCGCCTTCCTTTCCTGGATTGATGTCAGCCAGCTGGGAACGTCGGACGAGATCGTCGATTACCTGGTGCGCGAGGCGAAGGTCTTCGTCAATTCTGGCAATTGCTACGGAAGCCAAGGTGAAGGATATATCCGGCTTGTCCAAGGCTGTTACGCCGACGACGCCGATATAGAGCAGGCCGTCCTGAGGATCAGGGAGGCGCTGCTGAATAAAAGTAGAGAACGAGGAATCAGTTAAGGTCGAAAGAGAGGACGTACCATGGAAAAGAGCAAAGAGCGCATCGTCGCAGAGGCGATGATCAAGGACTACTTCAAGATGAAGCCGGACGAGTTTCTCGCCATCACGGCTGATCAGGGCTCGAACTTCCCGCAGATTGAGGCCTTCCTTGAAGTGGCGCACGAAGAGGGCATCAAGTGCACCGTTTTGAAGACGGCGACCCCTCCGGGTCAGAGCAAGGCCGCTCAGGCGACCATCCCCGTCGAGGCGACGATCGCCTTCCTCATGAACGTGGACTGCTGGCTCGACGCGGGATCGATGGGCCTTCTGTATTCCGACATCTTCGAGGAGGTCACCGTCAAGAACAAGCGCATGCGCTACATGCTGATCGTGAACCTCTCCACCGACCTGCTCTACGACATGTACTGCGGCTTCAATGCCGATGCCATGATCGAGCTGACGTGCAAGATCAAGGACATGCTCAACGAGTCCAGCGAGTACACGATGCGCAACGCCGCGGGCACCGACATCACCTTCGAGATGGACCACAACAACTTCATCTGCGTCGATAACGGCGATGCCAGCAAGTACGGCGTGTTCACGCCGCCTGCCTCGGTGAACGTCATCCCGAAGCAGGGAACGGCGAAGGGCACTATCGCCTGCCGCGCGCTCTATGCCGACCCCGAGCCGAACTTCGTCACCGACACGCCCGTGTTCATACACGTCGAAAACGGCGAGGTCTTCAAGATCGACGGCGACGAGAAGGGCGCGGCGGCCATGAACAAGTGGTACGACAAGTTCGCCTACGACGAGAACGCGCACAAGATCGCCCACACCATGATCGGCATGCTGCCGAGTGTGACCGAGATGTCTGGCTACGTCGTCAAAGACGAGCGCTTGAACGGCGGCTCCTGCTGGGGCATCGGGCATGTGAGTGCGCTGGACATGCCGCCTGCGGGGCAGCCCTCCGACACGCATTTCGACGTCATCCTGGAGAAGGTGAGCGTCTATCTTGACGGGGTTGCGATCATGGAGAACGGCGAGTTCGTCCATCCCGACCTCAAGCCTATTGCGGACAAACTTGTTGGTTAGCAGGGAGAATCATCACATGAGCGAACAGAAGAAAATCGACGGCTCCATGGAGAGCGTCACACTGGGCAAGGTGCCCCAGAAGGACCGCAAGAGCTGGGTCACCATCATGCTCATCCAGGCGGGCATCATGGTCAGCGTTCCCTGCCTTATGGTGGGCTCGACGATGGCCACCTGCCTCGATCTGCCCAACGCCATCATCGCCGTGGCGGCGGGCTTTGCGATCGCCGTGTTCTTCATGACCCTGATCGGTATGCAGAGCAGCGATCTTGGCAGGCCGATGTGCGTCGCGGCGAGCTCGGCGTTCGGCAAGACGGGCGTGCGGATCTTCCTCATGACGCTGTTCTCATGCGCGCTGGTGTGCTGGTTCGGCTACCAGAGCGTCGTGTGCGGCCAGGCTTTCTCAAACCTGATGGGGCAGTTCTTCGGCATCGACATCGATGTGAACGTCTCGATCATCGTTTGGGGCGTCATCATGATGCTCACGGCGATTTGGGGAATCAACGCCTTGGGCTGGCTTAACAACGTTGCCATCCCCGCTTTGCTCATCGTTATTGTGGTGGCTGCTGTCATCTGCTTCAACACCTACGATGTTTCGGTGCTGGCATCCTACGGGCCTCCCGCCGAGACGCAGATCTCTCTGCTTGCGGGCGTTGCCATGGCGTTCGGTGGGCAGTCCTGCGGCATGGTTGTCACCGGTGACATCACCCGCTTCCAGAAGACCCGCAAAGACACTATCCTCTCGACTGTTATCGGCGTCTTCCCGGTGAGCCTTCTCATGATCGTTTTGGGCTACATGCTCGCCGTCATGACTGGCGATTCCGACATCAGCAACATCCTGTGCACCTTGGGCCTTCCCGTGCTCGGTATGCTGGTGCTCATCCTCGCGACGTGGACGACCAACACCACCAACTCCTACAGCGCGGGCATCGACATGGTCATGCTGTTCGGCACCAGCGAGAAATCGCGCGGGCTTATGACTCTCATTGCGGGCGCCCTGGGAACAATTTTGGCGCTGACGGGCATCATGAACACCTTCATGGACTTCCTCAATATTTGCGGCGCGGCGTTCGGCCCTGTTGCCGGCGTGATCGTGGCCGACTACTGGATCGTGCGCAAGGGCAACCCCGACAACTGGTTCTACAAGGCGGGCTTCGATTGGGTCGGCATCGTGAGCTGGCTTGCGGGCGTGCTGTTCACCGTGCTCGTGCTGACCGACTACTCCGTGTTCCTGGGAATCGTCCTTTCCTTTGTGCTCTACATCGTGCTGCGCAAGCTTGTTCCTGAGAAGCGCAACGTCGTGGAAGAGGAGCCCGAAGCAGCCGAGGAAGCTCAGGTGGCTTAATGGCTGACTACGATTTCTCGCGCATCGAGGAGGGCCTTGTCGGTGACTTGTGCGACATCATCGCCGTTCCGACGGTGAACAACGGCAATCCGAAGCCGGGTATGCCGTTCGGCGAGGACGTCGCGGCGGGCTTTGATTGGGTGCGCGCGAAGGCGGCCGAGTTCGACTTCGACGTCACCGAGTTCGATGGCTATGCGCTGCAGGTCGATATCGGCACGGGCGAGCATGTCGTTGGCGTGTTGTGCCATGTTGACGTGGTTCCCGCAGGTGATGGATGGGAAAGCGATCCTTTCGAGGGCATCGTTAAAGACGGCAAGCTCTTCGGAAGGGGCACCGTCGACGACAAGGGTCCGCTCGTTTGCGCGCTGTATGCCGCGAAGCACCTGCGCGACAACGGGATGATCCCCGATGATTCGAGGATTCGCATCGTGGTCGGCGGGGACGAGGAAGTCGGCTGGGAAGATATCAAGTACTACACCGAGCATGCCGAGGCACCTGAGATTTCCTTCGCTGCCGATGGGATGTTCCCGCTGATCTTCGGCGAGAAGGGACTCATCGACTTCGACTACATTTGGAAGATTGAGCGCGATGGCGCGTCGCAGGTGCGGCTTGTGTCCTTCGAGGGTGGCGTTGCCCGCAACAGCGTCCCCACAAACGCGCGGTTTGAGCTTGTGGCGGCGTGTCCTGAGGATGCGGCGCGCACGCTGGAGGATGCGGCGCGCGCGCTGTGCGTCGAGGCGCAGGTGAGCTGCGACGGGGAGCGCGTTGAAGCGATCGTGCAGGGGAAGGGTGCTCACGCCATGTTCCCCGAGCGCGGGGTTAACGCGGTTGTCGGCACGATGGCCCTGCTCGACGCGCTGGGCGAGGAACTCGATTGCCATGCGTTCGTGGCGGCGTTCGCGCGGCGTGTCGGCGGCGATTACAACGGGGGATTGCTCGGTTGCGCGTGCGCCGATGAGGCGTCGGGGCCGCTCACGCTCAACGTCGGCAAGCTCGCGGTTGAGGGGGACACGGCTACGGCGGCGCTCGATATCCGCTATCCCATCAGCGCCGACTTCGAGACAATTCTCGGGGTGGTCAAGGAAGCTGCGGAGGACATGGGGTGCGCGTTTGAGATGGCGGAGCACCTCGGCCCGATTTACTTCAAGAGGGACGACGAGGTTGT